>NZ_JAFCWX010000018.1:0-113737 GCF_049897805.1 Massilia sp. TWP1-3-3
GATGCCATCCTGCTGTTCATTCGCGATCTCGCCGTCCCGTTCACCAACAACGTGGCTGAACGCGCCGTGCGCATGCCCAAGGTGAAGCAAAAGATTTCAGGCTGCTTCCGCACCGTCGAAGGCGCTGAAAATTTCTGCGTCATTCGCTCCTGCCTCGATACGCTGCGAAAGCAGGGCCACGGCATGCTGGAGGTGCTGCAACGCGCCTTCGCCGGTAATCCTATCCAGCCCACTGCATAGGCGCTGAACAGTCACCTATTTTGCTTGTTGAAAATATACGTTCTTTATCACTGCAATACCCTGCGTCCGATCGCGTACTCGCGCTGTGCGCGTTTTGCGGAGTGACCGCAAGGGGGCGGCAGCGGCCGAGATCGGACCGCACTGCAGCCGTCGGGTACAATCGGTGGTTGTCGGCCAAAAGCAGACGATCAAAGGCAGTGCGCCGGATGACTGTAAACTAAAGTTTGCTTTTCCTTTGGTCAATGGAAGGGTAAATGGCTGCATCAGCGCTGGCGAGGACTGAACATGAATACTTGTTCAGTGTGCCTGCCGAGCTTTGTAAAGAATTTCGACGCGACGAAAATATTAAGGAAGATTGGATGGCATTTGACGAGCTCCCGCCGCGATTTGGCTTGCAGGATATTGGAAAAGTTTCGGGAGCAACTCCGCCGCCTTCTTATCCGCCTGAACGTTCCGACGTCTTGACTGAAATCGTTCTCGGCATACTCGGCCGGTATCGGGTGACTCTCGATACGCAAAGTTTTCCGGCAACGCTATATGCCGAGTCGCTGATGTATATGATCTACTGGTTTCATCGCCTGCGTGACCCGATTCGCAAGAATTGCATCGAAGTTGACATCGCCAGATATCTGAGCATCGAGCCCCGATCCAAAGTGATCGCCGCACTGCTATCCGATCAAGAGCTCAAGACGCGAGCGAAGGACCGAATTGAACAGGGCACGCTAGTTCGCAGAACTGTCGACGTCCTTGTAATGCGCGAAGGGCCGAGCGGAAAGGAATTTCTGATCCTTGACCGGGCCTTTTTTCCCACAGGCATGGCACTGCCAGGCGGGTTGCTCCGGGACGAAGACGAGCTGAACGACACTGGAATCCCCGGCAACATTTTTGCTGCGTTAAGGATTACCGCATCCAAGGTGCTGCGAGCTACCGCCATCCATTATGGAACCGCGGAACGCAACGGACGAAAGTACTATTTTTCTGCGACCGATGCTGGCAAAGAAGCCCGAGTTTATATGGACCGGACCATATCGCACGGATTCCGCGATCACCTCAAGGACATTACCGCCCCGTCGGACCCGCGCCATATCGTCGACACAATCGGCCTACTCGTCGAGATCCCGGATACGGACGGGGTTCAGGGCCGATGGATCGCTGAGAGCTTGGTTACCACACCTAACACGAAAAACGGCACATTCGCTTTTGGACATCACAAGCAAATTGTTGCCGCGCTCCTCGCAAAGAATTTCACGAAGACCGAAGGCGTTTCCCATCATGAATGGATCCGGAAAACGGTAACTAATCCGTTGGACGTTTACCGTGGTATCAGGGCGCGGTTCAGCCAGAATAATGACAGGGCGGACACGCCGATCATAGAGTTATTGCCGGTCGTCGACTATGTCCGCAGCCAGATGATTTCCCCAACGGTCGATGAAACCTGCCGCGGCAATGCGGCATTATTGATCATGCGAGACCAGGTGCTGCACAAGCTTCATCACGTCACGATCGAGAATGGACCGATGTGTCCGTATGCTCCGACCTTGCGCGTCTTATTTGAAGCTGTAGGCTTCTTTGACGTGGTATGGCGTACCAGAAAAAATCTGAGCACGCACTTTCAGAAGAATTACTGGTACCGCTACGAAAGCCTGATGAGCCGAATCCCGGAAGCAATCATCATTCCGACGTTCGATAACGTCTCTGCGACGGACTTCTTGAAGGTTCGGGGCACCGCTATCTATTTCGTCGGATTGTCGACCGAGCCCGTGTATGTGGATGAGTTCTGGCAATCTCCGCTTGAATTTCTCATCCATGACCTGAACCACGCATGGAAGATGCTCGATATGGATGACAGATTTTTGCAAGCACATCCGGACAAGAGCAGGGATGAAATCATGGAGGCGTCCAATCGCTTTATTCGGGACTATCTTGCGAAGATCGCCATTCAAAAATCCGATACGGAGTTGCAGAAAGAGATCAAGAAACTCAAGAAAATCTTGCTATTCGAAGTCGGCCACGAAGATGGGCGACCGCTACTGCCAAGCATTATCACCGAGACGCTGCTGGAAGCCGAGGGATACGAGTTTCCGGACAAGGTCGTTCGCTACGATGACGATAAAAGCCAGGCATATTTGGAGAGACGCATCATAGGTGGTATTACTACGCTTTCCTATGTGCGACACAAATTGCAACACGGTTTCTTCGACCAGACCGACTCGCAGAATATTCAGATCGTCAGCCCGAAATTTCGCTCGGTAGGATGGATCGTGACTGCGGCTGTTGAATTGCTGGGGGAAATGCAGGCAGCGATCCCTCCAGAAGTTCAGGCCGAGGGCTTGACGCAGTACCTGACGCGGCAAGCGTGCTCAAGGGGCCCAACGATTCTTCATGCGCCCGAAAACTTAGATCCGGTGATTGAGAACTATGGCGATGGAACGATGCTCGACACCAGCACCGAAGTTGCCATCGATGAGTGTTAGGGGGCGAACGGTGACATGAGTTCGGTGGACATTGCTGAGCATGTAAACGTTTGTACGTGGGCGACTGTAGGTTGCAGAACCTCCGGTATGGGGCGCGGCCACTGGCACGTCGACTGACTGTGCTGCTGCGCAATCGCCCCGATCTTACTGGTGGCTGCGCATCAGATCAAACCCCACCCGGCTCGCCTTGTAGCAAGCACCGGCGCACACTTCCAGACCCGCACGGTCAAGAATGGCAACCGTCCCGCGCCGATACTGGATCAAGCCTTCCGCCTGCAGTTTGCCGGCAGCGAGCGTGATGCTTTCGCGCCGCACGCCGAGCATGGTCGCCATGGTTTCCTGCGTAACCTTCAGTTCGCTCGACAGCGAGCGGTCCAGCCGTTCGAGCAACCAGCGGCACAGCTTTTGTTCAAGCGTCGAATGGCGCGTGCCCACCACATTTTGCGCCAGCTGCACGAACATCGCGAAGGTATAGCGCATCATCAGCTGGGCAAACGGCCCGCCTTCGTTGAACAGGTTGCGCAGCGCATCGGTGCGCAGACGGTAGCCGTAACCCGCAGCCTGCACCACGGCCGAGCAGCTCGCCCGTTCATTGGCATACATCGCCACCCCGACCACGCCTTCGCGGCCAACCACGGCGATTTCGGTCGTGGCGCCGTCTTCCATCACGTAATGCAGCGCGACGATCGCATTGGTCGGGAAGTAGGCGTAGTCGAATTTGCTGCCAAATTCGTACAAGTAGTCGCCTTTTTTCAGCGGCACCAGCTCCAGGTTAGGGAACAGGCGCTCAAGATCGACCCGGCCCAGTGCCCTGAGCAATTCGTTCTGCTGCGCGCCGGTGAGGCTGACCGGGGCGCACGCCAGTTCGCTGCGCGCGCCAAGGACAATGTCGCGCACGGCTGCGGCAGGAACGTTGACGGAAGGGCGGATCGATTGCGGCTGGTACATGGGTGGCCTCTTTAAGTGTATGGCTGCGTCGTGCGCTGCAATCGTTGCTGCGCGCTTCATCTGGGTAGAACTTTATATGGTTGAGCAGCCGCAGTCATCGGACCAACCGACGCGGGAATGTAGGGCACAAGAAAATAAACGTGTCGTCTAATTCCTACGTGACAGGTTTTAGTTGGCTAAGCGGAAATAAAACGGCCGCGAACGCAGCCGGGAGACGTGCTTGAAAGGTCAATTGCTGGCGCGCCGGCGGGCAGGGCGCGTCAGTACGCGCAGCGCCACCGCAAAGTCGATCCCGCGCGAGCGCAGGTACAAGGCGGCCGCGTGGGTGTCGAGCACGGCCTGCACATTGAGCGCCTGCTCGACTCGCTTGGCCGACTTGTAATCGGGACGGGGGAGGTGGTGGTGATCATCCATGGGCTGTCTCCTTCGGGAAAAATATAGCATGCATCAGCCTTTCGCTCCCATCAACAGGCCTTGTATCGTGTGCGCCTGCACCAGTGGCTGCAGGGTGTCGACTATGCGGCAGTGCAGATGATCGCGCAGCGCGGCGGGCAATTTGTCGTTGTAAGCGCGCGTGAGCTGCAGGTCGTGGCGTTCGGCGTTGCGCCCGTCAGGCCCGTCCACGCCCAGCACATACGCCGGGCGCGCCTGCTGCGAGACATTGGCCGTGCCGCGGTGAATCGTCAGGGCCGAGCGGGCCGAGATGTCGCCCATCTGCGGACGCTTGCGCACGCGCCGCTGCTCGTAGCGCTCCCACGCGGCAAGCGGGGGGAACATTGGGTCGCCCGGCCAGTCATCCCATTGGGTGCCGGGCGCGATTTCGAGCGGACCCATATCGTCTTGCACGTCGACGGTCGTGATGTTGAAGGCGAGTGAATTGAGGCGCCGCCCGATCAACGTTTCGGGCGGGGTCGAAAAGTCGCGGTGCCACGGCTGGCGCATAGCGCCCGGGCCGGGGATGTCGAAGCCTGCTTCAACAATCTGGTAGTGCGGCCCCAGCACGGCGCTGCAGACGGCGTGCACCCACGGGTGGGCGGCAATGGCGGCAAAGCCGGACAGGCGTTCGGGATGAATCTCGACGTAGTAGCGGTTGGGACCGCGTTCAAGTGCGCCGCCGGGGCGGCTGCGCGCTTCGGCGAACAGCACCGCGATCTCGTCGCCCAGTTGGTCGATAAATGCCCGTGAAAAGGCGCCCTGGCAGGCGATGATGCCGTCGCCGTACAGCCCGCCCATGATGGCGGCCACATCGTATTGTTCAGAAGCGATAGGAAGCATGCAATCATAGACAGTGCAATTTCAAGAAAGTTCCCGCTGGCGCTGCTAGTTGCGCTGTCGCTGGTATGCTAGCGGCGATGAACCAGAAAAATGAACAGAAGGTGGGCCGCTTTCCCACCGGCCCGGCCACCATGCGGGCCCAGGTGCTGGCGGTGCTGCTGGCGTCGGACGACATGGCGGGCATGGAAAGCATTTTCGAGAACCGCAAAGTCACCTTGCATACGGTAGTGCGGGCCTTGATGCGGAAATACGGCTGGCCGATCGAGCGGCACGACTTTCCGACCAATACGGCAGACGGGCGTGCGGCCTGGGCGAGCGTGTTTTCGCTGCCGCAGGAAGTGATCGACGCGGCGCTGGCCGGCGGCGGGCGCGACTGGCTCGACGGCGTGCACGCGGCCCGCGGCGCGCGCGCGCGCCGGCCACTGCGGCGCTGAAGCACTGGTCGGGCATGCCTGCTGGTGTATACTTTGCGCATGCTGCACAAGAGAACTCCCACCCATGCCTTTCGCCCCCACGGCACCTTCCTGACCCGGGTTGACGGCCGCCTGATTATTTCAGACGTGACCGGGCCTTGGAACAAGGAACTGGTCCAAGCGTGGGCGCTTGCGGTGCAGCCCGTGGCGATGGGCGTGGGTCCGCATGTCGGGGTCGCCGTCATCCATGGTTCGATGCTGTCCACGCCCGAGGCGCTGCTGGTGCTGCGGCGCTGCGCGGAGCATGCGGCGCGCACGCTGGGTTGCGTGGCGCATGCGATCGTGGCCGACAAGACCGTTGAAGGGCGCGATTTCGTGGAGTCGAGCTTCTTCAAAGCCTACGAGGGAGTGCTGCCGCTGGCCGTGTTTTATACGCTCGACGAGGCGCGCAGCTGGGCTGCCGCGCTGCTGAACGCGGAGCAGTAACCGGAAGCAGATGGCGGGCTAGTGCAGCCTGACCGACGGCGAAATCTTCTCGCCAATCCAGTCCGCCACCGTGCGCGCCGCCATCCTGGCAAAGCCGTGCAACGCCATCAGGTGCTTCCTGTACATCAGCGAATACAGCCAGCGCGCCAGCAGCCCGCCGACCTGGAACTTGCGCCCGCCCACGGTCCCGGCCAGCACCCCGACCGCGGCGAGCGGCCCGAGCGACACCAGTGAACCATAGTCCCGATACGCAAACGCCGCCGTTGAAGCACCGTGCGCCAGTGTTTGTGCCAAGGTTTGTGCCAAGAACATCGCCTGCTGATGCGCCGCCTGCGCGCGCGGCGGCACCGTCCCCTTGACCGGACAGACAAAGCTGGCGCAGTCGCCGATGGCATAGATGGCCGCGTCGTCCATCGACTGCAGCGACGGCCCCACTGCGATCTGGCGCAGGCGGTTGACGGACAGCCCCAGCGTGGCGCACATGGCCGGCGCTTCCACGCCCGCGGCCCACAGTGTGATCGAGGAGGGGAACACGCGCGCTTCGTTGTCGACGACGGCATGCGCCTCCACCCGCTCTACGGTTGTGTCCACGCACACGGTAATTCCCAGCGAGCGCAAATGGCGCGCGGCGCGCTTGGACAGGCGCGGATGCAAGTGCGGCAGCAGCAGCGGGCCGCGTTCGAGGATGCGGATGCGGACATTGCGGACCGGGTCGAGCGCATGCACCTTGTAGCGCGCCAGCGTGCGCGCGCTGTGACTGAGTTCGGCGGCCAGTTCCACGCCCGTGGCGCCGCCGCCGACGATGACGATGTCGAGACCGGCGTCAAGGCCGGGGTAAATGCCGGTGTCAAGGCTGGCGTCCAGGCTGGCGTCGAGCCCGGCCCCGGCCGCGTTGCGGGCGCTGGCCTGAATGCAGCCGTCGATGAAGCGCTGGTGGAACGCTTCTGCCTGCGGCACGTCGTCCAGCGTGAGCACATGCTCGCAGGCACCCGGCACGCCGAAGAAATTGGTGACCGATCCCAGTGCGAGCACCAGCTTGTCGTAGCCGAGCGAGCGGGCCGGCAGCACTTCGACGCCGTCATCGGTCAGCCACGGGGCCAGCGCGATGCGGCGCGCGGCGCGGTCCACGCCGAGCACTTCGCCGCGGTGAAAATCAAAGCCATGCTCGCAGGCCTGCGCCGCGTAGTCGATCTGCGCGGCCTGGGCGTCGCGCTTGCCCGAGGCAACCGTATGCAGCAGCGGCTTCCAGAAGTGGGCCGGCCAGCGGTCCACCAGCACAATGCGCGCCGTGCCGGCCTTGCCCATGCTGTCTCCAAGGCGCGTCGCCAGTTCCAGCCCACCGGCCCCACCACCGACAATGACGATCGTTTGCATATGTGTTCCTCCAATGACTGTTAATATAAATCGTATCTTGTTAAAAGAAAAATCAGACTTTTTTAATAATCAATAAGGAAAACCTTATGTATCACGCCAGCTTCCGCCAGCTCCAGTCGCTCGTTCTCGTGGCCCGCCTGGAGAGCGTGTCCAAGGCGGCCGAGGCGCTGCACGTGACCCAGCCGGCGGTGTCGCTGCAGCTGCGCACCTTGGAAGACATCGCCGGCACCGCGCTCACGCGCAAGGTCGGGCGCAGCATCCAGCTGACCGCCGCCGGCGAAGTGATGGCCGCGTTTTCAGAGCGCATCCTGCACCTGTGGGAGCAGGCCGGCGACGAGCTGGCCGCGCTCAATGGCATCAGCAGCGGCACGCTGCGCATTGGCGTGGTGACCACGGCCGAACACTTGCTGCCGCCGCTGCTGGTGCCGTTTACGATGGCGCGTCCCGACGTGCGCCTCAAGCTGCAGGTGGGGAACCGGGTCGAGATCGTCAACATGCTGGCGCGCCAGGAAATCGACCTGGCCATCATGGGCACGCCGCCGCGCGAGTTTCGCACCAACGCGGCCCGCTTCGCACGCCATCCGATGGGCTTTGTCGCCAGCCCCGCCCATCCCCTGATGCGCAAGAAAAAAGTGACGCTGGCCGACGTCTCGGGCGCCAACCTGCTGGTGCGCGAGCGCGGCTCGGGCACCCGCACGGCGGTGGAAAAACTGTTCAAGGAGGGCGGCCATCCGCTTAATTTCGGCTCCGAAGTCTCGTCCAACGAGGCGATCAAGCGCATGGTGTCGGCCGGGCTGGGGCTGGGCTTTTTGTCGGTGCACGCGTGCGCACTGGAGTTCCAGGCGGGCCTGATCGGCCTGCTGCCGATGGCGGGCAATCCCGTGGAAGCGGACTGGCACGTGATGCACCTGGCCGGCCACCCGATCCCCAAAGTGGCGGCGGCATTCCAGGATTTTGTCATCGACCAGGGCCAGGCGCTGGTGCAGCGCGAACTGGAAGGGTTTTACAAGCGCGCGCCAGGCATCCGCAAAGCTTGAAAAGTTCCCCTTATTTGCCGGCCACTTGATCCAGCGCGAAGTTTTCAATCTCGAACGCCAGGACGATGACAAGCCGATAATCAGGATCGGCAAGTCTTTGCGTTGCTGCAAAAACCCCGGCTGCATCTCCCCCAATATTGACATTGCTCAGTCCGTTTGTAGCGATGACATTTTCTTATTGGAGAGAACGAGATGAAGATCCGCAAAACTTCGCTGGCCGCTTTACTGGGGGCACTACCTTTGCTGGCGCTGGCCTCGGCCAACGCCGCCGTGCCCCTGATGAACGGCCCGGCGGTGCAGTCGCCGCAAGCCCTGTCGACCCTGATCGGCGAACTGGGCGCGCGGCGCGCGCAGCGCGGCCTGGACGGCGACCACCAGTTCGCCGTCGCCAGCCAGCACCCCGGTCCCAGCGGCACCCAGGTGGTGCGCGCCGATCACACCTACAAGGGCGTGCGCGTGTTCGGTTCCGAGTCGGTCGTCGTGAGCGACAGCAGCGGCAAGATCTTGTCGGAGTCGGTGGCCGAACGGCGCCAGGGGCTGGGCAAGGCGCCGGGTCCCAAACCTGCCGGATCAGGCACGCCGCCCGCGTTTCACGTCAAGCCATCGATCACGCCCCAGCAAGCGATCGAGACGGCGGTCAAGTCGGTCGCTGCCGGCGGGGTGGCGGTCGCGCCACCGCGCGCCGAGCTGATCATTTACCCGATCGTCAAGACCGAGCGCCTGCCTTCCGCCGTCAACAAGCCGGAAGAAGAATTGAATGCGCTGGACGTGGCCGACGTTGTCGAGTCGCATGAACTGGCCTATCACGTGCGCACCCGCATGCGCCTGAACCGGCAGCCGCTGTACCACGACACCATCGTCAGCGCCAGCACCGGGCGCATTATCGACCAGTGGAGCATGCTGCAAACCGCCATTGGCAGCGGCAAGAGCCAGTACAACGGCGTAGTCCCGCTGAGCACGACGCCGGACGGAAAAAATTTCAAGATGCTCGACCCGCTGCGCGGCACCGGCGGCCAGTTTGGCGCGATGGCCATTACCAACGCCGATCACGGCACCGATGCCGGCGAGATTTTTATCCACACCAGCAACGACTGGGGCGACGGCTTGCAGTACAAAGCGGGCGGCAGCACCACCGACGCCAACGGCCAGACCGCGGCAGTGAACGCCATGTGGGGGTTGATGAATACCTATGACATGCTGAAAAACGTGCTTGGCTGGCATTCGCTGGACGGGCAAAACACGGCCAGCTACATCGCCGCGCACGTCAACACCGCTTACGACAATGCCTACTACAGCGACACCTGCAAGTGCATGTTCATCGGCGACGGTTCCTCGTTCACCAGCCTGGGCTCGATCGACGTGGTGGGGCACGAAATGGGACATGGCGTGACGGCGGCCACCTCGAACCTGTTGTATTTCGGCGAGTCGGGCGGGCTGAACGAATCGAGTTCGGACATTTCGGGCGAAGTGGTCGAAGCCTACGCGCGCGCGGGCGGCAGCGGCGACCAGATTCCGGACGTGGGCAATGACTGGGTGATGGGCAAGGAAATCAGCAAGAATGGGACGCCGCTGCGCTGGATGTACAAGCCGGGCAAGGATGGCAGTAGTCCGGACGCCTGGACCAGTTCGCTCAAGCGGCTCGACGTGCACTACAGCAGCGGGCCGAACAACCGCATGTTTTACTTTTTGGCGCAAGGATCGAAGGCCGAGAAAGAGAGCGATTACTACAGCAAATACCTGGTCAAGAAGCCGACGGCGATGAGCGGGATCGGCACCGACAAGGCGTACAAGATCTGGTTCAAGGCCGCCACCACCAAGTTCACGGCGGTCACCAACTACAAGGACGCGCGCGCCAAGATGATCGCCTCGGCCCAGGAACTGTACGGCATGAGCAGCAAGGAAGCGCTCGCCGTCCAGCGCGCCTACGCCGCCATCAACGTGGGCGCCGACGTGGATGAATAATTGCTAAAAATCCACCCCGGGGTCAGATACCCATTACGACACGAGCCCATCCGCTTTCGCTGATGGGCTCGTGTCGTAATGGGTATCTGACCCCGGGTGAGGCGGTGATTTTTTTGTGGCCGCCAGGTCTTAGTCAGCCATCATGGGGTAGGGATTTAATGGCGTGCCTTTCCACCATTGCTTTTCGGGCGTGAGCTCGAAGACGGCGAAGTGCAGGTGCGGTGCGTTGGCGGCGGAATTGCCGGTCACGCCGACGTAGCCAATCAGCTCGCCACGCTTGATCGGCGCGCCTTCCTTCAAGCCTTCGGCATACTTGTCGAGGTGGGCGTAGTAGTAAGCGAGCTTGTCGGTCGCGTCGAACTGATACACCGTCAGGCCGCCGGCCTTGCTTTCGAACAGCTTGGTCACCTTGCCATCGGCCACCGCCAGTACCTTGGTGCCTTTGGGTGCCATGATGTCCAGCGCTTCATGGTGGCGTTCGGTACCGCGCGGCTGGTCGAAATTATCCGACAGCTGCGCCAGTTTCATGCCGTCCACCGGAATGAGCAGCTTGTTGGCGCTCGCTGCTGCCGAGCTCGCAGCCGATGCTGTCAAGGCCGCTTCGGCAGCCGTTTGCACGGGGCGCAGCGGCAAGTCCGCTTCGCTCAAGTCGGTCGGCACGATCGGGGCCGGCGGCAGGCTGCCCGGCGCAATGACGGCGCCGGGGACAAGCGGAGCGCTGACCACGGCCGGGCAGGGCGCCACGGCCACGACCGGCTGGGCGTCCACGTGGCCCACCTGGCGCAGATAAACAAATAAACCGCCCGCGCCCAACAGCAAGCCGGCCAAAAACGTCAATAACCATTTCATGGAAGTGTTCCTTCTCTCGTTTTACGCAGTAAATTTCAAATAGCAATTATTCTTGCAACAGCACTTCGGTGCCGGGACCGACCGACGCCGTCACCGTTTGCACATCCCAGTTGGTCAGGCGAATGCAGCCGTGCGACTGGGTCTTGCCGATCGAGCCGGGCACCGGGGTGCCGTGGATGCCGTAGTGCGGCTTGGACAGGTCGATCCAGGCCACGCCGACCGGGTTGTTCGGGCCGGATGGAATGGTCGCTTTCTTTTCGCCGGCGTCCGCATCCCAGAACAGTTTCGGGTTGTAGTGAAATTTTGGATTTTTCGACACGCCGTTCACTTTCCAGGTGCCGATCGGCAGCGGGTCTTTGTCGGTACCGGACGAGGACGGGAACTGGGCGATCAATTTTCCGCTCGCGTCGAGCAGGGCGAGCGTGCGGTCCGACTTGTCGACGACAATCTTGCCCGCCTTGGGCAGCGGTTCGGTATCGAGCACGTTGGGGACCAGGATTTGCTCGCCGACCTTGGTCAGGTCCTTGTCCGGGTTCAGCTTTTGCAGCAGCTTGGTGCTGGCGTGGAATTTTTCGCCCAGGCCTTCGAGCGCGCTGGCATAGCCCAGCGTGGGCAACTTGGCTTTGGCGGCCATGTCTTCGGGAATCGGGGTGAACGGACCGGCGACGTCGACATCGGCCAGTGTGTAAGTGGCCAGCGCCGGCGCCGGGTCGGCATTGAGCGCGGTCCAGGTGGCCGCGTCAAGCGTGCCAGTTTCCTTGATGGCATTTTTGCGCTGGAAGCCAACGAGTGCCATTTTCAGGTTGGAACCGGCGGCGCCATCGATCTCGCCCGACGCGAAGTGGGCGCGGTCCAGCAGCACTTGGGCGCGCAGGATTGTTGCGCTGTCCGGCTTGCCGTCGGTGGGCGCGCCCTTGCCGGCGGCGTTGACCGTTTCCGCGTTCAGTACGGTTGGCGCGAGTGCGGTTGGGGCGGGCGCGCTCTTGGCAACGGTGGTCTTGGCCGGGGCTGCCTGGGCAGGCGCCAGGGCTGCGCCGGCGAGGCAGGCGGCGATCATGCATAACGATGGATGTTTCAATTTAAGCCCCTTAAAAAACTGTCAGATGCCCGAGACTAGTTCCTGAGAGATATACCAGTCTGTGCGGAAGCGCACAAAAAAACAGGCCAAGGGGGTTGCAAGCGGCCGGGCGTCGAAATCAAACCAGGCCGATCAGAACTCTTCCCAGTCCTCTGCCGCGCTGTTCGACAGCGCGGGCCGGCGCGCGGCCGGCGTGGCGGGCGCGAGCGCAGCCTTAGTTGGGTTCGGTGCAGCGCCCGGTGCAGGGCGGGCCACGAGACGCCCCGCCGGACTCTTGCGCATAGGCGCGCGCGCGGCCGGCGCCGCCGTGTCGTAGCCCAGCTTGAAGACGCTCACTACCTCGGCCAGCGCGGCTGCCTGGTCCTGCAATGAACCGGCCGCGGCCGCGGCTTGTTCCACCAGCGCCGCATTTTGCTGGGTTACTTCATCCATCTGGGCAATGGCCGAATTGATCTGCTCGATGCCCATGGTCTGTTCCATGCTTGCCGAAGCGATCTCGGACATGATGTCGGTTACGCGGGTGATCGACTGCACGATGTCGGCCATCGTCACGCCGGCCTGGTCGACCAGCTTGCCGCCGGCGTCGACCTTGTCGACCGAATCGTTGATCAAGGTCTTGATTTCCTTGGCCGCCGCCGCCGAGCGCTGGGCCAGGTTGCGCACCTCGGTGGCGACAACGGCAAAGCCGCGGCCCTGCTCGCCGGCGCGCGCCGCTTCCACCGCCGCGTTAAGCGCCAAGATGTTGGTCTGGAACGCGATGCCATCGATCACGCCGATGATGTCCACAATTTTCTTGGACGATGCGTTGATCGAGGCCATCGTGTCGACCACTTCGGCCACCACGCTGCCGCCCTTGAGCGCCACTTCCGAGGCCGACACGGCCAGTTGGTTGGCCTGGCGCGCATTGTCCGCATTTTGCTTGACGGTGCTGGTCAGCTCTTCCATGGAAGAGGCAGTTTCTTCCAGCGAGCTGGCCTGTTCTTCGGTGCGCGAGGACAAGTCCAGGTTGCCGGCGGCGATCTGGTTGGAGGCGGTAGCGATGGTGTCGGTGCCGCTACGCACCTCACCGACAATCTTGACGAGCGATTTGCGCATCGCTTCCATCGCAAACAGAAGGCTGCTCTGGTCGCCGTTGCCGGTGTGAATAGGGTTTGACAGTTCGCCGGCGGCAATCGCGCCCGCCGCTTCGACCGCATACGCCGGCTCGCCGCCCAGCTGGCGCGTCAGCACCCTGGTAATCCACAGGCCAAGGCCGATGCTCGCGCCCACGCTAACCAGGACCAGCACGATCATCAGGGTGCGCGTGTCGGTGTACTCCTGGTCGGAGGCCGCGGCCGACTCGGCCGCGATTTTTTCCTTGGTCACGCCAATCTGGGTCAGCTTGTCGTCGGCATAGTTCACTATTTTGGACAACGGGCCAAGTGCGTACGTTATTGCGGCCGCCTTCTCTTCCGGGCGCTCGCCGGCGGCCAGCTTGATCACCTGTTGGCGTCCCGCCTCGTAGTCGGCCAGGCCCTTGTCCAGCTCCACGAACAATGTTTTTGCTTCGGCGCTGCGAAACAGCGGGCGCGCGACGGCGATCCGCTCCAGCATGGTCTTGCGTGCTTCATCGGCAACGCGCGCGTACTTGGCTTTGTCTTCGGCGCTGCTTGTCAGCAGCATGTTACGCATGGCGCGCGTCATGTAAATCAAGTTAATGTTGGCTTCCTTGCTCGCCGAAATGCCCAGCAAGTCGTCCGAATACGCCTGCCTGGCCTGTGCATTCATTCTCGCCATGCTGGCAATGCCAATTACGGCCACGACGGCCCCCAGAAGTACCACCAGCAAAAAGCCGGACAGCAGACGGGTTCGTACGGTCATATTGTTAAACATAGCGTTTCCTTTGTAGCTTCGAATAGATGCATTAATTTGGCAAAAAATCAGGCAGCCAGCTTGCGCGTCAGGCCAATGTCGTCACTGCCCATCAGCTTGTCGATGTCAATCAGGATCAGCATGCGCCCGTCGATCGTGCCCATTCCGATCAGGTAGTCGGCGCCGATCGCGCTGCCCAGTTGCGGGGCGGGGCGGATCTGCTCGGGGGCGAGCGTGGTCACGTCCGAGACGCTGTCAACCACTATGCCCATCACGCTGCCGCCGATATTGAGCACGATGACAATGGTAAATTCGTCGTAAGTGGGTGTGCCTAGGCCAAAGCGGATGCGCATGTCGATTACCGGGACGATCACGCCGCGCAAATTGACGACGCCTTTAAAATAATCCGGCGCGTTGGCCAGGGTGGTGACCGCTTCGTAGCCGCGTATTTCCTGAACTTTCAGGATGTCGAGTCCGTATTCTTCCTGACCCATGGTAAAGGCGAGAAATTCAGCGCCTGCAGCCGTGTCGAGTTGATGCATGGTGTTCCTTTTGCTGCACATGCAGCGTGTTGCGTTTGTCCAAGGCGAGGCTGGGGCGCTAGGCGGCTGGAATGCCAAAAAACCGTTGGCTGGCGGGGAATGGGCCAGCGCTGCGCGCAAGGTAAGCGTAGGTTGAAAGTTGACGCGTAAATCGACGATACCAGAAGTGGGAAGCTATCCAGTGTCGCTTGTTGCATGCACGCAACAAGAATTTTCCTTGGAAGATGGTTATCTGACTATGCCTAGGGCATTTTTGATTTCTGGCAGGATCAGTTCCCACGCAGGAGAAATGGCGGCGATTTCATCGTAATGGCTGGCGTTTGGCAGGATCAGCACGCTGGCGCTGTCGCCGGCGGCTTGGGCCCGCGCCGCGTAGGCGTAGGCTACGCGAGGCGGCGAAATGGTGTCGAGCGCCCCCGTGATCAGCAGCGTGCGGCTGCCGTTGGGCATCAGCTCGGCAGCATTGGTGTCGACGAACGCGTTCGGGCGGGTAGCGCTGGGCAAGCCGGTCAGTTGCACCAGGTCGAGCCCGCAACTCGACTTGATCAGCGCTTGTTCATGGCGCAGGTCGGCCAGGCCTCCCAGGCTGATGATGCTGCGCACCGGCAGCGGCTTGGCTTGGAACAGGGGACTGGACGGGGCAATCTTTGCGCGCGCGCCGATCCATTGCACCAGCTGCCCACCCGCCGAGTGGCCCATGGCGACGATGCGCGCAGTGTCGAGCTGGTAGCGCCGGGCCTCGCTTGCCAGCTTGTCGAGCGCGGCGTTCATGTCCAGATAGGTGCCGGGGTAGCCGCCACCGTCTTCGTCAACCCGGCGGTATTCCACGTTCCATACTGCAATACCGCGCGCGGCTAGCGCCCCGGCCACATTGTGCATTTGCGTGATGCCCCCGTATTTGACCGTCCAGCAGCCACCATGCACCAGCACCACGACAGGGAATGGGCCTGGACCGGCCGGGCGGAACAATTCGGCAAACTGTGAAGGCGCGCTGCCATAGGTGATGGTGGCGGTGGGCGCGGGGCCAGACAGCGCCAAGTAATCGGCCAGCGTCATCGGGGCGGCGGCGGCGCCGGCCGCAAACAGGGCGGGTACGAGCGAAGCGATCCGGGAGCGAATGCGAAACGTCATGGGGGCGGGTGCGGGAAGTTGAGTTGTCAGACTATACCGAGTTTTGCTGCGGCAAGGCAACAGCGCCAGGCGGGACGGCCCGCGCACGATTGAAGCACCGTACGGAAGTTTCACTTTTTCCATGATAGTCTGCGAAAAACAAGTGAGAAACATATGCAAATTACAACGGAAGAGTACAAGGGTTTCACCATTGCCGTGACACCGCTCAAGGATTGCGGCGACATGTGGGACTTCGAGTATCGCATCAGCAAAACGGTCGACGGCGGCAAGGATGGCGACCCGGCGGCGACGATCACCCGGTCGCAGACGGCGGGCGGGCATGCCACCGCCGACATTGCCTGCGTGGCGGGCGTGGAAGTGGCGCGCACCGAGGTCGACAACTTGCTGGCTTTGTCGCGCCGGGCGCCTTAACCCACCCATTCAAACTGTTTTTTAACTTCACTTCACTCAAGGAGCACACCATGACGCAATCTAAAACGAACGAAACGCAAAACCAGCAGTCCGATCACAAGTCGGAGGCAGACGTCGCCAAGGAAAATGCCGGTAAGAGCACCGACAAGAGCAGTCACGAGCACATGTCGCGCCAAAAGGCCGGCGAAGAGGGCGGTGCCGGCGGCGGCGCCAAGCAAAAACAGAAACACTGATGCCGCAGCGGCCCAGCGGGGCCGTCATTGCCACGTGCCTGCAGGGCGCGCGGTAATCCAGCCAAGAGGGTCGCGACGCGTTTGGTGACGTCCGTCGCCGCAAACGTCGCAGCCAATCTTGCAACAAAGTACGCAGAAAGGCACATCATGGTTACGCAAGCAACAAGCCCTGGCGCCGCGCGCGCCCATTCCACGCCCGACCCGGACGCGCCGGCGGTGCCCGAACCAAAACCACCCCCGGTGCCGGAGGATGTGCCCCCGCCAGTCAATGCGCCGGTCGAGGAACCGCGCGCGCCCCAGACACCGCTCAAGGTAGCGCTGAGGGCCTCGCTGCGGGCCTCGCTGCGGGCCTGAGCAGGACGGCTTGCTTAGCGCCTTGCTTACCCTCCTCGTTCACTTTCCTTAGTTTCCCTCTGGCGGGGCCGGATCGAGCGCGTCGAGGTTGTCGGCTGGTTCGTCGCGCTGAAGCGAGGCGTCATGCTCGCGCCGTTCGCGTCCCGCGCCAACCGCGTCGCGTCCTGCGGCATCGTCTTCGGCCGATTGCTGACCCGAAGGCGGCAGCGGGGGGATTTCGCGGATCATTTGTTCAGTTTCTAGCTGTCCCGGCGTTTTTTCGCCGCTGCCGATGTCAGCTTCGTCGGAAAGGGCGTGGGCAGTGGCCGGGTCGGGGAAGGGTTTGGTGTTGGGCATGATAGGCTCCGTGGTCAAGCGTGCGTGGTCGGTCGGTGTGGTGATCCTAGCAGCCCGACCAAGCCGCCGGCGCGCAATAGCGCCACCAGCAAAATAGCAACATACGTTGCTTTATGGCTACAAAGTCGTGGAATAATTTGCCATTCTCGGCACAAATACTGCATAGTAAAACCGGTCTTCCAACAATCGCTTGTGATCCCTACGGGAGAATATGATGGGCAATTCCTTACACAATAAAATTCCTCTTGGACGAAGCTCGGTATTCGACTCCAGGCCGCTGCAGGCAGCGCTGCTGGTGAGCTGTTTTGTCACCATCGGCCTGTTGTGGATGGTGATTCGCAACTTCAACTGAGCGGCTCGGCGCGCCGCGCGTGTTTTGCGGGTTGCCCGCGGCGGCGCGTGCGGTTACCATGGGGGCCGAAATCTGGCCCCTATGAAAGCTGCAATGAAGAATGTAAAACTGACGACCGACGAATATGATGCGCTCGGCCACATCGAACGTGGCGCTCAGCATGACCGCGTCAACGCCTGCGTCGGGCGCAACGCCAAGCGCCTGTCCGGCCTGAAACTGATCGAATACGCCAAGGATGGCCGGGTAGCACTGACCGAGAACGGGCGCCAGTCGCTGTTCTTGCGCCGCTGCATCAGCGCGCTGCGCGCGCTCACGGCTGACCCGCAAGCAGTGCTCGATGCCGATGTCGGCCTGTTCCTGAGCAAGAAAAGCCACATCGTCGCGCTTGAAGCGGGCGGTTACGCCATTACCGACAAAGGCAGCGAATCGCTGGCCGATATCGAGGCGCAGGACAAGCTGAACAACTGAACCGGTTTTGCAGCAACCTGCAGCAACCTGCAGCAACCTGCAGCAACAAAACGCCGTCAAACAAAAACGGGGTCAGACCACTGGACAGGACTTGTTATCCCATCCGGTGGTCCGACCCCGTTTGCGCATGCGCCGTCATCAGTGATCAGAAGTTGCGGCGGCGTGTCGGGTAGACCAGTGTGCGGATCGCCACTTCAGGCGGCACGTTCATCGCGTTGAGAAATTCGGCAACTTGCTGCAATCCCAGCGTGGGAATCGCGGCAATGGCCTGGTTGACTACGTCGCGTGTGCGAAAGTCGGTGCGCGGGGCGCGCTGCATGGGGGTCGGCTGGTTCATCTGGTTTCTCCTTCGCACTCCGACATTCTCGGATGATTATGGATGATAAGCTATTTCCAAGCTTTCATGTCGAAATAACCACAAAATATGTGTGGCGGATTCACGCGGCGCGCACCGCGCCTGCCGCAGGGTCTGGCGGCAGGCAGGCGCGCTGGCGCAACAGGTGCTCGAAGTGGTCAGCGGCCAGCGGCCGGCTGAAGTAGTAGCCTTGCATTTCGTCACAGCCGTGGCGGCGCAGGTAGTCGAGCTGCTCGGCCGTCTCCACCCCTTCTGCAATCACCGACAATTTTAAATTGTGTGCCAGGGCAATGATTGACGCGACAATCGCCGCGTCGCTGGCGTCGCTCGCGATGTCGGACACGAACGAGCGGTCGATTTTGAGCACGTCGATCGGAAAGCGCGACAGGTACGACAAGCTCGAGTAACCGGTGCCGAAGTCGTCGATCGACAAATTCACGCCCAGCGACTTCATGCCATGCAACACCTCGACGGCGGTCGTGACGTCGCTCATGAACAGGCTTTCAGTCAATTCGATCTCGAGGCAGGCCGCCGCCAGCCCCGTCTGCTCGAGGACGCCCGTAATGTCGGCCAGCAGGTCGGGCGCGGCAAACTGGCGCGCCGACAGGTTCACCGCTACCCGCAGCGCGCCCAGCCCGGCATCTTGCCACTGCTTGTTTTGCCGGCAGGCGGTGCGCATCACCCAGGCGCCGATCGGCACGATCAGGCCGGTTTCCTCGGCCACGGAAATAAAGCGCGACGGCGCCACCACGCCGAGCTCCGGATGCTGCCAGCGGATCAGCGCTTCCATGCCCACGATCTGGCCGCTCGCCAGGTTGACCTGCGGCTGGTAATGCAGCACGAATTCATTGCGTTCGAGCGCATTGCGCAAGGCGCTTTCAATGCGCACCCGTTCCATGGCTTCTTCATTCATGGCCGGCGTATAAAACTGAAAATTATTGCGCCCGAGCTTTTTGGCGCGGTACATGGCAATGTCGGCATGCTCGATCAAGCTGTCGCTGGCGGCGCCGTTCGGCGGATGCACGGCTACGCCAATGCTGCACGTGACGAAAAACTCTTTGGTGCCCAGGATGACCGGCTGGGCGATGGCATCCATCAGGCGCTGCACGATGTCGGGCGCGAGTTGCTCGTCGTCGTGCTCGGCCAGGATGACGACGAATTCGTCGCCCGACAAGCGCGCCACGGTGTCGGTGTCGCGCAGCGCCGAGCGCAGGCGCGCCGCGATCGTCATCAAGAGCACGTCGCCGGCCTTGTGGCCCATGCTGTCGTTGACGAACTTGAAGCGGTCCAGATCGACCAGCATGACCCACACCGGACGCGCGCTGCGGGCCGAGTACGCCACTGCCTCGGCCAGGCGGTCTTGCAGCAGGCTGCGATTGGGCAAGCCGGTGAGCACGTCGTGCTGGGCGATATGCCCGATGCGCTGTTCGGTCAGCTTGCGCGCGGTGATGTCGGTCCCGGTGCCGCGGTAGCCGGAAAAGTTACCGCGCTCGTCGAACAACGGTTCGCCGTTCACGCAAAACCAGCGCAATTCGCCGAAATCGTCGCGCGTGGCGTATTCGAGATCTTCGAACGGTTCGTGCGCCATCACTTGGGCGATGTGGGCCTGGCCCCAGGCGCTCGCTTGCATGCCTTCCACCGCTTCCCAGCGCGTGCGCCCGATCAGCCGCTCCGGCGGCATGCCGCCTTTTTCATCGATGCCGCCGGTGATGTTGACGAAACGCAGCTCGGCATCCTGCTCCCAATACCAGTCGGACGACATGGCCACCAGCTGGCGAAAGCGCTGTTCGCTCAGCTGCAGCGCGTGCTCGGCGCGCCCGCGCGCGGCGACGTCGTCGATCAGGCGCTGGTTCGACAGTTTCAGGTCGGCCGTGCGCTCGTTGACCAGGCGTTGCACGCGGCGCGAGCGCTGCACCAGCGTTTGCACGAAGGCCGTCATCAACAGCGAAAACAGGATCCCGCCCAGCAGGCAGGACAGCGAACCGATGTGGTCCGGCAGCAGCGCGCGCTCGGCCTGGCCGACGATCACGTGCCACGGCTGGCCGGCGATGTCGCGCGTGTGCTGCACGCTGATGCGGGTGTCGGGCGCGAGCCAGCGTTCCAGGCGCGAACCGGCCAGCGCCGGCGGCGGCGCCGCCGGCGCGCCGGCGCTGGCGTACACCAGGCGCGCGGGATCGGCGCGCGCGCCCACGTACACCCACATCTGCACGCTTGGATCGGTTTGCAACTTGCCGCCGTCGAGAATTTTCTGCACCAGCGCGCCGGCCCGGATGATAGCTGCCGTGTCACCCACCCGCGCGGCGCGCCGCTGCGCGGCCGTGGCCAGCGGCGCGCCGGCTCGGTAGACCGGCATGATCACTTGGAAGCCGCCGTTGCTGCGCGTGTCCTGCGCCAGGCTGATCAGATCGGTGGAAGCGGCCCGGCCGCTGACCGTGGCGCGCTCGAGGGCCGCCATCACGCGCGTGTTGGGCGCGACGTCCAGCCCGAACGCCGCTTCGTTGCCGGCCATCGGTTCGAGGTAGTCGACAATGCTGTAAAAAGCGCGCGCCGGCGCGACGCTGCGGTGCCCGCCGACCATCTCGGTGATGCGCACGCCCGGGACGATCGCCGCCAGTTCAGCCTCGACCGAGACGCGCTCGGCGGCACCTACCCGCCTGTGAAAATTGAAGGCCTGGATGAAAGGATAGCGCGCCAGCAGCGGCGTGGTGAAGTCATGGAATTGATCGCGCGTCACCGGCTGCACCGCGCCGAAGAGCTGGTTGGTGACGGTAAGCACTTCGACCGCCTCGTCCAGGCCCTGGTGGATCGCCGCCACGCGCACGCCGGCGCGCTGCTGGAAGGCGAGCGCGACCTTGCCCGACTCGAGCCGGCCGACCGCCACCGACACGGCCAACGTGGCGGCCAAAGCGCCGCCCAGGGTCAGGGCTGCCGCAACGGCAAGCGAGAGGTGCAGGCGACGACGCGGCATGTCCTAGTGTCCTAACGGTGGCGTGGCGTGGCGGCGCGGCTGCGCCGTTCTTGCGTGCGCCGCCAGTGTGTCATAGAACCATGCAATCGGGCAAATGCATTGCGGAACGGCAATGCTAATTCCGGGATTTTGTTGCCTTTTGGATGGCATCACGGTGCGCTAGCCAGAGCACCACTGCTTGCGCCAGCATCGCATGGAACAGGCCGAGGCCAAAGCGCAAGCCTCGAGCGTCAGCGCGCGCCACCCAGCGTTGCACCCGCAGCGCGCGCGGCGCGTGCGCTCCGATGCCGGCCTTGACCGCGAACAGGATGCGGTTGTTGCCGGCGGCGCGCGCAAGGCAGCACACGCGCGCGTCGAACATCAGCGACAGGCGCGCGCGCATGCGCGGGTAGTGCGGGTCATAGCTGAAGATGTTTGCCACCAGCACGCCGCCATCGGCCAGCGCGCGCCGGCAATCGCCGTAAAAACGGGCGCTGCCGAGGGCGGGCGGCAGGCCGGTGCGCTCGAAGCCGTCTACCACCAGCACGTCGGCGCTGCCGGCAAAACGCGCCAGCCAGTCGGCGGCGTCGGCATGCACCACGCGCAGGCGCGCGTCGTCGGGCGGTACGGCAAACTGCGCGCGCAGGGCGATGACGTCGGCGCGCGATTCGATGACGGTGATGGCTGCGTCGGGAAAATGGCGATGGCAAAACTTCACCAGCGAGCCGCCGCCTAAGCCCACCATGATGATGTGGCGCGGGCGCGGCACGAATAGCGCAAAGCACATGATGGCGCGGCAATAGGCCAGCACCAGGCGCGTGGGGTCCGACAGCCGCATTGCGCTTTGCACCTCGCCCGGCGCAAAGGCCAGCGTGCGGAAGTCGCCCTCGGTGCTGACCAGCGGCGCGGGGCAGGGCGGCAAGGGAGCGGGGCGTGGCGGCATGGCGGCGTGGACCTGGTGGTGTTGTGGGCAAGTTGCCCAGGGCAAGTATATCCCGGCGCGCCGCGCACGCCCTGCTTGTTGCGCGGCACCGGTTTCTGATAAGCTGATCCTGATCCCCATGAAAGGCGCCCATGTTCCTCGACCACCCGACCATCACCGCCACCAACAGCCAGACCGAACCGGACCGGATCGAGCGCCTGACCCGGGTCTACGGCTACGCGGTGGCGCTGGCCGACGCGCACGGCGTGGGCGAGGGCTTCATTGAAAAATTCAGCCAGCTGCATGACCACAAGGGCACGCTGATCGTGTTCTGGAGCGGCGAGCCGACCGAGATCGAGCGCGCTTTTTTTGCGCGCGCATGGGCCAGCAAAATCGGCGACGGCAGCACCAATGTTGAACACGAAACCTGAGCGCAGCGGCGCATGATCGATATCACCACCCTGGTTTTTGCGCTGGCGCTGGGCAATATCACGCTGTGCGGGGCCTTGTTCTTTTACCAGTACGAGAGCGGCAAGTCGCCGTCGCTGTCGATCTGGAGCATTTCCAAGCAATGCCAGGCTGCAGCCTGGCTGCTACTGTATTTTCGCGGCAACGGCGTGGTGCCCGACCCGGTGTCGATTCCCATCGGCTACGCGGTGCTGTTCGTCGGGGTCGCACTCGAGTCGGGCGCGCTGTGGGAAGGTGCGGGCAAGCTCGGCTGGCGGCGCCTGACCTATCCGCTGCTGGCGCTGGCAATCCTGGCGTTTTTCGCCTGTTATTACATCGATCAAATCGGCATGCGGGTGGTGGCCAGTTCCCTCATTTTAGGCGCTTGCTACCTGTCGGGCGCGGCCGCGCTGGCCACCGGCTGGCGCAACGGCTCCATGCTGCGCCGTTTCCTGGTGGTCGCCACTGTCTTGCTGGCGCTGCTGGTGGCCGCACGCGCGGTGCTGGTGCTGACCATGCCCGGCGGCTGGGGCTGGCTTAGCAATGGCTTGCTGCAAACGCTGTCCTCGGGCGCCTTTTATATCCTGATGCTGCTGGGCGGCTTTGGCTTTTTGCTGCTTTCGCGCGAGCAGTTGCAGCAAGAATTGGCGCGCCTGGAATTGGTCGACCCGCTCACCGACGTGCCGAACCGGCGCGGCTTTTTCGATAAACTGGCGCCCTGGATGGCGCTGGCGCGCCGCCCGGGCGTGCCCACCGCGCTGGTGCTGATCGACCTGGACCAGTTCAAGCGCGTCAACGACAGCTATGGCCACCCGGCCGGCGACGCGGTGCTGCGCGAAGTGATCGACGTGTGCAAAAAGCAGCTGCGCGACAGCGACCAGCTCGGGCGTCTGGTGGGCGTCGAATTTGCGTTGCTGCTGCCGCGCACGGGCGTGGCCGAAGCGCTGCTGGTGGCCGAGCGCATGCGCGCCGCCGTCGCCGGCGGGGCCATCAAAACCGAACGCGCGATGATCACCCTGACCGCCAGTTTCGGCGTGACCGTGATCCGACCCGACGACAATACCGTCAGCCTGTTCAAGCGCGCCGACGAAGCGCTGCGCCAGGCCAAGCAGCAGGGCCGCAACAGCGTGGTCGAAGCAGCGCCGGCGGCGCTGCCGGCCTGATGCATGCTGCCGGCCGGTCGCGTCACACGCCGGTCATCCGGACCCGGTAGAGTGGGCAGACGCCCTCCACCGGAATGCCTCCCATGAATATGCTACTTGATGAAGAGGCTACGATGTACGCCGCAGTTGATTTAGGTTCTAACAGTTTTCGCCTGCATATCGGCAAACACGAGGGCGACGCCATCCGTGTCCTCAAAAGCATGCGCGAACCAATCCGCCTGGCCGCAGGACTGGACGCCCAGGGCAACCTGACCGAAGCTGCCAGGCAGTCGGCGCTGGCGTGCCTGCACAATTTTGCCGCCGTGCTATCCGGTTACCGGCTCGATGCGGTGCGCGTGGTGGCCACGTCCACGCTGCGCATCGCCAGAAACAGCGCCGCCTTTTTGCCGCTTGCCGAGCAAGCCATCGGCTACCCGATCGAAATCATTTCGGGCGAGGAGGAAGGGCGCCTGATCTACATGGGCGTGGCCAATTCGCTCGCCGCCCCAGCCGAAAGGCGCCTGGTGATCGACATCGGCGGCGGCTCGACCGAACTGATACTGGGGCGCGGGCCGGACATCGAGCGGGTCGAATCGTTCAGCATCGGCACGGTCAAGCAAAGCCTGTCGTTTTTCGTCGGCGGGCGCATCGACGCGGCTTCCTATGAAGCGGCGATCCTGTCGGCGCGCAGCCATTTCGAGGACGCCGCGCCGTTCTATGAGCAGCTCCACTGGGACGCGGCCTACGGTTCGTCCGGCACGGCGCGCGCGATTGCCGACATCATCGCCAGGAACAAGCTGGGCGACGCGCGCCTGTCGGCGCTCTCTCTGGAAGCGCTCAAGCAGCGCTTCATCGGCTTTGGACAGGTGGCCAACATCGACATGGCCGGCCTGCGGCCCGAGCGCGCCGGCACCATCATCGGCGGTCTGGCGATCTTGATCGCGCTGGTGCGCGAGCTCGACATCGAAGCCGTGCAGCCGATCGAAGCCGGTTTGCGCATGGGCGTGATGTGGGACTTGTATCTGCGTTCGATGCAGCGCGACCGGCGCGAGCAGTCGGTGGCCGCACTGGCGTCCAAGTTCCACGTCGACCAGGAGCGCGCCGCGCGCGTGGCGCAGCAGGCCGGCGTGCTGTACGCCCAGCTTAAGCCGGCCGGCGAGAGCTGCCTGCGCCCGCTGCAGTGGAGCGCGATGCTGCATGAAATCGGGCTGGCGCTGTCGCAGACGGGCTATCACAAGCATGCCGCCTACATGGTCGAAAACGCCGACTTGCCGGGCTTTACCACGCGCGAGCAAAAACTGATGGGCAGGCTGGTGCTGGCCCAGAAGGGCAATTTGCGCAAGGTGGCCGATGCGCTGTCGGAGGCCGATTTCGCCAAGGCGGTGCTGGCGCTGCGCATGGCGATCTTGCTCATGCATGCGCGCATGGAAACCTCGGGCGCGGAACTGAAGCTGCGCATGAAGCACAAGATCGAACTGGAGATCAAGCGCGACTGGGTGGCCAGCCATCCGACGCTCTCGTTCTGGATCGAAAAAGAGCAGGAATGCTGGGATGAAGTGGGCGTCGACTTCAGCGTGCGCCGGGTAGCGTAATCCGCCCGGCGCGCGTGCTCGGTATGATCTGGATCAATAATTGTCGCTGGTCAAGCAATCGATGCTGGGCATACCATGCCGACTTGGCGTACTGTTTGCCAAGCGGCTCGCTTCACAATAGAAGCTAAATGATATATATTGTTTTAACGATTAAACAATGGAGTTGCCATGGCTAAGTCCCCAACCGCAAAAACCAACGGCCACGCAGTCGCCGCCCTGAAACCGGCAGCGCCAAAAAAGCCTGCCGCCAACCCGGCAGCGGCCAAGCTGCCGGTCAAGGCTGCGGCAAAAAAAGCAGCCGCCAAGCCAGTTGAAAAGCTGGCCGTCAAGCCGGCCGCCAAGCCAGCCGTGAAAACAGCAGCGCCCAAGCCAGCCGTCAAGGCAGCAGCCAAGCCTGCGCCAGAAAAAATGGCCGTCAAGCCGGCAGCGAAAAGCGCTTCCAAGCCTGCGCTGAAAAAGAGCGCGGCGCCCAAAGCGGTCGCGAAAGCAGCGCCAAAAGCGCCGGCCCGAGCGCCAGCGGCCGCCGCGCCCGAGCTGCCCAAGGAGAGCAAAGAGAGCAAGGCCAAGCTGGTGCGCGACAGCTTCACCATGCCCGAGCAGGAATACGCGGTGCTGGGACAAGTGAAAAAAGCCTGCATCAAGGCGGGATTTGAAATCAAGAAGAGTGAATTGCTGCGCATCGGCGTAGCGCTCATCAGCCAGCTCGATCTGGCAACCCTGCAACGGGTACTGGCCAGCCTGCCGCAACTGAAAACGGGACGCCCTAAAAGCGAATAAGACCGAATACGGGTGATCGCACATGGTTTGGGTGCGGCCTTTGCAGCTTGCTATACAACGGCGCCGCCGATCGGGATCATCTGATCGGCTGCCGGCGCCTGGCAGCATGACGTTGACGCGCGCGTCTTAGTGCATTGACGTGTTCGACAGTTCCTTCAAGTCTTTGATGCTCATTTCAGACTTTTCGTGCATGCGCAACAGGATGGTGGCGCCGACTGCGAGCTTGCGGTGACGAATCTTGCTGATGATTGGCGGCTGCACTTCCAGCACGCGGCACAATTCCGCATCGTTCTTGAGCTTCATCTTTTCGATCAAGGTGTCCAGAAGCTTGTTAGGCACAAAGCTCGATGGCTCGAGTGCCCGGGCGCGGTTCATCGCCTCAATCATTTCCAATTTTTTTTGCCGTACGTTCATCGTACTCTCCTCAAAAGGTTACCTGCTTGATGGGCGAGGGAGCGACCTTTGCTGTCGCTTTCGGCCCGCACGTGACATTTGGCGACATTTCATGCGGCGCGGGTGCTTTGATAATACTACGATAAGAATATATTCGCAGCAAAGTTGATAAAAAAATGGTCGTGTTACCCATTTTTGTGCGTATTAGTCACGATTTGAAGGCCCGAGCGTGTCAAAAGCAGGGTTTTATCGGCCTGCGCCGCTGCCGCGTGGGAATGCGTGACCATGATCGCGCTCGCTCCGCTGGCCTTCACTTCGGCCCGCAGCAGCGCCAGAATGCTGTCCGCCGTCTCCGGGTCGAGGTTGCCGGTTGGTTCATCGGCCAGCACCAGCGCCGGCCTGTGGACCAGCGCGCGGGCGATCGCCACGCGCTGCATTTCGCCGCCCGACAACTGGCGCGGAAAGTCGTGATCGCGCCCCTGCAAGCCGACCGCCGCCAGCATCTGGCCGGCGCGCTCGCGCGGCTGGCCGTTGAGCAGCAGCGGCAGCGCCACGTTTTGCGCTAGCGTCAGGTGCGGCAGGACGTGGAAGGCCTGGAAAATAAAGCCCATGCGGGTGCGGCGCAGGCCGGTGGCGGCGTCGTCGTCAAGCGCGGCCATGCGCACCCCGTCAATCACGATGTCGCCGCTGTCGGGGGCATCGAGGCCTGCGATCAGGTTCAGTAAAGTCGATTTACCCACGCCCGATTCACCCATGATGGCGACGAATTCGCCAGCCTTGAAGTGATGCGACAGGCCGTGCAGCACGGTTCGTCCGCCGTAGGTTTTTTTCAGGTCGCGTAGTTCGAGCATGGGATTGTCTTAGTGGGTGAGCGCGCGCCGCAGCGCGAAACTGACGGCGTCCACCATCGCCACCAGCAGCAGCATGGCGATGACGACGGTGGCCGCGCTGGGCATGTTAAACAGCGACAGGTTGTACTTCAGGAGCTGGCCCAGGCCGCCGGCGCCGACCACGCCCAGGATGGCCGCGGCGCGGATATTGTTTTCCCAGCGGTACAGCGTGTACGACAGCATTTGCGGCAGCGTCTGCGGCAGCGTGGCGTACATAAAGGCGGCCATGGCGCCGGCGCCATTGGTGCGCAGCGTGGTTTCGGGCAGCAGTTCGGCGTTTTCAAGCGCGTCGGCAAACAGGCGCCCCAGTACGCCGCTGGTGTGCGCGGCCAGCGCCAGCGTGCCGGCGAACGGCCCCAGGCCGGCGGCCACCAGCAGCAGCGAGGCCCACACCAGTTCCGGAATTGAGCGCAGCACGTTGAGCAGGCCGCGCGCGACAATGCGCAGCGTACCGCCAAAACGGCCGGACGCCGGCAAGGCCAGCGCCAGCGCGCCGCCCACCGCCAGCAGCGTGCCCAGTGCCGACATCGATGCCGTCTCGGCGCTGGCCTGCGCCACGCGCAGCACAAAGGCCGGTTCCAGGTCGGGCGGCGCGAAGCCGCTTAAAAATTCACCCATCGAGCGCGTGGCGTCGGCGGTAAAAAATGCGGCCCACTGCAGGGGCAGCGAGGCGAAGCTGGCCACCACCAGCGCAGCCAGGGCGGCCAGCAGCAGCCAGGTCGACAGCGCGCGCCGGGGGCGGGCGGGGAAGGGGCGCGCGGGGTGGCGGCGAGCTGTCATGCCAGCCTTTTGCGCAGCATGCGCGAGACCAGGTCGGCCAGCGCAACGAGCAGCACGAACATGATCAGCATGGTCGACACTTCGCCGCCATTCATGGCATTGACCGATTCCTGCATGCGCTGGCCCAGGCCGCCCGCGCCCACAAAGCCCATCACGGCCGAACCGCGAATTGCGCACTCCCAGCGGTACACCGTGTACGAGACCAGCTCGGAGGCCGATTCGGGCAGCGCGCCGTACAGCAGTGCGGCCAGGCGCGAGCTGCCGTTTGCCAGCAGCGCATCGGTGGCGCGCGCGTCGGACGACTCGAGGATTTCGGCGTACACCTTGCCCAGCATGCCGCTGTATGAAATGGCGATCGCCAGCACGCCGGCGGTCGGCCCCAGGCCCACCACGCGCACGAACAGCAGCGCCCATACCAGTTCGGGCACGCTGCGCAGCACAATCAGTATCCAGCGCACCAGTTGGCGCAGCAGGCTCGAGCGCAGGCGCATGCGGTGCGTGCCCAGGCGCGAAATGGACAGCCGTTCGGTGACGATCAGGGTGGCCGGAATGGCGCCCAGTAGCGCCAGCGTGAGGCCGGCGGTGGCGATGGCAACGGTTTGCCAGGTCTGCTCTAGCACCATCAGTAAAAACCCGCGCTCGGTGGCCGGGGTCAGAAAGCCGAGCAGGAAGCTGCCCGCCGAGCGCAGGCTGCGCAGGTCGAACAGGATCCAGGGTTTGAATTCGGAGTACACCAGCGCCGGCCACAGCAAGGCCAGGCAGACCAGGGCGGTGATGACGCGGCCGCGCCAGGCGGGATCGCGGTGCAGGATGGCCTGTGGCGCCATCAGTTAAAAACAGGCGCCGACGGCGAGCCGTTCCGGCGTTTCGTGCGCTTCCGCTTCGCGCACGGTCATGCTCTCGTTCTGATACAACGCGGCGATCATGGCATCAGTGACGTTGTCGCGCGCGGCGTCGAACACGATGCGCCCGTCGCGCAGGCCGACGATGCGGGCAAAATTGGCACGCGCGATATCGACCTGGTGCAGGCTGCACACCAGCGTGGCGTTGCGGCTGGCCGCTTCGTGCTGCAGCGCGGCGAGCGTCATTTGCGCCAGCGTCGGGTCGAGCGCCGAGAGCGGCTCGTCAACCAGCAATGCCTGGGCCGACGAGAGCAGCAGGCGCGCCAGGCCGCAGCGCTGGCGTTCGCCGCCCGAAAGGCGGTCCACGCGCGCATACAGTTTGTCGCCCAGGCCAAAGCGCGCCAGGGCGTCGAAGGCGGCGTCGGGGTCGGAGGGGGTGATCAGTGAAGCGAAGGCTTGCCACAGGCTCCAGTGCGGCAAGCGCGCGGCCAGCACCGCATTGACCACGCGCTGGCGCGGCGGCAGCGGCGGCGTTTGCGGCGCCAGGAACAGGCGCGCGCGCAGCCGGTGGCGCGCGGCGTCCCCGAGCGCCCACGGGTCGTCGCCGAACAACGCGAAACGGCCATGGGCGGGACGGTGGGCGCAGGCCAGGGTTGAGAGCAGCGTGGTCTTGCCGGCGCCCGAAGGGCCGATGATGGCCAGTTGCTCGCCCTGCGTGACCACCAGGTCGATCGCGTCGAGCGCGGTGGCCTTGCCGGCGGCAAGGTGGCGCACGGTGAGCTGATCGAGCAGGAAGGTGGTCATGGGGTGTTGACTTGAACGCTTATTTCAGCAGGCCGGCGCTGTGCGCGGCAGCTTCAATCGCGGTGTAGTTTTCAACCTTGGTAGGAATGAACTTGGTGGCGCGTTGCAGTTCGAGGATTTCCTTGCCCTGGGCTGTGGACTTGTCCAGCGCCAGGAAGGCGTCGGTGATTTTTTTCTTGAGGGCCGGGCTCATGTCGCTGCGCACGGTCCAGTTGTAGTCGAAGTAGCCAGGCGTGGTGTAGAACACGCGCACCGCGGCCGGATCGACCTTTTTCTCGGCGATCAGCTTTTCCCAGACCGAGATGTTGAGCGCGCCGGCATCGACCTTGCCGCCGGCAACGGCGGCAACCGTGGCGTCATGCGCGCCGGAAAAGGCGATACGCTTGAGGTCCGTGTCAGGATTAATCTTGGCCGCCAGCAGGTAGGAGCGCGGCATCAGGTGGCCGGAGGTGGACGACTCGGAGCCGAAGCTGAGCGTCTTGCCCTTCAGGTCGGCCAGCGAATTGATATCCTTGGCGGTGGTGATGAACACCGAGCGGAATTTTTCATCTTCGGCGCGCTGCACCAGCGGCACGACCTGGCCCTTGCTGCGCACCTTGGCCTGCACGAAGGTAAAACCGCCGAACCAGACCATGTCAAGCTTGTTGTTGACCAAGCCTTCGACCGAGGCCGCGTAGTCGGTCACCGGGGTGAATTCGACCTTCAGGCCGGTGGCCTTGGCCAGGTAGTCGCCCAGCGGCTTGAACTTGCGCTGCAGTTCGGTCGGCGCTTCGTCGGGAATGGCCGACACGCGCAGCACGCCCGGGGTGACCTGGGCCAGCGCGCTGGAAGCGGCCAGCATCAGGCCGGCAGTAACGGAAGCGGTCAGCAAGTGTTTGATGGTGCGAAACGCGGAAAAATGTGTCATATGAACCTGTCTATAAAAAGGTGCCTGGCAAACAGCAAGCGGTAGTCACGATTGAACGTGGCCAACCGTCGAAAAAAACGTAATCGGCTATGATAACAAAAACCCCACAAAGCCACCTGACGCCCGTGCGCCAATACAACCATGCCAATTTCTCCCACCGCCGACGCGGCGCATCCCCTTGCCACGAGCGCCATTGCGGCGGAACTGCAGGCCGGCTTGCTGGCCGACCGGGCCATGCTCTCGCCCAAGTTCCTGTATGACGCGCTCGGTTCCAAATTGTTCGAGGCGATCTGCGAGCTTCCCGAATATTACCCGACTCGCATAGAAGCTGCCATCGTTGAGCGGCACGGGGCCGACATCGCGCGCGCCATCGGTCCGGGCGCCACGCTGATCGACCTGGGGGCGGGCAACTGCGCCAAGGCGGCGACCTTGTTCCCGCTGCTCCATCCGGCCCAGTATGTGGCGCTCGACATATCCTACGACTTTTTGCGCGAGGCGATCGAGCGCTTGCGCCAGCGTTTTGCGCACATCGAGATGACCGGCCTGGGTCTGGATTTTTCCCAGCAGCTCGTGTTGCCGGGCGAGGTGCGCGCCGAAAAGCGCCTGTTTTTCTATCCCGGTTCTTCGATCGGCAATTTTACTCCCGACGAGGCGTGTGCCTTCCTGCGCCGCGCGCGCGCCCAGTGCGGCAACGACGGCGCCCTGCTGATCGGGATCGACCTGGTCAAGGACAAGGCCATCCTTGACGCTGCCTATGACGACGAACTGGGCGTGACCGCCGCCTTCAACCTGAACCTGCTGCGCCATGTGAACCGGCTGCTGGGAGCCGACTTCGATGTGCGGCAATGGCGCCACCTGGGCTTTTTCAACGAGGCTGAAAGCCGCATCGAAATGCACCTCGAGGCGCGCGCGGCGCTTACCGTCACGTGGCAGGGCGCAGCGCGCCGCTTCGTTGCCGGGGAGCGGATCCATACCGAAAACAGTTACAAGTACCGCCCGCACGCCATCAGTGCTTTGATCGAGCAGTCGGGCTTTCAGAGCGTCGCGCTGTGGACCGATCCCAAAGCGTGGTTTGCGCTGGTGTATGCGCGCGCGCTGCCGGCCTGAGATGGACGCTACCACGATTTACGCGCAGGTGCGCGCGCGCTCGCTGGCGCTGGCCGAACCTTTGTCCGACGAAGATTGCGGCGCCCAGTCGATGCCCGACGCCAGTCCCGTCAAGTGGCACCTGGCGCATACCACCTGGTTCTTCGAGACCTTCATCCTGGAGCGCTTCGAGCGCGCTTTCGCGCCTTTCGATGCGTCGTTCAGGGTGCTGTTCAATTCCTACTACAACGGCATCGGCGAGCGCCATCCGCGCGCCGCGCGCGGCCTGCTCACGCGCCCGGCGCTGGCCTACGTGCGCGATTACCGCGCCAATGTGGACGCGCGCATGGCGCGTCTGATGGCGCAGCTGCCCGAGGACGCCGAACTGGCCGTGCTGGTCACGCTGGGCCTGCAGCACGAGCAGCAGCACCAGGAACTGATCCTGACCGACGTGCTGCACTTGCTGGCGCAGCATCCGCTGCTGCCGGCGTATTCGCCTTCACCGCCAGAGCATGGCGAAGCGGCGCCTCAGGAGTGGATTGGCTGTCAGGCCGCGCTGGTCGACATTGGCCATGACGGCGCCGGCTTCTGCTTCGACAACGAGCTGCCGCGCCATCGCGCCTATGTGGCGCCGTTCGCGCTGGCGCGCCGTCTGGTCACCAATGGCGAGTACCTCGCCTTTATCGAAGCGGGCGGCTACCGCGATCCCGCGCTGTGGCTGGCCGAAGGCTGGGATGACGTGTGCCGGCATGCGCTTGAACACCCCTTGTACTGGCGCCGCGACGATGACGGCGCCTGGCATGAATTCACGCTCGCCGGCGAGGTTGCGCTCGACCTGGCGCGTCCCGTCGCGCACCTGTCGCTGTTCGAGGCGGCCGCCTGCGCGCAGGCGATGCACGCGCGCCTGCCCACCGAGGCGGAGTGGGAAGTGGCCGCCCAAGACGCGCAGGGCGCGCGCATCGAGCAGCTGTACGGGCACTGCTGGCAGTGGACCAGCAGCAGCTATTGCCCGTATCCCGGTTACGTGTGCGCTCCCGGCGCGCTTGGCGAATATAATGGCAAGTTCATGCTCAATCAATACGTCCTGCGCGGCTCGTCCTGCGCCACCCCACCGGGGCACGCTCGTGCCAGTTACCGCAATTTTTTTCCGGCTTCCACACGCTGGCAGTTTTCGGGCCTGAGGCTGGCGCGATGAGTCAACTGCATTTGCCCCACTTCGACATCAAGCTGCTCAATGGCCGCGCCAATGCCTATATCGTCAAGCATCCGCTGGCCTTTTTGTGGCAGACGCTCAAGGGCTTCAAGGCCAACCAGGGTTTGCTGCTGGCCGGCGCCGTGGCCTATTACGCGCTGCTGTCGATCGTGCCGTTCCTGATGCTGGTGGTGGTGGCGCTGTCGCATGTGATCGACCAGGACGAACTGCTCGCCACGCTGTCGCGCTATTTGGAGTGGCTGGTGCCGAGCCAGTCGGCGGCGGTGGTGGCTGAACTGGCGCACTTCCTGGGCGACCGCGATCTGGTCACCTGGGTGCTGTTCGTGGTGATGCTGTTTTTTAGTTCGCTCGCCTTTACGGCCCTCGAAAACGCCATGTCGGTGATCTTTCATCATCGCGTCAAGATCAGGCGGCGCGCCTTTTTCATTTCGGCCGTGTTGCCGTATTGCTACATCGTCGGCCTGGGCGCCGGCATCATGATCATCACGCTGGTGGCCGGCGGGCTGCAGGTGATGGGCGAGGAAAGCTTGCAGTTTCTCGGTTACCAGTGGCAGCTGGGCGGCGTGTCCGGCGTGCTGCTGTACCTGCTGGGGCTGACGGGTGAAATCCTGGTGCTCAGTTCCATCTACCTGGTCATGCCGGTGGGGCGCTTGTCGCTGCCGCACGCGCTGATCGGCGGTGTAACAGCGGCGCTGCTGTGGGAAATCGCGCGCCACGTGCTGGTGTGGTATTTCACCACGCTGTCGCAGGTGAACGTGGTGTACGGTTCGATGACGACCGCCATCGTCGTCATGTTCAGCCTGGAGATCGGCGCGACCTTGCTGCTGTTCGGCGCGCAGGTGATCGCCGAATACGAGCGGGTGGGGCGCGACGAGCAGGGCGACGAGCCGGTTGGCCTGACGACCGGCGCGCCACAGTAAGGGGCGCAGGTTTGCCGCGCCGTCTTCGCTGTTGGCGCTGCGGGATCAAATAATCTTTGCTGCATCGCACAAAGCCGTGCTATACTGCGTTCTGTTGTTGGGGTTCTTGCGAACCGCGGCACTATCCGGGCCCTGCGCCTCGCGCCTATATGTGTAATGTTGGTGCGTAGACGGCGGCAACCAGCCTGGATTTGTACTTCCGAATACGTTGGTCGATTTACACGTCAGGGCACCACGCAGATAGCATGGGCGCCTGAGACACGAACAAAGCATTGGTAATACATTGGAACAGAGCTCGCTTCGGCGGGCTTTTTTTTCGTGCGCGTTGTCGCGTCATGATCGATACCGACGAACTTTCCGTAATCAGTATTGTCTTACGGTGGCAAACAGTGCTTGTTCTGCATCGGATAACCCGATGCGGATATTTTGGTGGCGTCAGTGTTGGTTCAAAGCGTCAAGTCAACGCAAGAGGAATAAGTATTTATCCTGCCGAGTTCGCCTTCGGTTAAGCTTGGCAGAGCTGTGAAAAATACTTGATCAATCCCACGCAATTCGAGCAACCATGCCATCCCAACACGCTGCCACGCCCGTCGAACGACAGGCTACCTTCGAGCACTTCCATGCCGAACTGGCGCCGGTGCTGGTCGACTTTATCGACGCGTTGGGCATCGAGCCGCCGCAGGAAGTGCTCACGCAAGCCGGCCACTATTTGCCGTATGTGGAAAAAGCGCTGGCCGACATGGCCATTGCCGACGCTGACGATCGCAGCTGGCTGCTGGTGCGCATGATGTATTTTATCGGCGAATATTTCGCGCAGCAGTATGGCGGCGGCTGGTATATCGAGGAAACGCCGGGTTCGCGTTTGTTCGGGCGTTGCGTGGTGGGTAATTTTAGCATGTACGCCAACGGCGAATTCGTGGTCGATCCGTTCGAGATCGCCACCGCCTATGTCGATGCGGCGTGTCCGCGCCAGCTCTCGCCGCTGGTGGCGGCCGTTGAAGGCCGCATCATCGGCACCGCGCGCGCCGGGATGCATTAAACGCGCTCGCGGGGTGCTGTCGCAAAGGGGTCGGCTTTGCCGACCGACGTTCCGTTGCAGTGCGAAGTATTCTCGCACTGACCTTTGCGACAAGCTCTATGCCGCTATGCGCTCACTGCGCTGCGCACCAGTTCCCGGTTCACGGCACTGAGCACCGCCTTGAACGAGGCGGTCACGATATTGCTGTCGATGCCCGCGCCGAACACGGTCGGGCCATCGGCCAGGCGCAACTCCACGTAGCACGCGGCGCGCGCGTCGGCGCCCGAGCCGATCGAGTGCTCATGGTAATCCATCAGCTTGATATCGAGTCCCAGCGCATCCACAAAGGCGTCGATCGGGCCGTTGCCGCCGCCTTGCAGCTGCTGCACCACATTGGCGTGCGAGAGCGTAATGTCGATCTGGACCGGCTGGGCGCTGCTGGTGTCTTCCACCATCTTGTGGCCCGCATACGCGTACGGACTTTGCTGCTCGAGGTATTCGCTGGAAAATATGTCATGGATGCCGGCGGCGGAAATTTCGCGTCCGCTGGCGTCCGCCACTTTTTGCACGGCGCGCGAGAGTTCAATCTGCAAGCGGCGCGGCAATGCCAGGCCGTAATCTTTTTCAAGCAGGTAAGCCATGCCGCCCTTGCCGGACTGCGAGTTGACGCGAATGACGGCGTCGTAGCCGCGGCCAAGGTCGGCCGGGTCGATCGGCAGGTACGGCACTTCCCACAGCGCGTCGCTCTGTTGCTGTGCGAAGCCCTTCTTGATCGCATCCTGGTGCGAGCCCGAAAAGGCTGTAAACACCAGGTCGCCCGCGTACGGATGGCGCGGGTGCACGGGCAACTCGTTGCACTGCTCGACCAGCTGGCGCACGCTATCGATGTCGGAAAAGTCCAGGCCCGGGTGCACGCCTTGCGTGTACAGGTTCATGGCCAGCGTCACGAGACAAACGTTGCCGGTGCGCTCGCCATTGCCGAACAGGCAGCCTTCGACGCGATCGGCGCCGGCCAGCACGGCCAGTTCGGCCGACGCGACGGCGGTGCCGCGGTCGTTATGCGGGTGCACCGACAATACGATGGCGTCGCGCCGCGCCAGCTTGCGCGACATCCATTCGATCTGGTCGGCGTAGATGTTGGGGGTGCTGCATTCCACTGTCGACGGCAAATTGAAGATCATTTTGCGCGCCGGTGTAGGCTGCCACGCGGCGCTGACGGCGTCGCAAATTTGCAGCGAAAAATCCAGTTCGGTGGTGGAAAACGATTCCGGGCTGTATTCAAAGCCCCACTCGGTCTGCGGGTGATTGGCCACCAGTTGCTTGACCAGCGTGGTGCCGTTGACGGCAATGGCCACAATTTCTTCGCGCGTCATGTTGAACACCACGCGCCTAAATACGGGGGCCACAGAATTGTACAGGTGAACGATGGCGCGCTTGGCGCCCACGGCCGAGTCCACCGTGCGACGGATCAGTTCATCGCGCGCCTGGGTCAGCACGATGATCGTCACGTCGTCGGGGATGCGGTTTTCTTCGACCAGGGTGCGCACGAAATCGAAATCGGTCTGCGAGGCTGACGGAAAACCCACTTCGATTTCCTTGAAGCCGATGTTGACGAGCATGTCGAAAAAACGCAGCTTTTTTTCGGTGCTCATCGGTTCGATCAAGGCTTGGTTGCCGTCGCGCAGGTCGGTGCTCATCCAGATTGGCGGGGCCGTGATGGTCCGGGTCGGCCACTGGCGGTCGGGCAAGTCGATGGCGGGAAAGGCGCGATATTTGGCTGCTGGATTGCTGATCATGTCTGGGTGCTCCGGTTGGGACTGGCGAAAAAGGGGACGCGGTGTGGCGAGAGGCTGCCGGGCGGCCACGAAACGCTAGGCCAGGCAACCGATCGGTAGCTTTAGCAGTAGCAGCAGGGTGGTGATGGGTGCGAACATGGGTCTTTTCCGGGGGTAAAAGTACTAATCGACTGATCGACGGCTGGGAGCCGGCGGTGCACGGCGCTGTTTAAGCGCGTGCAGCTAGTAGCGAAGCTGGCGATAGCGCGCCAGCTTGCAGTAGGAAAGACGACAGGTGCAGGGGGAAAGTCATAGACTTACTTTACGTGAGGCCCGCTTTGTTTGTCAACGCTTAGTTGCACAAACTCATCTATACAAACCTACATGTCGATCAGCGATTCAAAGCCGCCGTAGATCATGCGCTTGCCGTCGAAGGGCATGTTTTCAGGTTTGAACAGCTCGGTCATGCGCGGGTCTTTCATGACTTTGTCGTTGATCTCGTCGCGCGCGGCGCGCGAGGCGTAGACGATCCAGGAAAAGATGACGGTTTCGCCCTCTTGCAGGTCGACCGCCTGGGGGAAAGAGGTCAGCTTGCCCGGCTTGACGTCGTCGGCGACGTTTTCGCGAAAGGCCAAGGCGCCGTGTTCGCGCCAGATTTCGCCGCAGCGGGTGGCAACTTTGCGGTACTCGTCTAGCTTGTTCTTGGGGACTGCAAGGACAAATCCATCGATGTAAGGCATCGTGTTCTCCTTCAAAGTGAGATCTTGATCATACCCCCCCGCGCCGCGCACGCTTGATATGAACGCTTGCGATTGATCAAGCCGAGTGAAGGAACCTGGTGGCAAAGTGGGATGAAGGTTGATATTGCTCACTGAAAAGGAATGTAATCATGGAAATCATCTTGATGGCGGTTGCAGCAATTGGCGGCGCCGGCGCGGTGCTGTACGTGGCCCACGGTCTGGCCGAGGCGCAGGGCAGGCTCGACATGCTGCGCGGCCAAAGGCGGCGCGACCGGCGCTGAGCCGGCTTACCCGGCCAGCGCCCGGGCAAGCCGGGCGTGGGGGCGCGCGTAGCTGGTTCCACCCGGAGCCGAGCACGGCAAAAAGCCAACGGGCGAGATGGCCTGGCGCCAGATCAGACCTGGACGTCGATGCGCGCGGCGCCCTCCTGCATGCTGCCAATCACGGCGGCGCTGGCAAAGCCTTCGCGCGTGAACAGTGCGAGCACCTCGTCCACGCTGCCCGGGTCGCACGACACCAGCAGCCCGCCCGAAGTTTGCGGGTCGGTCAGCAAGGCTTGCTGGGCCGGCGTGATGGCCGGAGCTAGCGTGACGTCCTTGCCGTACGCATCCCAGTTGCGACCCGAGGCGCCGGTAAAAAAGCCGTCATGGGCCAGTTGCTCGACGCCGGGCAGCAAGGGAATGCGCGCCATCTGCAGTTGCGCCGTCAGCTTGGCGCCGCGCGCCAGTTCCAGCAAGTGCCCCAGCAGGCCGAAACCGGTGACGTCGGTCAGCGCATGCACGCCGGCCATTTCGGAAAGTGCCTTGCCCGGCTTGTTCAGCTTGGTGGTGTTCTCGATCATCGCCGCGTAGCCGTCGGCGCCCAGCGCATCTTTCTTGAGGGCGGCCGAGAGCACGCCCACGCCGAGCGGCTTGCCCAGCACCAGCACGTCGCCGGCGCGGGCGTCGGCATTGCGCTTGACCTTGGACGGGTGCACCAGGCCGAGCACCACCAGCCCGTAGATCGGCTCGACCGAATCGATGGTGTGTCCGCCCGCGATCGGGATGCCCGCTTCGGCGCAGATGGCTTCGCCGCCACGGATGATCAGGCCGATCGTTTCCAGCGGCAGCTTGTTGATCGGCATGCCCACCAGGGCCAGTGCCATGATCGGGGTGCCGCCCATGGCGTACACGTCGGAAATGGCGTTGGTGGCGGCGATGCGGCCGAAATCATACGGGTCGTCGACGATCGGCATGAAAAAATCGGTGGTGGCGATCAGCGCCTGCTCGTCGTTGAGCTTGTAGACGGCGGCGTCATCAGCCGTTTCGATGCCGACCATCAATTCCTTGGGAACGGGAAAGCCGGTCGAATTTTTCAGGATCTCGGCCAGCACGCCGGGCGCGATCTTGCAGCCGCAGCCGCCTCCGTGCGAGAACGAGGTCAGTTTGATGGCTTGTTCGGGCGTATTGCTCATGGTGTGTTCATCTCTGAAGTGATATCAATGCGTGAGATTATGACCGAAACGGCGTCGGCCGGCAGATTCACGCATCTTGGTGCCGTCCCCGGCAGGCGCGCCTGATGCTGTGCTTACAGAAGTGCGGTCCGGTTGCGACCGCCGGCCTTGGCGGCATACAGGGCGCGGTCAGCGCGTTCAATCATGTCGTCGATCTGTTCGCCGTCGATATAGCGCGTGATGCCGGTCGAAAACGCGATGCGCAAGTGCGGCGCCTGTGCGCTGGCCTCGGCCACGGCCAGCGCCGCGCGCAGCCGTTCGATGCCCACGTTCGGGTCGCCCGGGGGCGGCGCTTCGGGCAACAGCAACAAAAATTCCTCGCCGCCCCAGCGCGCGATGATGTCGGTATTGCGCAAGTGGGCGCGCGCCTGGGCGGCAAAGGCGACCAGCGCTTCGTCGCCCACCCGGTGCCCGTAGGTATCGTTGACGTTCTTGAAGTGATCGATGTCGGCCAGCGCGACCGAAAAACCGGGTCCGCCGCGCGCGTGGCGGGTGATGTGCTCGCCCAGCAGCGCAATCATGTGGCGCCGGTTGGCCAGCTTGGTCAATTCGTCGTGGGTGGCCACTTGCCGAATGTGGGCCAGGGCCGCTTCGAGCTCCTGTTTCTGGCTGCGCAGGCGGTTGCGCATCTTGGTCAGTTGCACCGCCAGCGACGAGATCGCGGGCAGGGCGGTGGTGGCCGTCGCAAAGTAGATCAGCTCCAGCACCCATGGGTAGACCAGCGGGTCGACATGGGATTTCCACGCCATCACCGCGCCAATCAAACCAATTGTGTAAAACATCAGGATGCGCACGTTGCGCAGGCGCATGTCGAACATGCCGAAAAACATCACCATGGCCAGGAAGATCAGGTTGGCGGCATGCGCCGGGCCGCTGACCGCGTAGGCGGTGGCTACCAGCGTTTGCGCGACCATGGCTTGGGGAAAGGCCAGCGAAGGTTCGGAAAACCGCAGGTTCAGGCCGCTGCGCACGAGCGCGTAAAAAACAGTCGCCGTCAATGCGCACAGGATGCCGAGCACGATCACACCCTGGCCGGCGAAAATGCCAAACACTACCCCGTAAGTGAGCAGCGCGAGACACACCATATACAGCACCGCCGTCATCAAGACCATGACGATGCGGCGGCGCTGGCGGAAGTCGTCGGTCAACACGAGCCTGACCAGGCGCTGCCAGGTACTTGCCGCGGCGGGAATCCGTGCCGTATTCATGGCTTATTTTTCCTCAGGCAAAAAATTATCCTCGGAACATATTATCTACCAATTGCAACAAGCTGTTGCGTTCCTTTCCCGGAGCGAACAAGGCGGCACGCGCCGCGCATTGCGCCTTTAGCAAGGCATGGAACGCCGGGTCGTCGATGCTGCGATCGATCAGGCGGGCGAGGGCGGCCGCGTCGCCGACCGGAAAATAAGCGGCATAGTCGTCGCCCAGCATGCCGCGGTTGCCGCTGATGTCGCTGGCCAGCACCGGTACGCCGCTGGTCACCGCTTCAATGATGACGTTGGCGCCGCCTTCCATCAGCGAACAGATTGCCATCGCGTGGCTGCGGGCAAGGCGCCGGCGGGTGACGCTGTGCGCCAGGTTGCCCAGCCACCGGTAGCGCGCATTGCTGGCGACGGTGGCGTTGGCGGCCTGGCCCAGGGCGGTCTCAAGCGCGCCGCCGATGTGCAGCAGGCGTGCCTTGGCGCTGGTGACGAGCGTGCTGGCGCGCATGAAGGTTAGCGGGTCTTTTTCGGCGCGCAAATGGCCGATCATGCAGACATCGTAATAGCGCCGCTGCGCGCCATGCGCCACCGGACGCAGCGCTGGCGCCGACTGGTAAATCACGTGCGTCTTGGCACGCAAAGCGGGCGCAAGCTGCGCCATGCCGTCGCTTTGCAGCAGCACCAGGGCGCCCGCGCTCGCGAGCGAGGCCTGGGCCTCGCTCGCCGTGTCAATGTCGCGATACAGGTCGGTCCCGGTGAGCACCAGCACGCAGGGGCGGGCCGGATACGCCCGGGCAAAAGCGGCCACGGCGGCGGCCGAACGGCGCGCGTGCAGCGCGATCAGCAGGTCGGGCGCGCTGGCGTCGCCGTTCCAGTCGGACGCGATCGTTACCTGGTAGCGGCTGCGCAGGAAGTGGCACCAGCGCCTGGCGGTTTGCCAATTGCCGTTATTTTCCCGCGCCAGGGCGGGGCTGACGATCAGCACGTGCTTGGTTGACACCGGCATCCTCGGAAAAGTCGCTACAATTGAATGATGAACTCTATAACATCACCAACATCGCCGTCGTTCCGGCATGCCAAGGGGCAGCAGCTGGCCGACGCGTTGCAAGGGGCGAGAAATTATACGCTGAGCCTGTTCGATTGCTGCGCCGAGGCCGGCTTTGAGGCGCTGGCGCGCGTGCCCCACATCGCCACCATCAATCCGCCCTTGTGGGAACTGGGCCACACCGCCTGGTTCGCCGAATGGTTCATTTTGCGCGAGGCGCGCTCGAGCCACCCGGCCGATGCCCAGCACCATTGCCTGCTCACGCGCGGCGACGACTGGTTCGATTCGAACCTGGTGCCGCACCGCTCGCGCTGGACGCTCGACCTGCCAAGTGCCGGCGCGCTGAAAACCTACTGCCACGAAGTGCACGACCGCGTGCTCGACAAACTGGCGCGCGAGCCGGGCACCGACGCCGCGCTGTATCCGTACCGGCTGGCGCTGGCGCACGAAGACATGCACGGCGAAGCGCTGCTGATCACCTTGCAAACGCTGGGGGTGCAAGTGCCGCTGGCGCTCTCGCGCGACGAGCCGTCGCACACGCCGGGCGCGGCGATTCGCTATCCCGGCGGGACCATCATGCTCGGCGCCCAAGAGGGCGGTTTTACGTTCGACAACGAGCGGGCCGCGCACCAGTGCTACGTGGCCCCGTTCGAGGTCGATTCGGGGGTGGTGACCAATGCGCAGTTTGCCGAGTTCATGGCCGACGGCGGCTACCAGAACCGCCAGTTCTGGAGCGTGGCCGGCAGCGCCTGGCTGATGCAGCAGGAGCGCTCGTCGCCGCGCTACTGGCAGCGCGACGGCGCCAACTGGCGCAGCATGCGCATGGGACGTTTGTCGACCCTTGCGCCCGCCGAACCGGTGCGTCATGTGAATCTGTACGAAGCGCAGGCCTATTGCGCCTGGATCGGGCGCCGCTTGCCGACCGAAGCGGAATGGGAGTATGCGGCGCTGTCGGGGCAGGCCGGCTTTCGGTGGGGGCAGTTGTGGGAGTGGACGGCCTCGCCCTTTGAGCCGTATCCGGGCTTTGTGGCGGACCGTTACCGCGAATATTCAGCGCCGTGGTTCACCACGCACCAGGTGCTGCGCGGCGCGTCGTTCGCCACGCAGGCCAGGATGGCGTCGGCCAGGTACCGCAATTTTTACCTGCCCGAGCGCGACGATATCTTTGCCGGCTTTCGGACTTGTGCCTATTGAAAGCGCCGGGCGTGCAAAAGCGGCATCAGGACTGACGTTGAAGCGACATCGCGGACCTTGTTCAGCAAGGCCGCGAGGAGCCTGCGCCCGTCTCTCACAGCTTGTACCGCAGGTCGGTACGCCAACTGCCTGGGTTAGCTGCCGACGTTAGCTGCCGACGTTAGCTGTCGCTTATCCCTTCACAACCTTCACCAACTCGACACGGCGGTTTTTTGCCCGCCCCTCATCGCTGCCATTATCGGCAATCGGCTTGTCCGCACCGAGCCCTGCAGCGGTCAGCCGCACGCCGTCAATACCATCCTTGACCAGCGTATCGACCACCGCTTGCGCCCGCGCGCGCGACAACGCCACGTTGTGCTTGGCCTCGCCGACATTGTCGGTATGTCCTTCCACGGTCAGCTTGAGCGTGCTTTCCTTTTTCATCAGCGTCGCGATTTCATTCACGGCCGGCTTGCCCTCGGCGCGCAGCACGGCCTTGTCGGTGTCAAAATTAATGTACAGCGCGATGTGACCCTTGCTGTCCAGCGCAGACTTGATGGCGGCGGCGGCCACCAGCTTGACCGAGGAGGCGGTCGTCTTTTCTTCGAGCGCCAGCATGCGCACGCGGTCATCGCCAAACATCAACACCAGCCACCTGCGACCCGCCGCCGTAGGCAGGAAATACACGTCGTAGGACAGCGGCGCCTGGTAGTGCGTTTTTTTATCCAGCTCATAGCGCTTCTGGTCGATGGCCTCGGTCCGCTCGCCGCCCATGCCATTGGCTGCATAAAAAGCGTCTTCCTTCGGCGCCAGCGTGTTGACTTTTACGCCGCCCATATCAAGCGCTGCTTTTGTATAGTCGCGCCTTGCCTGAAACTCCGAGATTTTTGCGTCGCGCAGCAAAAAGCCGCTGAGTTTCATGCGTCCTTCGACCATCAGCACCTTGTCGCCGACGACAACGCCAACCTGGTCGAAATCCGATTCCTTGGTTTCGCGCGCGCTTTCGTCCACGGCGGGCGGATAGTCGATATACGGGAACGGTGGCAGCGGCTTTGCGATCACGGCGACCTTGTCCAGGTCGGCTATTGCCGCCGAGCTGGCCTGTGCGGGCACGGCCGCCGGCACTGCCGCGGGCGCGGCAGCAGGAGCTGCAGCAGGAGCGGGCGTCCCCGCTGCTGCTGCCGCCGCCGCCGCTTTTTGCTCCGCGGTGGGCTCGCCCGGTTTCGGCTTGCAAGCGGACAGGGCAAGCGCAACGCAGAGCGTCAGGCACAGGGCGGGTTTAAATGGTGTGGACATGTGCTGGCTCGCTAAATAGATAAATAATTTGCAACATTATCACAAATTAGGCGGCAAGGGTAGTGGACCGCCAGCGCTCAGCACCCATGGGGCGCCATGCAAGTCACATACCCGTTGGCGCGTCGCTGCGCAAGCGCCTTGGCATTCGCACCATCGATTTCGCGCTGCCACTTTGCGTTGCGTGCCTCGTTGCGCTGGTTCGCGGCGCGCCGCTCGTCTTCCTGTTCGCGACGGTGCCGGGTCAGCTCCAGAATGAATAATTGTTGGGTATTATTGCGCGTGCGCTGCGCCGCGCTGACAACAGCGCGGTCGCCTTCGTCGATGGCAGGTGCGGGCACGGTGAACTGTCGGATAACCTTGTCGTTACCAGGGCAAGGCTGGCGCGAATAGGCGAGCTTTCCCTGAGCGGAGCGGCACTTGTACATCTCGCCGGCAACAGCGCTGCCCACTTGCGCGGCGCCCGCAAGCGCACACGCCAGTGCCAGCAGCGCCATTTTCCCGCAACTGCGGTGGCGGCCGTCTTACCTGTTCGCGGCTTCATGCGCTCTGCGTTCTCGCCGCGGGCTGCGGCCAGGCACATGGCGGCACAAAAACGTTCGAGACGCACCGCTCTCCCCGATTAAATTTCCTTGAATACACATTATCACTTGCGTAGCACCGGCAATCTTTTCACAAGGCGAAAAAAAACGGCCGCCGAAGCAGCCGTCTTGATGGAGACTCCCGCTTGCGCGAGAGCTCATGGCATCGATTAACGATCGCCGTACGAACGACGGGCGCCGTCGGTCGAGCGCGGGTTCGAACCCTTGTAGCCGCCGCCGGCCGTTGCGCCTTCCTTGCGCGGAGCGCTAGGCTTGCTGAAGGTACGCTGGCCCGGCTTGGCCGCGGCCGCGCGGTTGTCGCCCGGCTTCCACGAACCAGGACGCGCTGCCGAACGTGGCGCGGACGCCGTCTTCTTCGGCTCGAAGCCTTCGATGACGTTGACCGGAATGAGCTGCTTGGTGAAGCGCTCGATACGCTTGACGTTCATGCCTTCGGCATGGTTCACCAGCGAGATCGCCAGGCCATTGCGACCGGCACGGCCGGTGCGGCCGATACGGTGCACATAGTCCTCGGGGAACTTTGGCAGGTCGTAGTTGAACACGTGGGTGATGTTCGGCACGTCGATACCGCGCGCGGCAACGTCGGTGGCAACGAGTACCTTGACCTGGCCGCGGCGCAGACCGTCGAGCGTGCGGTTACGCGCGCCTTGGTGCATGTCGCCATGCAGTGCTGCGGCCGAGAAACCGGCGATGTTCAGGCGGTCGGCGATGGTGTCGGCGTCACGCTTGGTGGCGGTGAAGACCACGGCCTGGTCCAGCGTTTCGTCGCGCAGCAAATGGTCGAGCAGGCGATTCTTGTGCGACAAATCGTCGACGAAGTGAACGCGCTGCGAGATGTTCTCGTGCTTGGAAGCGGAACCGGCGATCTGGATGATCTGCGGGTTGGTCGTGATGCGGCGCGCCATGTTGCCGACCATGCCGTCCAGGGTTGCCGAAAACAGCATCGTCTGGCGGTTCGACGGGGTGGCGGCGATGATCTTTTCGATATCGTCGATGAAACCCATGTCCAGCATGCGGTCAGCTTCGTCCAGGACCAGGATTTCCAGTTCCGAGAAATCGATCTTGCCCGATTCCATATGGTCGATCAGACGGCCAGGGGTCGCGACCAGGATTTCCGGGTTACGGGCCAGCAATTGCATCTGCTTAGGATAAGGCATGCCGCCCAGGATCGATACAGCCTTGATGCGGCGGATCTGGGTGCCGTATTTTTCGGTGGCGCTGGTCACTTGCAGTGCCAGTTCGCGCGTTGGGGTCAGTACCAGCATTTTAGGCTGGGCTGCCTTGAAACGTGGACGCTCGCCGCGGGCGCGCGCAGATTGCGCTTCCTGGGCTGCGGTCTTGGCGGCTGCTGATTGCTCGGCGACAGCGAATTTGTGGAGTGCTGGCAGCATGAATGCTGCCGTCTTGCCGGAACCGGTCTGCGACGACACGAGCAAGTCGCGTCCTTCGATCGCAGCAGGAATGGCTTGCTCCTGAACTGGGGTCGGCTTGGTGTAACCGGCATCGGTCACTGCTTTTACGATAGACGCGTGGAGGCCTAGTGCTTCAAAACTCATGTGTTCTTTTCTTTCGATAGAAATCAGCGCCCGAGCAGATGCTCCGGACGCAAAATAGCAACGCCAACCACAACAACGAAATGACTCAGGATGAAAGAAATTTCGGCACAAAAGCTTTGCGCCGGGACGGTGTCAGGTGCGACACCAAAGGCGGGAGGGCTTTATACGGGCAATCCGGTGGATATGCCCAGGCTTGCGAAGCTGCTAGTTTTTTACTGCTTAAGTCGGCTGCAACAAAACATACTGCAGCGCACAAACAAGACTATACAGTACTTTCACTGTAGTTGTATAGGGTAATGCGTTGCGTGTGGCCACCAAAAACGGAAAAAGCCGGCGGCGGGTGAGCGCGGCCGGCCTTTACTTTTGGCACAATCAACCGTTGCGCGACTTGCGGCGCGGGCTGTCCGCCGCGGTCTTGAGCGCGCCTTTCGAGACGCGGCCCGACAGCGAAGCCATCTTGGCCTTGATGCGTTCGGCGTTGCTCATCTTTTGCGCGCGGGCAGGGCGGGCCGTGCGCTCGGCCTGCAGCGACATGACGGCGCTGTCGGCCACGTGCTCGGCAATATCGACATTGACCGAGGCCGACGTCTTGGGCACCAGGATGGTCGAGCCCAGGCTGACGCCCGATTTCCCGGGAATATTGTTGGCCTGGCGAATCACTTCCGGCGTGGTGCCAAAGCGCGACGCGAGCGAGGCGATTGTTTCGCGCGCGCCGGAAATCTTGTGCGTGGTCCAGGTCGACAGGGCGCGGCCCCACGATGCCAGGTTCAGGCGGAATTTCTCCGCATTATGCTGCGGCAGCAAAATCTTGGTTTGCTCGCCACCGGTGATGACGGGGCGGTTGAACTGCGGATTGAGCGCCTTGAATTCGTCGACCGACAGTTCGGCCAATTGCGCCGCCAGGGTCAGATCGATGTCGCCGGTCTTGTCGACGGCGGTGAAATACGGCGTGTTGTCGATCGCCGGCAGCGACACGTTGAACTGGGCCGGGTTGGCGATGATGTTCTTGACCGCTTGCAGCTTGGGCACGTAGTTGCGCGTTTCAGCGGGCATCAGCTCGGACAGGCTTTCGTAGTCGGTCGGTTTGCCCATCGCCTGGTTGCGCTTGATGGCTTTTTGCACGTTGCCTTCACCCCAGTTGTAGGCGGCCAGGGCCAATGGCCAGTCGCCGAACATGGTGTACAGCTTTTGCAGGTAAGTCAGGGCGGCGTCGGTCGAGGCAACGACACCGCGCCGCTCGTCCTTGAACATGTTCTGCTTGAGGTTGTAGTCGCGACCCGTGCCCGGCACAAATTGCCACATGCCGGCAGCGTCGGCGCTGGAATAGGCTTGCGGATTGAACGCGGACTCGATAATCGGCAGCAAGGCCAGCTCGGTCGGCATGTTGCGCTTTTCCAGTTCCTGGACAACGTGGAACATGTAGCGGTTGGCGCGGGTCGAGATGCGGGCCAGGTATTCCGGGCGCGAGCTGTAATAGTTGACGTGCTTGTCGACCAGCGCATTGCTGATATCCGGGATGGCGTAACCGGTGCGGATGCGGCCCCAGACGTCGGTTTCCTTGAATTCATCCACCTTGAGGGACGAAAACTGCGGCAACTGCAGTGGCTTGGCGGCGGCGAATGGCGTGGCATTGGCGGGCGCGACAGCTGCAGGCGCGGCAAGGGCGGTAGCCGGGGTACTGTCCGCATGGCAAAGAGCCGGTGCGAACGTGAAAGCCAATACTGCGAGCGCTGCTTTGGTGCGAGTCATTTCGGTCATGGCACTTCCATAGTTGCGTCCTGGAACTTTGGACTGACGACAGATAAGTTCGGAGTGTACGTAGCGTTCGCTTGTCGAGTCAAGCCAATTGATTGTAACGACGGTAAATTTTATGGCAACTATTTGGCCCGGTCCGGCTGCCGCGGCACAGACCAATTGGCGGGAGTATGCGATAAAAATGGCAAACATACGTGTCATTTTCGCATGCGTGAAACACGATACTGAGGGGGAGTATCTGCATTATCCCCCCGTTGGAAAGGGCGCTTTTTGCAGCTGTTGATGAATAGGTAAGATTCTATCCGGCAATACCAATTCAACGCCGCGTCCGTCTTTAAAGTACTCCCGCACCGTTGCTAAACTATGAGTACCCGCAAAGAATGGTTACAATTTAGGGACGGCGCAACCTGCCAGACTTGACGAAAGCATCCCATGAACACCCCCAATCCCCACGCCGACGATGACCAGATCATCGCCGCCACCCGCAACTGGCTTGAAAAAGCCGTGATCGGCCTGAACCTTTGCCCCTTTGCCAAAGCGGTCCACGTCAAGCAGCAAGTGCGCTATGTCGTCTCGAACGCGACGACCCCTGAAGCCTTGCTGGAAACGTTGATGGACGAACTGCAACGGCTCTCGGACACGGCCCCGGAAGTGACTGACACGACCCTGCTGATTCATCCTTTTGTACTGAACGATTTTCTCGACTACAACGAATTTCTGGACGTGGCGGATGCTGCCGTGGAAGACATGCAGGTGGATGGCGAGTTGCAGGTGGCCAGTTTCCACCCTGACTATCAGTTCGCCGACAGTGATGTGAACGATATCGGCAACTACAGCAACCGCTCGCCGTACCCGATTCTGCACTTGCTGCGCGAGGAGAGCATCAGCCGCGCGGTCGAGGCGTTTCCCGAGGCCGAAGATATTTTCGACAAGAATATCGAGACGTTGCAAAAACTGGGCCATGACGGCTGGGACAAGCTCGATGTCGGCCCTGCCAAATGAGGCGCCCGTGAGCGTGCCCGAAAGGGCCGATACGCCGTGCGTGGCGGTGTGCTCAACGACCTTTGATGATGTGTGCCGCGGCTGCGGGCGCACCGTGATCGAGGTGGCCCATTGGGTGTCGATGAGTGCGCAGGAGAAGGAACTGGTGTGGCAGAGAATCCTGAGCCAGGGTTATCCGCGCCGGAATACTTAACAGTAATAACAGTAAGCACATTTACGCAGAAACGCACATCGTCCTCGCGCACGAGGCTGCGGCAAAACGTTTGCGCGCATTGGCGCTGGTCGCGAGCCCCGTCAATGTAGGGCGGAAAAGGGCGAGGCCCGCATTCCGCCATGCGTCTCGGCGGCGCATGTCGGAATGCGGGCCTTGCCCTTTTCCGACCTACGCGATATCCGACCATTTTGCGACAGCCTCGTGGGCGAGGACGATGTGGGTTCAATACTCCATGGGACCATCGGACCGCTGCATTGGCGAGAACGATGTCGCTACACCTCTACAGAGAGGTGCAGTTAGAAACTGCCAATAAAATCCTTCTTGCCCACTTCCACCCCGTTATGCCGCAAAATCGCATACGCGGTCGTCGCATGGAAGTAAAAATGCGGCAGCGCATAATGCATCAAATACACTTGCCCCTTGAACTGCTTGGCATTGGCCCCGCTGCTGGTGCTGATATCGCGCTGCGCGCTGGCCTCGATCCCATCTTGCGGCAAACCGTCGATAAACGCGATCACCGTGGCAATGCGTTCCTTCAAATCTGCAAACGACTGCTCGGTATCATCGTAGCGCGGCACATCCACGCCGGCCAGCCGGGCCGATGCGCCCTTGGCAAAATCGCACGCCACCTGCACCTGGCGCGCCAGCGGGAACATGTCCGGGTACAAACGCGCTTGCAGCAAGGCGTTCGGCTCGATCTTTTTTTCGGTTGCGTGCGCTTCTGCCTTGTCCAGGATGGCGGACAGGCTGGTCAGGATCTGCTTGAAAACCGGCACGGATGCCTCGTACATGGAAAAAGTCATGGAATTCCCCTTTGAAAAGTGCTGCGATCATAACAAGTTGCAGCCCATCCCGCTCGGCATGGGCTGTTTCCGTTTGGATGGCGCTTGCTTCATGGCTTCGGCGTCACTTTCCGTGCATAATCCATTTGGAATAACTTGCCGCGCTTATCCATGAAAAAAACGTTGATCCCCTTCTTGAATGCCTGATACCGTCTACCAACGTCTTCGCGCCCGGCTCGGTGCGCTGTACGGCCTGTCAATTTATGGCGCGCTGCTGCTGGTCGTCTTTGGCGGGCTGGTCATTCCTGCCATCGTCGGCAGCTATGTGCTGATCGGCGTGCAGGAGCAAAAGTCGGCCAAGACGGCGCTCAACGAATCGCTTCAGCGCAATGCCGACATCCTCGCGCTCGGCATGCAGGAGTCGCTCTGGAACATGAACGCCGATTCAGCCCAGTCGCTGGTCGAGTCGGTCATGCGCGACCCGTCGGTGCTGCAGATCCAGGTGATCGGCCAGTCCGATACCCAGTTCATGAACGTGCATTCGCCCAATCGCCCGATCGGCAATGTGTTTCGCGCCGAGCGCGACATTCTTGTGCGCGGCGAGCGCATCGGCCGCATCGTCGTCGAGATGGATGACGCCCGCAGCCAGCAAGACCTGCACAACAAGCAGAGCAACTATGCCTTTGTGCTCGCTTTCCAGCTGACCATTTCGCTGCTGCTCATCGTGCTGTTCCTGAACCGTCGGCTGCTGGTCCCGCTGCGCAAACTGATGAATTTTTCGGATCGTCTCTCGCACGGCGACTTTGAAACGCGGCTAGACTTGAGCGGCAGCGACGAGCTCGGACGCCTGGCCGGCCAGATGGAAGAAATGCGGGTCGCCATCAAGCGCCTGTTCGAAGACATCGGCCGGCGCGAGGAACGCTTTCGCACCATCGTTACCCAGGTCCCGGGCGCCGTGTTTCGCGTGCGTCCGGGCGGGCCGATCGACTTTGTCAGCGACGCCATCGAAGACATCTCCGGCTACCCGGCCGCGCTGCTGATGCGCACCTCGTCGGACAAATGGTCCGACATCGTCTGCCCGGAAGACCGCCGCATGCACGCGCGCACGGTGAAGGGGGCGCTCGCCGATGGCCGCCCTTACACCATCGAATACCGCATCACCGACGCTTCCGGCACCGAGCGCTGGGTGGCCGAACACGGCCAGCCGCAGAAAGACCCGGCCGGCGGCGCGGACTGGATCGACGGCATCATCTCCGACATCAGCGAGCGCAAACACAACGAGATGCGCATCGAAGGCTTGCTGGCCGAGCAGTCGGCCATCCTCGACAACGTCATGTTCGGCGTGATGTTCGTGCGCGGACGGCGCGTGGTCTCGGTCAACCGCCGCTGCGAAGAGCTGTTCGGCTACACCAACAGCGAGATGGTGGGCCAGTCGACGGCCATGGTGTTCGCCAACCAGGAAGCGTATGAAACGGCCGGCAGGGTGCAGTACGCCGCGCTGGCGCTGGACCGCAACTTCAGCGAAGAGCGCCAGTACCGGCGCAGCGACGGCACGCTGTTCTGGTGCCTGTTGAGCGGACGCGCGCTCGACCCGCTGCATCCGTCCGACGGCAGCATCTGGGTCTACGCCGACGTCACCGAGCGCCGCCAGGCGGAAGAAAAACTGCGCCTGTCGGCCACGGTGCTCGAACACATCGCCGACGGCGTGATGGTCATTGGGCTCGATGGCCGCATCATCGCTATCAACCCCGCGTTCACCCAGATCACCGGCTACACCGAGATGGAAGCGCTGGGGCAGGACTCGACGCTCACGCGCTCCTCGCGCCACGACAGCGCCTTTTATACGGTGCTGTGGAATGAACTGGCCGTAACGGGCTTCTGGCGCGGCGAGATCTGGAACCGGCGCAAGAACGGCGTGCTGTACCTGGAGTGGCTGACCATTTCGGCGGTGCGCGACAACAGCGGCGCGACCACCCACTATGTGGGCGTATTTAGCGACATCACCAAGGTCAAGGAGTCGCAGGACAAGCTCGATCACATGGCGCACCACGACCCGCTGACGGCGCTGCCCAACCGCCTGCTGTTCCACGACCGCCTGCAGCACGCGCTGCAGCGCGCCGGGCGCGACCATCGCCAGCTGGCCGTCCTGTTCATTGACCTGGACCGTTTCAAGAACGTCAACGACACGCTCGGCCACCACGTGGGCGACGAGCTGCTGAAACAGGTGGCGGCCGCCCTGGCGGGCCGCCTGCGCGACGGCGACACGCTGGCGCGCCTGGGCGGCGACGAATTCATCGTCCTGCTCGAGAACGTCGACGGCCAGTTCGGCGCCGGCCACGTGGCCGAAAAGCTGATGGCCATGTTCGAGGAGCCGTTCATGGTGTCGGACTACGAGTTGTTCGTCACCGGCAGCGTGGGCATCAGTTTGTATCCGAACGACGCCGCCGACCTGAATATGCTGATCCGGAACGCCGACGTCGCCATGTACCAGGCCAAGGCGCGCGGGCGCAACGGCTACCAGTTTTACGCGCCGTCGATGACGGGCGAGGGCGTCGAGCGCTTGCGCCTGGAAGCGATGCTGCGCCGCTCGATCGACAAGAACGAAATCTACCTCAACTACCAGCCGCAGATTGAAATCGATACCGGCCGCCTGATCGGGGTGGAAGCGCTGGTACGCTGGGATAATCCGGAGCTCGGCACCGTGCCGCCGGTGCGCTTCATTCCGCTGGCCGAAGACACGGGCTTCATCAACCAGCTGGGCAAGTGGGTGCTGTACGAATCATGCCGGCAGATGGTGCGCTGGCAGGAGGCGGGGCTGTACGTGCCGAAGATCGCGGTCAACTTGTCGGTCAAGCAGTTCGAGCGCGGCAGCATTGTCAACATGGTGAGCGAGATACTCAAAGAGACGGGGCTCGAGCCGCAGCGCCTGCAGCTTGAAGTGACGGAGTCGGTGATCATGAATACCGGCGACGCGCTGGTGTTCATCAACGACCTGCACTCGATTGGGGTGGGGCTGGCGATTGACGATTTTGGGACCGGCTATTCGTCGCTGGCCTATCTCAAGCAGCTGCCGGTGCAAACGCTCAAGATTGACCGCAGCTTCATCAAGGATATTTCGACGGATGTGAACGACGAAGCGATTGCGATCGCGATTATCCAGCTTGGTAAGAGCTTGAATTTGTCGGTGATCGCAGAGGGTGTGGAGACCGAGGAGCAGGCGGCGTTCCTGCTGCGCCATGGTTGCAACCTGGCGCAGGGGTATTTCTACAGCCGGCCGCTATTGCCTGCAGTGCTGCTGACGAACTGGAAACCGTAGATACCGGAAAAGCGCGAGCCTGGGCGGCCCCCTTTTCCGACCTACGGCCGTGCTCAGGGTGCGTTTCCCAGCAGCGTGCGCAAGTTGCACTCGCGCTGCCATGTGCGCCGCTCCTCGCTGCCCTGCGCCTGGCGTGCCAATTCCGCATCCGACTGCGCCACCTGCGACAGCAATATCCGCTCGGCCAGCACGGGATCGGGCAGCACGGTCCCGAAAAACGCCACCACGTCATGCCGCTGGATCAGCAAGGTCGGAAAATTATCCACATCCAGGTCCCCGACCACATCGGCCTGGTCTTCGATATCGATCCACACGAAATGCTTGTCCGGGTGGCGCGCGGCCAGCGCCTCGAACGCGGCCCGGTACGACCCGCAGGTCCCGCACCAGGCCGCGCACAGGCAGGCGACAAGCCACTCGCCCCCGGCCAGGGCCTGGGAAGTGGTGCCGCGGTTGCGCTCGTCAAGTGTGTGGCTGTGCATGAGCCGCATTCTACCTTGCCCGGCATTGCACTGCTCGATCGCCGCGCGGTCGGGTTAAAATACGGGGATGCCTATCATCCTCGCTATTGAAACCTCGTCCGAGACCGCGTCGTGCGCTCTGCTGTACGGCGCCACCGTGCTGTCGCGCGAATCGTCGGGCGTGCGCACCCATTCCCAGGCGATTCTGCCGATGGTCCAGGAACTGCTGGCCGAAGCCGGCATCAGCCTGGCCCAGTGCGACGCCATCTCCTTTGGCGCCGGCCCCGGCTCTTTTACGGGCGTGCGCACCGCGTGCGGCATTGCCCAGGGCCTGGCCTACGGCGCGGGCCTGCCGGTACTGCCGCTGGTCACGCTGGACGCCATGGCGCTCGCCTGCCGCCAGCAAACGGGCGCGGCCGACGTGCTGGCCGTGCTCGACGCGCGCATGGGTGAAGTCTACTGGGCCCAGTACCGCGGCGCGCAGCTGGTCGCCGGTCCGGCCTTGTGCGCCCCGGCCGCTGTTGCACCGCTTGTCACCGATGGCCCCTTGACCGCTTGCGGCAACGGCTTTGCCGCCTATCCGGATGCCTTTCAAGGGCGAGCGTACGCCGCCGCCGCGCTGACCGACATCATGCCGCACGCGCGGCAGTTGGCCGAGCTGGCGCTGGACGCTTTGGCCGCCGGCTTGGCCGTGCCGGCAGCCCAGGCCCAGCCGCTTTATTTGCGCAACAAGATCGCCTACACCAGCGCCGAGCGGCTGGCGATTAACGCCGCCAAGGCCGCCGCATGAGCATGCTGCGCGACCCTGATCAGCTGGTCTACGCGCCGATGGTGGTGGGCGACGTCGACGAGGTGTTTGCACTTGAGACCAGCGTCTACCCGCACCCGTGGTCGCGCGGGAACTTCATCGACTCGCTCGCCAGCGGCTACAACAGCTGGACGCTGCGCGAGGATGCCGGGCTCCTGGTCGGCTATTTTCTGCTGATGCCCATCGTCGACGAAGCGCATCTGCTCAACGTGGCGGTGGCCAAGGCGCGCCAGCGCGAAGGCCTGGGTCTGTACCTGCTCGACAAGGTGTGCGCCTGCGCGCGCGGGCTGTCGATGGCGTCGATCCTGCTTGAAGTGCGCCCGTCGAACCTGCGCGCGCTGAAAGTGTATGAACAATACGGTTTTACTGAAATTGGTCGCCGCAAGGCTTACTACCCGGCCCACAACGGGCAACGCGAGGACGCCATCGTGATGAGGTTCACCCTATGAACGGTATCGACAGCCGCAGCGCTGCCTTCCTCCAGGAGATGGGCATCACGCCGCTCTGGAGCTTGCGCGGGGCACCAGACGCAGTTGCGGCGCCGATAAGCGAGCCGATAAGCGAGCCGATAAGCGAGCCGATAGTCGAGCCAGTTCGCCAGCCGGTAGCCGAGCCAGCGCCGGCGCCGGTCGCGTATTCCGAAGCCCACCTGCCGGCCCGTACGCCGCCGCCTTCGGTGCCGTATTCCGAAGCGCACTTGCCCGCGCGCGCTCCCACGCCCGTGCTTGATTCGGCATGGGGCGACGAGCCTGCGGCGCCGGCGGTCACGGACGAGGAGATCGCCGCCATGGACTGGGTCCAGCTCAAGGCGGCCATCGCCAGCTGCCAGCGCTGCGACCTGTGCAAGGGCCGCAAACCGGTCTACGGCAGCGGTGCGCAGCAGGCCAGGTGGCTGGTCGCTGCGGGCGCTACTACCGCCGCCGACGAAAAGGAGCGCACGCCGCTCGCCGGGGACGCCGGCAAACTGCTGGTCAACATGCTGGCCGCGGTCGACCTTGCGCGCGATACCGAGGTGTATACGACCAACCTCATCAAGTGCCGGCCAGCCAGCGCCAACGGAGGCGAGCGCGCGCCCACGCTCGAAGAAGCGAACGCCTGCCGTCCGTACCTGGAGCGTGAACTGGCCTTGACCGGCGCTGCCATGGTGCTCACGCTGGGCCAGATCGCGGCCAATGCGCTGCAGGGCAAACCGCTGCAAGAGCCGCTGGCCGGTTCGCGCGGGCAGGTGCATGAGATCAACGGCGTCAAGCTGGTGGCCACGCTGCATCCGGGCGAATTGCTGCGGCGCGGAGCCGACAAGGCGCTGGCCTGGGCCGACCTGTGTCTGGCGCGCGCGCATGACGGCCGTGGCTGACACCTACCAGGCGCATTTTCAGCGGCGCTGGGCTCACTTGGTGCAGCCGCACGTGCGCGCCCTGGCGTGGCTGCTCGACGCGCCGAACCTGCTCGATCCGCGCGATCCGCACTGGGAAGGACGCGTTGCCAGCCTGGGCGCCCTGCCGCTTGACACCGACGCCTGGCTGGCGCGCGTGGACCAGGATCCGTCAAGCCTGAACGCCGAACTGGGCGAGCGGGTGTACACCCGCCTTGGCCTGTATGCCGAAAAGCTGATGGCCTTTTATTTTCGCGAGCACGGCATGCTGGTCGCCCACGGGTTACAGGTGCGCGCGGCGCGTAACGACACGGTGGGCGAGTTTGATTTCCTGCTCGATGCCGGGCCGGACGCGGTGGAGCATATCGAGTTTGCGACCAAGTTCTACCTGCTCGAAGGCGAGGCCGCCTCGCGCTTTGACACCTTTGTCGGGCCTAACCTGGCCGACAGCCTTGGCGCAAAGATGCGCAAGATTTTTGACAGGCAGCTGGCGCTGGGCAGCCATCCGGCGGCGCAGGCCGTGCTGCCGCGGCCCGTGGTCCGCGCGCGCGCGCTGGTCAAGGGCTGGCTGTTTTATCCGGCCGGCGCGGGGGGGGGCATGGACGGCATCTCGGCCCAGCATTGCCGCGGGTTCTGGTGCGCGGTGGGGGACGTCGATTTGCTCGACGATGATGCGTTTGTGGTGCTGCCGCGGTTGCAGTGGCTGGCGCCATACCGTGGCCATGCCGATGTATTGAGTCGCGCGCAGTTGCGCGCGCATCTGGCGGCGCGCTTTGAGACGGCGCCGATGCCCGTGCTGGTCGCTGCCGTGCGGCAGGAAGAAGGGGATGGCCTGCTGGTGGAAACGGCGCGCGGGTTTATTGTTCCCGACGATTGGCGCGCGCGCGCCGCGTTCCGCCAAAAGCTGATCTCGCAAAATACTTGAAACAATGGCGTTTGCCAACTCAGTTGCACACCCCTACATTGTCCTCGCGCACGCGGTGACCTACGGAACGGTTGCTCAGATGAACCGTTCCATGGGTTCCCGCGTGCGCGAGGACGATGTAGCTCTGCTGCTCCGTCGGCCGTTTTGCGACTGCCTCGTTAGCAAGAATGATGCAGCAACGATCGGCTAGTGCTTGTGCTCGCCAATGAGCGCGAGCGAATCATGCTCTTTTTGGTTGGCAGCGTGCTTGCGCATGATCATGAACAGCGTCCCGGCAACAAACGCGCCGAACAGCACTATAATCACATTCAAATCCAGATTCATCGTGATCATCACGGCGTACAAGGCCAGCATGGTCAGAATCGACAGATTCTCGTTGAAATTTTGCACGGCAATCGAGTGCCCCGCACTCATTAGCACGTGCCCCCGGTGCTGCAGCAGCGCATTCATCGGCACCACGAAAAACCCGGACAGGGCGCCAATCAAGATGAGCAGGGGATAGGCCAGCCATACCGATTTCACGAACACCATGAGCATCACCACCACGCCCATCGCAATGCCCAGTGGAATGACGGTCAGCGATTTTTTCAGTGGAATCATCTTGGCCGACGCGGCCGCGCCCACCGCCACGCCCAGCGCCACAACGCCGATCAGGCTGGTGGCCTCGTCGAGTTTCATGTGCAGCGATTTTTCGGCCCACTTGAGCACGATGAACTGCAACGTTGCGCCCGCGCCCCAGAACAGCGTGGTGACGGCAAGCGAAATCTGTCCCAGTTTGTCTTTCCACAAAATGGCGGAGCAGTTGGCGAAATCGGCGATCAGCTTGGCCGGGTTGCGCTCCTGGTGTTCGTAGACGGCGCCCGTGTCCGGAATGCGGCGGTTGAAAATTGCCGCCAGCACGTAAATGAACACGATGACCGACAGCGCCGCTTCGGTGGTGGTGTCAATCATGGTGTCGAAAAACGGAAAGTCGATGCTGAGCATCATTGCAGAACCTGCCTTGCTGACCAGCGCGCCGCCCATGACAGTGCCAAAAATAATGGACATCACGGTCAGCCCTTCGATCCAGCCGTTTGCTTCCACCAGTTTTTCGGGCGGCAGCAATTCGGTCAGAATGCCGTATTTGGCCGGTGAATACACGGCCGCGCCAAAGCCGACCACCGCGTAAGCGAGCAGTGGATGGACGTGGAAAAATATCAGGGCGCAACCGGCGATTTTGATCAGGTTGGCAATGAACATCACGCGCCCCTTGGGCAGCGCATCGGCAAAGGCGCCGACGAAGGCGGCCAGCAAGACGTAGAACAGCACGAACGATAATTTCAGAAGCGGTTTGAGCGAATCTGGCGCCTTCATCGAGATCAGGACGTCAATCGCCACGAACAGCAAGGCGTTGTCCGCCAGCGACGAGAGAAACTGCGCCGCCATGATGGTGTAGAAACCACGATTCATTCGTAAAGTTCTAAAAACTAGTGTGGGTTGCTTTATACCATGAATGGGCTTGAAGCCAAAGAATTCAAGGACGTGCGAACGCTGCGGTCCGGTAAAATACAAGTCTTTTACAAGCTGACTGTTTCCCTATGCCAAGGCCGTTGACCGCAACCATCCACATCGATTCCATGCAGCATAACCTAGTACGCGCGCGTGCCTGCGCGCCCGGCGCCTGTCTGTGGGCCGTGGTCAAGGCAAACGCCTATGGGCACGGCCTCGAGCGCGCCTTGCGCGGCTTTGCCGCCGCCGACGGCCTGGCACTGATCGAAATCGAAGGCGCCGTGCGCCTGCGCGAACTGGGCTGGACCAAGCCCATCTTGCTGCTCGAAGGAATGTTCGACCAGGCCGACGTGGCCCTGCTGGCTGAACACGGTATTGACAGCACGGTCCATACAGTCGAGCAGATCGCCATGCTGGAGCAGGCGTCGTTGCAAGCGCCCATTAATGTACAACTGAAAATGAACACCGGCATGAACCGCCTCGGTTTCACGCCGGGGGCGTTCGCCGCCGCCCACGCGCGCCTGCGCGCCATCCCCGCGGTGCGCAAGATTACCCTGATGACGCACTTCGCCAACGCCGACGAACTTGAGCACCCGCGCCTGACCATGCGCGAACAGGTGGCGCGTTTTCGCGCCGGCGCCGGCCATCTGGACGGGCCGCGCAGCCTGTCCAACTCGGGCGGGGTGCTGCACCACGCGGACCTGACCGAGGAACTCAAGGATGACTGGGTGCGCCCGGGCATCATGCTGTACGGCGGCACGCCGGGCGGCAAGAGCGCGGCCCATTTCGGCCTGTTGCCGAGCATGACGCTGGCCAGCGAGATCATCGGCATCCAGGACATCGTCGCCGGCGACACGGTCGGCTATGGCAGCCGGTTTACGGCCGAGCGCGCCATGCGCATCGGCGTGGTGGCCTGCGGCTATGCCGACGGCTACCCGCGCCACGCGCCGCACGGCACGCCGGTGCTGGTCGATGGCGTGGCCACCGCGCTGGTCGGGCGTGTGTCGATGGACATGATGACGGTCGATTTGTCCGCCATTGCCGGCGCGCGCGTGGGCAGCCGCGTGGTGCTGTGGGGCGCCGGCTTGCCGATCGACGACGTGGCCAATGCGGCCGGCACCATTGGGTATGAATTGATGTGCGCGGTGGCCCCCCGTGTGCGCATGCAAGAAGGCAACCTGGAACAGCATGGCTAAGGAAAAGACCCATTACACCTGCAGTGCGTGCGGCTCCATCAGCAACAAGTGGACCGGGCAATGTTCCGCCTGTCGCGAGTGGAACACGCTGGTCGAGACCGTACTCGAGGCCCCCAGCCTGAACCGCTTGTCGAACCAGCAGCACAAGAGCCTGGCGCAGACCGCACCCGTGCTGTCGCTGGCCGACATCGAAGCGATCGACGTGCCCCGTTTTGGCACCGGCATCGAGGAATTCGACCGCGTGCTCGGCGGCGGCCTGGTGCCGGGCGGGGTGGTGCTGATCGGCGGCGACCCGGGGATCGGCAAGTCGACGCTGCTGCTGCAGGCACTGGCCAGCATTTCGCATATCAAGAGCACCTTGTATGTCAGCGGCGAAGAATCCGGCGCCCAGATCGCCATGCGCGCCAAACGCCTGGAAGTGGACGGGCGCGACCTCAAGCTGCAGGCCGAAATCCAGCTCGAAAAAATCCTGGGCACGCTGGCCGACCTGAAGCCCGAAGTGGCCGTCATCGATTCGATCCAGACCGTGTATTCGGACGCGCTGACGTCCGCCCCCGGCTCGGTGGCCCAGGTGCGCGAATGCGCGGCGCAACTGACGCGCGTGGCCAAGCAGACCGGCATTACCATCATCCTGGTCGGCCACGTGACCAAGGAAGGCGCGCTGGCCGGCCCGCGCGTGCTTGAACACATCGTTGACACGGTGCTGTATTTTGAAGGCGACACGCAGTCGAGCTTTCGGCTGGTGCGCGCCATTAAAAACCGTTTTGGCGCCGTCAACGAGCTGGGCGTGTTCGCAATGACCGAAAAAGGCTTGAAGGGCGTCTCGAACCCGTCGGCGCTGTTCCTGTCGCAGCACGACAACCAGGTACCGGGCTCGTGCGTGATGGTGACGCAGGAAGGCACCCGTCCGCTGCTGGTGGAAATCCAGGCGCTGGTCGACACCAGCCACCTGCCCAACGCGCGCCGCCTGTCGGTGGGACTGGAACAAAACCGGCTGGCCATGCTGCTGGCGGTGCTGCACCGGCACGCTGGAATTTCCGCTTTCGACCAGGATGTGTTTATCAATGCGGTGGGAGGGGTAAAGATTACCGAGCCGGCTGCCGATCTAGCAGTATTGCTCGCAATAAATTCTTCGATGCGTAACAAACCCTTGCCGCGCGGCCTGGTGGTGTTTGGCGAAGTGGGGCTGGCCGGCGAAATTAGGCCCGCGCCGCGCGGACAGGAGCGTTTGCGCGAGGCGGCCAAGCTGGGGTTTTCGATTGCGATGATTCCAAAGGCAAATGCGCCTAAGCAAAAGATAGAGGGAATGACCATTGTGGCGGTAGAACGGATCGACGAAGCATTCAATAAATTACGGGAACTGGACTAATCGATGGGTGGAAAACATGCAAAACATTGGATCAACTGTGCCTAACGAATCACGATCATCGAAGCGTAAAATCCTCAAGGTCAAGGCCTTGCTGGCAATGGAAGGCGAAGACACCATCATGGCGCGCACGGCCGACGTGGGCGGCGACGGCCTGTGCCTGATGGTGGGCAAGTCACTCAAGCAGGGCGCGATCGGCCTGGTGCGCTTTGACCTGTTTCAGGAAGGCCAGGTGAAGTCGATCGCGGTGCGCGCCGCCGTCCAGTACTGTATCCTTTCCAATGGCGAATACAAGGTCGGCTTTCGCTTCGTGAATCTGGAGTTGTCGGCCATGGCGTCGCTGGCCAGGTACTTGCACTAGTGTCCTAAGTGGGAAGTTCATTGTATAAATATGCCGACCATCCCCCCGATGCTACGTTAACAATGCGCGCAAGGCCCCGGCCTTGCGCCGCTTTTGTTCCTTCCCTCACAGCGATTTCGGAACATGTATCAGCAAGGAACTTCCCACTGAGGACACTAGCCTGCAATTTGCACGGGGGCACGGATTGCCATCGGTGACCCGCAGCGGCAATGTTTGAAACATTCCGGCAAGTGAACTGCAGCGTCGTGCTACAGGAAAAACAGCGCGAGCATGGCCACTGCCGTTGGCGCCAATGCACCGAGCAGCAAACCGCCAACACCGATCGACTCATCATTAAACCCCTCGCGCAACAGCGCCACGCCGGCCGGATTGGGCGCGTTGGCGATCACCGTCAACCCGCCCCCGGCGACGGCGCCGGCGACCAGCATATACTTGGCCTGATCACTCATGCCCTCGATCAGCGAACCAAGATAGGTAAGGGCAGCGTTGTCGGTGATCGCGGTAAGCGCCGTGGCCCCGAAGAACAGCGCGGTCGGTTCAAGGCTTGAAACAATCGGCTGCAACCACCATTGCTGCATGCCCCCCAGCACCACCAGTCCCGCCAGGAAAAAACCAACAAGCAAGCCCTCCTTTAAAATCAGCGGGTTCTGATACTGCTCGTATGCTTTGCTAAAGCCGATGAAGAACATGAACAGTCCGATGAAAATGACGGGGTGGTGCGCGAAAGCGACCACGCACGCCAGGAAGGCCAGATGGATCGCGCTGACCCACACCGGGATGCGGTCGGGTGCCGGCGCGTCGTGCTCGTCAAGGATGTGGCGGCGCATGACATAGCAGATGACGGTAGCATTGATTACCACTGCGATGGCGCACTTCCATCCAAAGCTTGTGGCCATGAAGGCGCTGTCCCACGACCACGTCGAGGCGACCATGAGCACCGGCGGCGCGGCAAAGGACGTGAGCGTACCGCCGATGGACACGTTGACGAAAAGCACCCCGAGCGCGCCATACTTGAGCCACTCGGGCATGCCCTGATCCTGGCGAAATATCTGCGGTCCGAGCATCAGCGCGGCCAGCGTCATTGCGGCCGGTTCCGTAATAAGCGAACCGATCAACGGCACCAGCGCCAGGCACAGCCACACCCGCATCAAGGCCGTGCGCAGCGGCGTCATGCGCGCCAGAGCGGCGATGAGCGCGCGGATGGACTCGAGCACGGGTTTGGAGGCGGCCACGACCATGATCACGAACACAAACAGCGGCTCCGTGTACGTTCTGCTTTCGGCATACCCGATCGCCTGCTCTCCCCCGGAGACGATCGCCATGGCGACGATCAGCACCAGCGCCCACAGGCCAAATACCACTTCAACTTCCGCGAAGAAGTGAAACAGGCCGGCATGACGGGGATGCCGGTCGGCCAAACGTTCGAAACGCTTGGTGGCGAACGTGTGGACCAAGGCCAAGGCAAACAGGATTGCAGCAATGAGATTAATGTCGGTCATAACGAGTCTCCACTAAAAATTTAGATTGAAACGGCGCGGTGGTGTGCACGCCATCCGCAAGCGCAAGCGCTCGGACACGGAGAAACACGGAGAAACACCACATTTCCTTGGTGGCTGCGGTGAAGGCGGGTTGGCGCTGGCGCCACTGTCAACATTCATGGGTACAAGCGGGTCGGTGCCAATAGAATGCATGGGGGCGAACGAATACCGCGTGGCGGCCCGACCGACGGTGTTCCTGCGTCACACGGTTGTGTGCGCCCCCGTTTGCATTATAAAACAGCTCGCTGGGTCGCTGCACTCAACCGGTGCCGCCATCGTTCGCAGCCAATCAGCATCGCACGCTGCGAGAAGAGATGCATTTCACTAAGTATTCGCTAAGTGTGCCCCGCTACACTTATCGGGACGGCGCCGCTTTCTGGATGCCATGCACTTCATGCTGCAGGAGACCAGTACAGTGTTTCAACAACTTCGTGCCGTGGGCACAGTTCTAGCATTGGGCTGCGTATGCACTTTGACCCTGCTCGTTGCAGCGCCGTCGCGCGCGGCGCCGCGCCAGCTTGCGGCGCAGGCGGACGATGTCGCCCTTGAGTTTAAAATGCTGGCTCAGCAACGCCCCTGGACTTGCCTCGAACAGGAGGACAGCGACCCGCCGCGCACCGCTGGGGTCGGGGGCGTTGCCCAATGCACTTGGCAAAATCGCTTGCGCATGCGCCGATGGGGCGGGGTGGACGGGCCCATACAGGGGGCCTGCGTGAGCACCCAGGCCCAATGGTGGACGTGGGCGCGGGCGACGTCCACCCCTGTGATGGGCGGGCAGGCGGCCTGGCGCACAAGCTGGGCCAGTCACAGCATCGTCGACGAGCGCGGCCTGAAAAAACGCATCGTCATCTTGCAGCGCATGCCAGACAGCACGTGGAACATCACGGAGTGGCGCTGGCATCCATCGCCGCGCGCCGCCACCCGGCGCTGGCAGGAGAGCCGCTGGAAGCTGCTGGCCGCGCGCGCGCATCAATTGCGCGCTCCAGGGGAGGCGGAACAGGGCCCAGCCGAAGCACGCATGCTGCGCGCCGTTCTGGAGGCCAATCTGGGCACCCGCGTTGGCGAAATCGGCAGCAACGGCTGGCGCTGGCAGACCGACGCTCTGTGCCTGAGTGTGGATGGCGCCGGCCTCGGTCAGCAAATCATGCAGCTGCCCTATGCCGTCGACGACAGCCGACTCGAGCAGCGTGCAGCCATGCAGCTGCAGCTTGCGCGGCGCTATCCGAAAGCAAGCTGGCTGACCGCTTTTACCTTGCTGCCGGCGGCGGCGCACGCACGCGGCGGCGCCAAATTCTTTGCCATCTGGCGCGAGCACGCGACCCTGAAAGGACAGCTCTGGATTCCGACCAAGGGCGATGGCCCTTTGGTGCGCCTGCGCATCACGACGGCACTCCCGGTCGCTGCAGGGGGGCAACCCGATCAGCAAGCCATCGGGCGCGCCGCGCAGGTGGTGCAAGGCGAACTGAGGGGACTGGCGTCGCGCTGGGCAATCGCGTATGAGTGACGAGTTCGCCGGTCTCCCCCTATGGATGCTCTCGCCGCTCGCCGTCGTCGGCGCCGGCCTGCTACTTTCCCAAGTGATCGGCGTGCTGATGCAGTCGCGCGGCTTGCCCAAGCTGTACGGCGCCGTGATCGCCGGCCTGATCCTCGGCGTAAGCGGGCTGGGCATGGTAGACGCGGCGCTGCTGATGCAATTCCAAGAGCTCTTCAATGCCGCTTCGGCCCTGGTATTGTTCGAAGTCGGGCGCAAGATGGACCTGGCGTGGCTGTGGCGCAGCGGCCGTGAGGGCGCCGTGCTGGTGCTCGGCTGCGTGCTGCGCGGCCTGGGCGCATGGGCGATCCTGCTTGCCTTTGGCCTTGGCTGGGGGGAAGCGGCCTTCATTTCCGCCATCCTCATCGCAGTCAATCCGGTCGTGTTTACATCGATGGTCTCGGACGCGAATGCCAGTGGCGTGGCGACCTATGCCGCAGCCAATACGGTCGGCATCAGCAATCTCGTGGCACTGCTGGCCCTGTCCGTGTCGCTGGCGTGGATGCGCAGCCACAACATCAATGCCGAATTCGGTTTTTCCGGTGAGCTATTGCGTCAAGGGAGCAAGCTCGCGCTGGGTGCAGGCATTGCCGTTGTCTGTTATGGTCTGTACGCGATGGCGACGCGCATTTCGAAGGCCCAAGCCAGCGCGCGCCCGGCAATATTGCTTGCCGCCCTCATGATGGATCTTGGACTGTGTTCGGTAACATCCTCGAGCGCGCTGTTGTCCTTGCTGTTGATGGGACTGCTGTTGCGCAATGCGGAGACGCGCGAGAATGTGTTCCAGGCGCAAGTGAAGACTGCGCAGGATATCGGGTACGCGCTGCTGTTCATGATGTCCGCCGCCCTGGTGCAAGTGCAGCATCTGTTTCAATGGATGCCACTGATGGCAGCGCTCCTGGTGTTTGCCTCGCGTATCGGGCTGACCCGCCTTGCCTTGATGCCCAGCGGTGCCTGGAGCGGCAACAAAAAGCACGCGATTGCGCTGTCGCTGTGCTCGCTGGTCGGTTTCGGGTCGCTGGTGGTGGATAATTCAATGAGCGGCGCCTCATACATGAGCGACGCGGCCGCGAGCGTGATGGCCGCGCTGCTGGCGCTGAACGTACTGGTCGGGCCGGGGCTGACCTGGTGGGGCCTCAAACTCGCCGACGAGACGCACCAAGGAGATGAACATGGCTGACGCCACCGCCGAACAAGCGCGTTTCGACGCTGCGCAGGCACTTGCCGTTTCCGGCACCGGACCGGCCTATCTTCCGCCGTTCATGGCGTCGCAGCTCGGCACGATGGGTATCGAACTTGAATTGATGGTGCTCGACCGGCTGACCTACGATTTGATGCCCGCCGCGCCCGATATCTTGCGCCTGCTCGACATGCAGAGTAAAAAATGGGTCGCCACACCGGAGATCACCACCTCCATGCTCGAGGTTGCCACGTCGATCCTGAGCGGCTACGACGGCGCCGCCGCCGAGATTGAGGAGATTCGTTCCAGCGTCCAGCGCGCGGCATTCCAGGTCGGCGCTGCCATCTCCGGCGGCGGGGCGCACCCGTTCCAGAAATGGAATGAGCAGCGCATCTATCCCAAAGAGCGCTACCGCGAGTCGGCCAAGAAATACGGCTACCTGGCCAAGATGTTTACCGTCTTTGGCATGCATGTGCACATCGGGATCCCCGACGCCGACGACGCCATCCGGATCTGTGCCTGGCTCACGCAGCGCGCTGCGCTGTTCATCGCACTGTCGGCCAATTCGCCTTGCTGGCAAGGTGAGGATTCCGGGTTTTGCAGTGCGCGCAGCAACGTTGTAGGCGCCTTTCCCATGAGCGGTATCCTGCCTGCCCACATCCGGACCTGGCGCGATTTCGAAGGGCATTTCGCGCGCCTGGCCGCGCATGGCATTGTCAACAGCATCAAGGATTTTTACTGGGATGTACGGCCCAAGCCGGAATACGGCACGATCGAACTGCGCGTGCTCGACACGCCCCTGCACCCGGCCTACGCGGCCGCGCTGGCCTGTTATGCGCGCGAACTGTGCGTTGAAATGGCCGAAGCCGAAGGACGATGGCCACTGAACGATTCGCCCGAGTTGTATGCCTGGAATCGCTTCAACGCGGCCAAGGATGGTGTCGAGGCGAGCTGGATCAATCCATGCACCGGACTCGCGCTGCCGGTAAGAACAGTCGTGCTCGCTGACCTGGAACGGCTCGCGCGGCGCAGCACCGACCCGGGATTTGGCCAGGCCTGCCGCATGATCGAAGCACTGATGCAAGACGGCGGTCAGGCGCGCTGGCTACGCTCGCACATCGACGCCGGCTCCGGGATGAACGACCTGTCGCGGGTGGCGAGCGAAATGTTCGAGCATCGCCAGCCCGGCGTGCTTGCACCGGCAGCGGGAGCGCGCACATGAGGGTGCTGCTGGTCGAGGACGATCTGATGATCGGCAATGTGGTGCAACAGGAATTGCGCGACGCGAGCTATGCAGTCGACTGGGTATGCGACGGCCAGGCAGCATTGACCAGCATCGCGGCGCTGTCTTACGCGCTGGTTTTGCTGGACCTGGGCTTGCCCAAGAAGGATGGCATGGAAGTGCTGCGCGCAATCCGTCACGCCAAGAACGCCGTGCCGGTCCTGGTGCTCACGGCGCGCGACGCGACCGATGACCGCGTGGCCGGGCTCGACGGCGGCGCCGATGATTACCTGGTCAAGCCTTTCGCCATGAGCGAATTGCTGGCACGAATGCGTGCACTCACGCGCCGCAAGGAAAGCGCGATTGGGCCGACCCTGTCCAACGGCGTCGTCACGCTGGATCCGGCAACCCATCAGGCCAGCGTCAATGGCGCCGAGGTGCGCCTGACTGCACGCGAGTTTTCGCTGCTGCAGGCGCTGATGCTGCGTCCCGGCGCGATCCTGTCGCGCTCGGAGCTGGAACACCGCCTGTATGGCTGGAACGAGGAAGTCGAAAGCAACGCTGTCGAGTTCCTGATTCATGCTTTGCGCAAGAAACTGGGCGCCGAGATCATCAAGAACGTGCGAGGAGTGGGATGGATGGTTTCCAAGGGCCAGTAGCGGCCTCGCTGCGGTTCCGGCTGTCGCTCTGGCTCACGCTGGTGATCGTCACTATCGCCGCAGTCGCCGGTGTGATCTCCTTCGTTCTGGCCACCGATGAAGCGCACCGGATGCAGGACCAACAGTTGCGCCAGACCGGGCACCTGATCAGCCAGCTTGACGCCGTGCCCTCGTCGCCGCTGGCGCGCGAGCGGGCCGGCGACGTCGATTTCGATGCGCGGGTGGTGGTGCGCTTCCTGCGCACGAACCAGGGCTTGCCTGCCGCCACGGCGCCGCGTCCGCCCGTGTTTTCGAGCCTGCTCAGCGACGGCCTGCAGACGGTATTCGTCGGGCGCGAGCAATGGCGCGTTTTTGTCAAAACCAGCGACGAGGGCGTCCGCGTTGCGGTGGGCCAGCAAACCTCGGTGCGCAACGCGGCGGCGCGCGCCAGCGCCCTGCGCACGTTGACACCGATTTTGATCCTGGTTCCCGCCCTGGTGTTGCTGGTGGGCGTGCTGTTGCGTCAGATGTTCAAGCCGCTAAAAACGCTGGCCGACGAATTGGGCAGGCGCACCGACGCCGACCTGGGACCTTTACATCACACCAACTTGCCATCGGAAGTGTGGCCATTTGTGGTGGCAATTAACGCGCTGCTACTGAGAGTGGCCGGTTCGCTGGCCGTGCAGCGCAGGTTTATCGCCGACGCCGCACATGAGCTTCGCTCGCCGCTGACGGCGATGTCGCTGCAAGCGGAACGCTTGAGCGCGGCGGACATGCCGGGCGAGGCCCGCATCCGGCTCGAGGCCCTGAGTGCGGGCCTGCAGCGCACGCGCATCCTGCTCGACCAGTTGCTGACCCTGGCCAGGACCCAGGAGTCGCGCAGCGATCCAGGCAGCGTTATTTCGTTGCAGCACGTGATTCGGGAAGTGCTGGAGGACCTGGTCCCGATTGCACAAGCCAAACATATCGACCTGGGTGTGATTGGCGCCGCGGACGGCCACGTGCACGCCCGCTTCGTCGACCTGAAAGTGCTGGTCAAAAATCTGTGCGACAACGCGGTGCGCTACACGCCCGACGGCGGCCGCGTGGATATCACGGTGCGCAGCGGGGACGGCCTCGTCACCCTGCAGGTCGACGATACCGGGCCGGGCATCGCGCCGCAAGAACGCGAGCGCGTGTTCGACGCGTTTTACCGGGTACTGGGCAATGGCGAAATCGGATCCGGACTCGGGCTGGCCATCACGCGCACCGTGGCCGACAGTGTCGCAGCGACCATTGAACTGTCCGACTCGCGCCCGCCGCAAACGGGCTTGCGCGTCCTGGTGACGTTCAAGCAAGCGCGCTGACGGCCGCTTTACTTGCCCGAGCCGGCCGCCCACAGCATGAAATTAAGGCAAGCAGAAAAACGATGAAACTACCTTTCCCAAGTCTCCTCATTGCAGCAGCGCTTGCGCTGGCCGCTTTGGCCACGCCAGCGGCGGCGCGCGGCGCGCCAGCGGCGGCTGAAGCGCTCACCCGAGGCGCCACCGGCGATGTCAAGCTCAAGCGGACAAAACGCGCGCGCGCCCATCGCTCCCGCGCGCCCACGATGACGGCGCTGCGCTCCAGCGCCATATTGATACTCGACCCCATTACGCGCCAGGTGCTGTATCAGAAAAACGCCCAGATGGTCATGCCGATTGCCTCCGTCACGAAACTGATGACCGCGCTGGTCGTGATTGAAGCGGGGCAGGCGATGGGCGAGCTGCTGACCGTTACCGACGCCGACGTCGACAGGCTGAAGTATTCATCCTCGCGCTTGCGCATTGGAACGCGCCTGACGCGCGCGGCAATGCTGCATATTGCCCTGATGAGTTCGGAGAACCGTGCGGCGTCGGCGCTTGGTCGCCATTATCCGGGCGGCAGCGCGCGCTTGGTCATGGCAATGAATGCCAAGGCGCGCGCGCTGGGAATGCGCGATTCCCGTTTTGTTGAGCCCACTGGCTTGTCAAGCGCAAACGTGGCTACGCCCGCGGACCTGGCCCGGCTGGTACTGGCAGCGCAGCAGCAAGCCTTGATCCGCGCGTATTCAACCGATCCCGACCATACCATTGCGCAAGGACGCGCGCGCACGGTATACCGCAATTCAAACCGCCTGATTGCCAGCGCCGGCTGGGATATCGGGATGCAAAAGACGGGCTATATTTCGGAAGCGGGGCGCTGCATGGTGCTGCATGCTGTGGTGAAAGGGCGGGCCGTGATCATGGTGTTTCTGGATGCGCACGGCAAATTTTCGCGCGCGCGCGACGCCAATCAAGTCCGTTCCTGGCTGGTCAGTAATCGACAAGCAAGGCAGCCCTGAACCCGCTTGCTAAGCTTTTGCTAAGCTTTTGCTAAGCTTTTGCTAAGTGTCTCACTGTACGATACCTGAACAGTCAGGCGCTGACGGGCCCGGCAACATGGGCACAAGAATTGCACTATGGGGAGCGATAAATGATTGGAACAAGAAACGTCGTATGCCTGCTCGCGGCCGCTGCGCTGGCCGCTTGCAGTACGCCGGTAAAGTTGAGCGAGACGGCCGTGGCCGACCGGCCGATTGCGGCAACGGCCGCCGTACCAGGCGCCAGCGCGCGCGATGTGCTGTCGGTGCAAACCGGCTCGACCGACCCGCTGAACGATCCGCAGGGCGCACTTGCGCAACGCAGCGTGTATTTCGACTACGACAGCTACCTGGTGCGTCCCGACGGTCGCGCCGTGGTGGGGAACCACGCCAGCTATCTCGGCAAGAATAGTGGGCGGCGCATCATCATTCAAGGCAACACCGATGAGCGCGGCGGCACCGAATTCAATGTGGCACTCGGGCAAAAACGGGCTGAGGCGGTGCGCAAGTCGCTGGCCGCGTTGGGCGTTGCCGAGAGCCAGATGGAAGCGGTCTCGCTGGGCGAGAACAAACCGGTGGCAACCGGAGCCGGCGAGGCCACCTGGGCCAAAAACCGCCGTGCCGATATCGTCTATTGACGCGTTCGAGGCCGCTCGTCGAGCAGTAAGCGGACATACCGCGGCGCGCGGCGGCCGCGCAGGCCGTGGCTGCCGGCTGGTCGATCGGGCGTACCGGACTGGCGTCGAAGAGCAACACGAAAATGAGCCGCCGCAGATTTCATGGGCATTAGCCTTTTGTACCTCCTTCTAAGGAGGTATTTTTTAGCGCTCAGCATGGCGACAGGCTGCTGGGCGCGTGGCGCGCAGGCGCTGAAAAAATCTGATAAAGTTGATGTAAATACCAAAGCTTCGCGGAGGTGCGGATGGCTCGCCGGAAAGACTTTACCTACGCCGACATGGACCGGTGGCTCAACGAGCGCCAGGTCACCGAAATCGAATGCCTGGTGCCCGACCTGACCGGCGTGGCGCGCGGCAAGATCATGCCGCGCGCAAAATTTACCGACGAGCGGGACATGCGCATTCCCGAAGCCGTGCTCGGCATGACCGTGACGGGTAACTATCCCGCTACCGACGCCGCTTATTTTCGCGCCATTTCCGTCACCGACCGCGACATGGTACTCAAGGCCGATCCGGCCACCATCACCATGGTGCCGTGGGCGGTGGAGCCGGCCGCGCAAGTGATTCACGATTGCTATTTTGCCGACGGCACGCTGGTCGACTTTGCGCCGCGCAGCGTGCTGCGGCGCGTGCTCAAGCTGTATGCGGCCCGTGGCTGGGCGCCGGCGATCCGGCCCGAAGTGGAGTTTTACCTTACCGCGCGCAACCCGGACCCGGACCAGCAGCTCAAATCGCCCGTCGGGCGCAGTGGTCGGGCCGAAACCAGCCGCCAGATCTACAGCATCGATGCCGTCAATGAATTCGATCCCCTGTTCGAGGATATTTACGATTATTGCGACCTGATGCAGTTGGATGTCGACACCTTGATTCACGAGATCGGGGCAGGGCAGATCGGCATGGATTTTCTCACCGGCGAACCGCTGGCGATGGCCGACAAACTGTTTTTTTTCAAGCGCATGCTGCGCGAAGCGGCGCTCAAGCATGATATGTACGCCACCTTCATGGCCAAGCCGCTGGCCGACGAGCCGGGCTCGGCCATGCATTTGCACCAGAGCGTGCACGATGTTGCGGGCGAGCGTAATTTGTTCAGCAATCCGGATGGCTCGCCGTCGCGCTATTTCCATTATTTTATTGGCGGCTTGCAGCGCTATATGCCGTCGGCCATGGCGCTGGTGGCGCCGTATGTCAATTCCTACCGGCGCCTGGTGCGCAATACGACTGCGCCCATCAACGTGCAATGGGGGCATGACAACCGGACGGTGGGTTTTCGCGTGCCCGAGGCGGCGCCGCAAGAGCGGCATATTGAAAACCGCGTGATTGGGGCAGACGCCAATCCCTACCTTGCGTTTGCGGTGACGCTGGCCTGCGGTTACCTGGGCATGACGGAACAGATCGACCCGGCGGCGCCGCTGATGGGTAGCGGGCAGGGGCGCGATTTTGAATTGCCGCAAGGGCTGCCCGAAGCGCTGCGCCAGCTGCGCGCCGAAGACAAGCTGCGCACGGTGCTGGGCGAGCGCTTTATTGATGTGTATGCGGCCATCAAGGACCAGGAGCATCTGGAATTCATGACAGTGATCAGTCCATGGGAGCGGGAGCATTTGTTGTTGCATGTGTAGTTGCGCCGCCCACCTTGTTCTCCCGAATAAGGCGTTGAAAGACCTTTTGCGAGCCACCGACAGTTGGAAACCCAAAGACCTAAACAACATCGTCCTCGCGCACGAGGCTGTTGCAGAAGGGGCTTCGTGGACCGTAGGTCGGAAAAGCGAAGCGCATTCCGACAGGCGTTGACGAGACGCGCGCACGTCGGAATGCGCTTCGCTTTTCCGACCTACCCCTTTTGCAACAGCCTCGTGCGCGAGGACGATGTAGCAGTTATTGCGGGCCCCTCAATGCAAAAACGGCGAGCCGTTCAGGTCGCCGTTTTCTGTTCGCCCCTCGCAGAGCCACCCACTATTCGTGATCGTGGTCTTTCAACTGGTGTTTTCCGCCGCGTACTTCCTCAACAAGTTCATACGCAACAAGCCCCACCATTCCTCCCAACATGGCAAAAATAAGCGCACTTAGCATGATCCCAGGTCGCCCTTCAGCGATCCCTCTTTAGTTGATACCCTTAAACTGTAGCACTGCTTGGGAAGAATTCAAGCCTTCATTACCAGATCCGGCGCCATCACGGCCTTCAGGTACATGCTGGACGCATCTTGCGGATCGCGCTGCACCAGCCACCAGGCGTTGGCCTTTTTCATCTCCCAATCCTGCACCCGTCCCGATAGCAACAGCGCTGCCACCTGGCCCAGCGTGTTCTGGTGGCCCACGATCAGCACCGGCTCGCGCGCATGCGGCCAGTTGGCCGCCTGCAGCACGTCCTGGGGCCGCGCGCCGGGCGCGAGTTCCGGCATGATCTTGAACTTGCGCCCCAACGGCTCGGCCGTCTGCAAGGTGCGCAGCGCCGGGCTGACCAGGATGCGGCAAGCTTCGGGCAATTGCGACGTCAGCCAGTCGGCCATCCGCCGCGCCTGCTTTTGCCCCTTGGGCGTGAGCGCGCGCTGCATGTCGCTCTCGCCCTCCTGCGCATCGAACGCTTCTGCATGCCGCCATAAGATCAGATCCACGCGCTTGCTCCTCATGTCTGCCTTGTCATTTATGTCGGTGTTCCCAGTAGTGCCATCATGTGATGCTGCGCCGAGTACACCAACTGCTTGCCGCGCGGCTTGCGCCGGTGGTATTGGCCGTTCTGGTCCAGTTCCCAAGCGTTCGAGTTGTCTTTCAGGTAGGGGTTCAAACCTTCTTCGATGACGCGTTTCTTGAGCGCCTTGTCAAGCACCGGGAACGCCACTTCGATGCGGCGAAACAGGTTGCGGCTCATCCAGTCGGCGCTGGCCAGATACACGTCATGCTTGAGGTCGTTGCGGAAATAATAAATCCGGCTGTGCTCCAGGAAGCGCCCGATGATCGAGCGTACCTTGATGTTTTCGGACAGGCCAGGCACGCCCGGTCGCAGCGTGCACGCCCCGCGCACGATCAGATCGATCTTGACGCCGTCGTGCGAGGCCGCGTACAGCGCCCGGATCACCGACTCGTCCACCAGCGAATTGACCTTGACGATGATGCGCCCCGGTTTGCCGGCCTTGGCCAACTTGGCTTCATTTTTGATCGCCTTGATGATCTCGCTTTGCAGCGCGAACGGCGCCAGCCACAGGTGCTTGAAGGCGTGCGGCTTGGTCAGGCTGGTCAGGTGAATGAAGACTTCGTTGACCTCGTTGCACATTTCCTGGTGCGCCGTCATGAGGCCGAAATCGGTGTAAAAACGGGTGGTGGTCAGGTGGTAGTTGCCGGTACCCAGGTGGGCGTAAAACCGCAGTCCCGCTTCCTCGCGCCGGATCACCAGCGCCACTTTGGCGTGCGTCTTGAGGCCGACCACGCCATAAACGACTTGCGCGCCCGCCTGCTCGAGCTTGTCGGCCCAGTTGATGTTCGCTTCTTCGTCAAAGCGCGCCATCAGTTCCAGAATCACCGTCACTTCCTTGCCCATGCGGGCGGCCGTCATCAACGCTTCCATCAGTTCGGAATGCATGCCGGTGCGGTAAATGGTCTGCTTGATGGCCACCACTTGCGGGTCGACGGCCGCTGCCTGGATGAAGTCGACCACCGGCTGGAACGACTGGAAAGGGTGGTGCAGCAGCATATCGTGCTTGCGCAACTGCTCGAAAATATCGCTATTCACCGTCTTGGCCGGCATGCCGGGCACGAACGGTGCAAACTTCAAGCCTGGCAGATCGACCAGCCCGACCAGCTCTTGCAAGCGCACCAGGTTGACCGGCCCGTCGACCGCGTACAGGCGGCTGGGGTCGAGCGCAAACTGGTCGAGCAGGAACTGCGACAGCTCCGGCGGGCAGTTCTTGGCCACTTCCAGGCGCACCGACGTGCCGAACTGGCGTCCCTGCAGCTCGCCCTTGAGGGCCTGGCGCAAGTTCTTGACCTCATCTTCGTCAACCCACAGGTCGCTGTCGCGGGTGACGCGGAACTGGGAGTAGGCCACCACGTCACGGCCTGCAAACAAGTCTTCTATATGCGAGTGGATGATCGACGATAGCAGGCAGAACGAGGCGCCGCTGTTCTTGGACAGGTTGTCGGGCAGGCGAATGACGCGCGGCAGCACGCGCGGCGCCTTGACGATGGCAATCGCACTGCCGCGGCCGAACGCATCCTTGCCGCTGAGCGAAATGATGAAGTTGAGACTTTTATTCACGACCTGCGGGAACGGATGGGCCGGGTCGAGTCCGATCGGGGTCAGTAGCGGGCGCACTTCGCGCTCGAAATAATCCTTGACCCAGGCGCGCTGCGCTTCGTTGCGGTCGCTGTGGCGCACCAGGTGCACGCCCTGGGCCTGCAGTTCGGGCAACACTTCGTTGTTCAGTACGGCATATTGCTGCTTGACCAGCAAGTGGCATTCGCCACTGATGCGCGCCAGATTGGCCGCAAGAATGGGATTTTCAGCCAGATTGCCCTGGGCGAGCAGGCTGGCCACGCGCACTTCGAAAAATTCATCGAGGTTGTTTGATACGATACACAAATAGCGAAGACGCTCCAATAACGGTATCGAATTATCTTCGGCCTGCGCGAGCACGCGGCGGTTGAATGTTAGTTGCGACAATTCGCGGTCCAGGAATACGGCGCTTTTCGCTACTTCAAGTGGCGCTTTTGTTGTCATCTCTTTAAATTTACCGGTAATTTTGCCCACCTTAGTGTAATTTATGAATATGACAGGACCGTGACCCGTGACATGAGCCCACGGTAATGAATGCGTCAATGAAGGGTACCATGCCCGGGAAATTTATGATTTGCATGTATTTTTTGCGTGTCATAATCGTGTCACAATCACCGGCTAGACTGCGCAGCATCGGCCGAAGCAGTATTGTTTGGTCATCAACCCCAACCCAAGGATTTGATATGCGTTTGAAACAGTTGGTAGCATCCATCATTGTTGGCACATCCGCTTTTGCAGCGCTGTCCTCCGCTATTGCCGCCGACATGACCGGCGCCGGTGCGACTTTCCCGTACCCTATCTATGCCAAATGGGCGGAGAACTACAAGAAGGCAACCGGCAACGGCTTGAACTATCAGTCCGTCGGTTCCGGCGCCGGCATCAAGCAGATTAAGGCCAAAACGGTCGACTTCGGCGCGTCCGACAAGCCTTTGAAGGCAGAAGAACTGAACGAAGCGGGCCTGATGCAGTTTCCTGCCATCATGGGCGGCGTCGTGACCGTCATCAACCTGGACGGCATCGCGCCTGGCGCCATGAAGCTGACCGGTCCGGTTGTCGCCGACATCTACATGGGCAAGATCACCAAGTGGAACGATCCCCAGATCGCCGCACTGAACCCGGGCATGAAGTTGCCGGCCGATGAAATCACCGTTGTGCACCGCGCCGACGGTTCGGGCACCACCTTCCTGTTCACCGACTATCTGTCAAAAGTCAGCCCAGAATTCAAGACCAAGATCGGCGCCGATGCAGCTGTGAAATGGGCGGTTGGCGTAGGCGGCAAGGGCAACGAAGGCGTCGCCGCCAACGTGAAAAGCATGAAGGGTTCGATCGGTTACGTCGAGTGGGCGTTTGCCAAGAAGAACAAAATTGCACACACACAGCTGAAAAACAAGGATGGCAGCTTCCTGCAGCCTGACGACGACGCTTTCAAAGCGGCCGCCGCATCGGCTGACTGGGCCAAGACGCCAGGTTTCGGCATTGTGCTGACCGACCAGGCAGGCAAGGCCAGCTGGCCGATCACGGGTGTGTCGTACATCCTGATGTACAAGGCGCAAGTTGACGCCGCCAAGGGCAAGGAAGTGTTGAAGTTTTTTGATTACTCGTTCAAGAACGGCGACGCTGCTGCTGCCGAGCTGGACTATGTACCGCTGCCTGATTCGGTCACCAAGTTGGTAGTTGAGGCATGGAAAGCAAATTTGAAAGATGCTTCGGGCAAGGCAATCTGGTAATCACGCAAGAAAAATCGCTTCAGCCACCACATCGTCCTCGCGAAAGCGCGGACCCATGGAACCTAAAGTCCGTTGAAAAATATTCTTTCTACGAGCAAGTGTTCCATGGGTCCCCGCGTACGCGAGGACGATGTGGTGGTTTGTTTGACGTTCGGACATCGATGAAATGAATATGACTAGTTCCAACTTAAGCGTCCCCATGGATTTGGCCAAGCCCGCGCCGCGCTCAGCCGAGTTCGTCGCCGAGCAAGCCGCCATGCACAAGACGATGCGCAACCAGCGCCTCCAGGATTTCTTGTTTCACAAAATTACGCTGCTGTTCGCCGCTTCGGTCTTGATCGTCCTGCTCGGGATCATCGTTTCCCTGTTCATTGGCGCAGCGCCCGCTTTCAAAGAATTCGGCTTCGGTTTCCTCACCACCGTCGAGTGGGACCCCGTCAATGACCAGTTCGGCGCGGCAATTGCCATCGTCGGCACCCTGGCCACCGCCTTTATCGCCCTCATCGTCGCCTTCCCGATCAGCTTTGGCATTGCCCTGTTCCTCACCGAAATCTGCCCCGTCTGGCTGCGCCGTCCGCTGGGCACGGCCGTTGAACTGCTGGCCGGCGTGCCCTCCATCATCTACGGCATGTGGGGCCTGTTCGTGTTCGCGCCGCTGTTTGCCGAGTATGTCCAGCCAGTGTTGAAATCGACTTTCGGCCCGCTGCCCATCATCGGCCAGTTGTTCACCGGCCCCATGATGGGCATCGGCATCCTCACCGCCGGCCTGATCCTGGCGATCATGATCATTCCGTTTATCGCCTCGGTCATGCGCGACGTGTTCGAGATCGTGCCTGCGGTACTGAAAGAATCGGCGTACGGCCTGGGCTGCACGCGCTGGGAAGTGGTGCGCAAGATCGTCATGCCATACACCAAGACCGGCGTGGTCGGCGGCGTCATGCTGGGCCTGGGCCGCGCGCTGGGTGAAACGATGGCGGTGACGTTTGTCATCGGCAATGCCAACAAGCTGTCGTGGTCGCTCTTTTCGGCAGGTAACAGCATTTCCTCGACGCTGGCCAACGAATTTGCCGAAGCGCAGTCCCCGATGCACGTGGCCTCGCTGTTCGCGCTCGGCCTGATCATGTTCATCATTACCTTTACCGTGTTGTCGGCGGCCAAACTGATGTTGGCCGCGATGGCCCGCAAGGAAGGCGTGAAATGAAGCAAGCTGTTGTCAATCCCGTCTATCGGAAGCGCCTGCTGCGCCACCGCATCGGCATCGCCTTGTCGGTCGGTGCGATGCTGGTGGGCTTGTTTTTCCTGCTGTGGATTCTCTCGACGCTGCTGATCAAAGGCTTTGGCGCCTTGTCGCTCGACCTGTTCCTGAAGGACACGCCGGCGCCCGGTTCCGAAGGCGGCATCCGCAACGCCATTTTTGGCAGCTTGATGATCGTCGGCCTGTCGACGTTCATCAGCACCCCGATCGGCGTGCTGGCCGGCGTCTACCTGGCCGAATACGGCGAGGAAAACCGCTTCGCCCAGGTCACCCGCTTCGTTACCGACATCATGCTGTCGGCGCCGTCCATCGTGCTGGGCATGTTCGTGTGGGCCATGTATGTCGACGTGGCCAAGCACTATTCGGGCTACGCCGGTTCGATCGCGCTCTCGCTGATCGCCGTGCCCGTGGTGGTGCGCACCACCGACAATATGCTGCGCCTGGTGCCCAACAGCCTGCTTGAAGCCGCCTTTGCGCTGGGCGCGCCGCGCTGGAAAGTGGCAACCTTGGTGCGCCTGAAGGCGGTGCGCGCCGGCGTCATCACCGGTGTGTTGCTGGCCGTGGCGCGCATCACCGGCGAAACGGCGCCCCTGCTGTACACGGCGCTGAACAACCAGTTCATGAGCGCCGACATGAACGCACCGATCGCCAACCTGCCGGTCGTGATTCTGCAGTTTGCGATGAGCCCGTACGACGACTGGCGCGCACTGGCCTGGGCCGGCGCCTTGCTGCTGACCTTCAGCGTGCTGCTGCTAAATATTCTGGCGCGCACGATGTTCAGCCAGAAAACCCCGCATTAATCCGATGAAAATTGCCATGAGCCCAATGCCAAAACCGATCCCTACCGAGTCGCCAAAGAGCAAGACGATCGAGATCTCGAACCTGAATTTCTTCTACGGTAAAACGCAGAGCCTGACCAACGTCAACCTGGACATCCACGACAAGCAGGTAACCGCTTTCATCGGACCGTCCGGCTGCGGCAAGTCGACCCTGCTGCGCACGCTCAACCGCATGTACGACTTGTATCCCGGCCAGCGCGCCGAGGGTTCTATCATTTACCGCGGCAAGAATATCCTCGACGCCAGCCAGGACGTGAACATGCTGCGCGCCAAGGTCGGCATGGTGTTCCAGAAGCCGACCCCGTTTCCCATGTCGATTTACGATAACATCGCCTTTGGCGTGCGCCTGTATGAGAACATGTCGAAGGGCGAAATGGACGAGCGCGTCGAATGGGCGCTGAAAAAAGCCGCCCTGTGGGGCGAGGTCAAGGACAAGCTGACCAAGAGCGGCCTGTCATTGTCGGGCGGCCAGCAGCAGCGCCTGTGCATTGCGCGCGGCGTTGCCGTCAAGCCGGACGTGCTGCTGCTCGACGAACCGACGTCGGCGCTGGACCCGATCTCGACGGCCAAGGTGGAAGAACTGATCAGCGAACTGAAGCAGGATTACACGATCGCCATCGTCACCCACAACATGCAGCAGGCGGCGCGCTGCTCCGACTACACGGCCTATATGTACCTGGGTGAACTGGTTGAATTCGGCGAGACCGACCAGATCTTCATGAACCCGGCGCGCAAGGAAACCCAGGATTACATCACCGGCCGATTCGGCTGATTGACTACAAAATAATACGGAGAGCAGCATGATTGGCGAGCATTCATCCAAACAGTACGACCACGAACTAGAAACCATCCGCTCCAAGGTATTGCTGATGGGCGGCATCGTCGAGCGCCAGTTCCTTGAGGCCATGACCTGTTTTCGCATCGGCAATGCAGAGCGCGCCGACCAGGTGATTGCCGACGACGACGAAGTCAACCAGCTCGAAGTGGCCCTCGACGATGCTTGCAGCCACCTGATTGTGCGCCGCCAGCCGACCGCGAACGACTTGCGCACCGTGATGGCCACCGTCAAGGTGCTGACCGACCTTGAACGCATCGGCGACGAAGCGTCGAAAATCGCGCGCACGGCCAAGAGCTTGCACTCGCGCGGCGTGCCCGGCTTGAATCACTATGAAATGGTGCGCGCGATCGCTACCTCCACGTCCGACATGCTGCACGATGCGCTGGACGCCTTTGCGCGGCTGGACGGCAAGCAAGCCTTGCAACTGATCGCGCAGGACGCCGTGGTGGACTACGAATTTAAGTCTATCATGCGCACCCTGATCACCTTCATGATGGAAGACCCGCGCACCATTTCGTCGGCGCTCGACACGCTGTGGGTGGCCAAGGCCATCGAGCGGATCGGCGACCATGCCAAGAACATCGCCGAATACGTCATCTACGTCGTTGAAGGCAAGGATATTCGGCATACCAAGCTGGCCGCGCCCGTTCCAGACCAACCGGCGGCTTGAGTACGATGGCGCTTGAAAAAACTACCGTCCTGATCGTCGAAGACGAGCCTGCCATTATCGAACTGGTGACCTTCTCGCTGCGCGAAACGGGCTGGAATGTGTGCTCGGTGCAAAACGTGGCCGACGCTTGGGAATTTATTTTGCACAAGGCGCCGCACCTGGTGTTGCTGGACTGGATGCTGCCCGACCAGACCGGCCTGCGCTTGCTGGCGCGGATTCGCGCCGACCGCAATTTCGAAGCCATTCCCGTGATCATGCTGACCGCCAAGAGCATGGAAGAGGACAAGATCGCCGGCTTGAACACGGGCGCTGACGACTACGTCACCAAGCCGTTTTCGCCGCGCGAACTGCTGGCCCGCTCGAAGGCGCTGTTGCGGCGCAAGAGTCCGGAGCATGCCGAAGCGCCGCTGAGCGCCGGCGCCGTCAAGCTCGATCCGGTCAGCTGCACCGTGTTTATCGAAGACTGCAAGATCGATATCGGGCATGCCGAATACAAGCTGCTCAAGTTTTTGCTGGCGCACCCGGAACGCGTGTTCTCGCGCAGCCAGTTGCTCGACAAAGTGTGGGGCGACCATGCCGTGATCGAGGAGCGCACCGTCGACGTCCACGTGCTACGCTTGCGCAAGGCGTTGAAAGAAGCCGAAGGCTTGATCCGCACCGTGCGCAGTGTGGGCTACATGCTGTCCCAAAAATAGCGCCCTCACATCGTCCTCGCGAATGCGGGGACCCATAGAACGGTTGCTCTGAGCAAATGTTCTATGGGTCCCCGCCTTCGCGAGGACGATATGGCGGATGATTTTACTTAAGCCCCCATGAACCCCAAACTCACCTTCTGGATCCCCGCACTGCTGCGCCTGGCCTTTACCCTGCTCGGCGCCGCCGTGGCGGGCTGGCTGTTCGGCGCGGCCTGGGGCCTGGGCCTGGCCTTGGTCGCCATGTTCGTGATGCTGGTCACCCAGCTCAACTACCTGAACCAGCTCGGCGAATGGCTCGACCACCCGCACAGTGCCACGCTGCCTGACGGCTGGGGCTCGTGGACCAACATCTTCTCGCGCCTGTACCGCCTGCGCCGCGACGATGAACGCAACCAGTCCGAGTTGACCGAATGGCTGGCGCGCTTTCGCCAGGCCATGCACCTGCTGCCCGACGGCGTGGCGATCATGGACGACGTGCTATTTTTGGAATGGTGCAACCCGGCCGCCGAGCGCCACCTCGGCTTGACGCTGGAAAAGGACAAGGGCATGCGCGTGACAAACCTGATCCGCCATCCCGCCTTTATCGACTACATCATCCTCGGCCGCTACGAGCAGCCGCTGACGCTGGCGCTGCGCGACCGCAAGCTGATTTGCCAGATCATCCCGTTTGAAAACCGGCGCCAGATCCTGGTCACGCACGACGCCACCGAAACCCAGCGCATCGAGGAAATGCGGCGCGACTTCATCGCCAACGCCTCGCACGAACTGCGCACGCCGCTAACCGTGATCGTTGGCTTTCTGGAAATCGCTTCCCTCGAACCGGATCTGGACGCGCCCACGCGCGCCTCGCACCTGAAGCTGATGACCGAACAAGGCCGGCGCATGCAGCGCCTGATCGAAGACATGCTCACGCTCTCGCGCCTGGAATCGGTCGACTATCCGCTGCGCCCTGAGCGGGTGAACATGCAGCAGATGATGGACGACGTCGCCGACGAAGCGCGGGCGCTGTCGGCCGGCAAGCATGACGTCACATTCAGCGTCGAGGGGCCCGACATCAAGGGCAGCGCCGAGGAGTTGCGCAGCGCCTTTGGCAACCTGGCCTCGAACGCAGTGCGCTACACGGGGGCGGGCGGGCGCATTCATCTGACCTGGAGAAATTCGGCGGAGGGGCCGCAGTTCATCGCTTCGGACACCGGCATCGGCATCGAACAGGTGCACATCGCCCGCTTGACCGAGCGCTTTTACCGGGTCGACAAGAGTCGCTCGCGCGAGACGCAGGGCACCGGGCTGGGGCTGGCGATCGTCAAGCATGTGCTGCTGCGCCATGGCGGTGTGCTGACCATCACGTCGGAAGCGGGCAAGGGCAGCAGCTTCATCGTCACGCTTGCGCAAAGCGCCGTCGCATAAGCGTCGCCGCCATGTTGTCGGGTGCCCGCGCATGAGGGGCGTGTCCATACCACAACTGCGACCCGAATTCCATTGGTGTACGCGGAAATGTTATATAAATAAAATGCTTGCATCATAAGATTTTTCAGCCTAATATTTCGCAGAGTAGCAATGCTGCCTGGAAGGTAATCTTGACATTTTTACTGGCAGAAATCGCGTTGTTAAATGAAAAAAATTTCTATTTAACCTTCTTGATTTATGTAAGTACCAATGTTAAAGTTTCATTCACATGAGTAGATAGCAACGCAATAGCGCGGGCCTCACGCCTCGGGCATGCGTTGTCGAATTGAGCGTTCAGCCGCAATCTCGGTCCATCGGGCACGGGAGTGGCGTCAGGCTCGGGCCTGTTTTTTTCACCGCAATGGAGATGAAGATGTCCAGTTTGTGTAAAAAAAGAATTCGCGCCAACAGCGGCTCCCGCCGATCGATCTACGCCGTCGCGCTGACACTGTAATCCTTCCCCCACCTGGAATTGCTCGAGCATTGAGCGCAATCGCACGGCCTTGCCTTCTAGGGAAAACGTGCGCAGCTCTCATCAGTGCCGAGTGTCCTGGAGTCGCACCGCTTTCGTTTCAAGCACTACCTTCATCGCGTCCTGCGATGCAAGTGTGTTGGGCTCCGGCCTATTTTTTTCACCGCAATGGAGAGCAAGATGTCCAGTTTGTGTAAAAAAAGAAATCACGCCAAGCGCGGCCGCGGCCAGTCGACACCATCCGGCGCGGCGACACCCTAACTCCTTATTTCGAATTGCTCAGTATTGAGTAATAGTCCCGTCGCATTACGCGCCGGGTCTGCGCCGGGCTTCGGCCTTTTTTTCACCACATGGAGATACAAGATGTCCAATCTGAACAAAGAAATCGACAGCTCGAAAGAAAGCAATCAAGAAGTGACCGCCGTTGACATCGAGTCGTTGAGCGACATCGTGGAAGCGGAGTTGGACAACGTCGCCGGTGGCGGCTATTCGCAGATCGGTGCGACGCACTCGAAAAATGCAGTATCGATGGAAGCTGAATAACAAGTCTGCCGGCGCAAGCGACGCACGTTGCTTGCGCCATCAGGATGGGATGCCGGCTGAACAGCGCCCGTTTGCCTTCGCGGGCAGCGTCGCGATGCGGGCGGTTCCCAGGTGGTGACATGCTTTGCATGAGCAATCTTCCCATCGCATTCTGTGACGGGAATTACGTCGGGCCGCGGCCTGTTTTTTTTACTTATGGAGATTCAAGATGTCCAATCTGAACAAAGAAATCAAAGACTCGAAAGAAGAGAACAAAGACGTCAATGCAGTCGATATCGAGTCGCTGAGCGACATCGTAGAAGCTGAGCTCGATAACGTGGCCGGCGGTGGCTACTCGCAGATCGGCGCCACCCACTCGAAAAACGCAACGCGTTCGCCAACAGCTGAATAATTAGCAAGCGGCGGAAATGGCATCTCTGCCGTTTCCGCCTGAAGGCAGGGATGTCACCCGGGCGCCCCGGGACTGCCGGGCTCATTCGACTGACCGGCCGCCGCCCGGACATGCGCGCTGCAGAGGCACTACCTATAAGTCGTTCTGACTGGCCACCGAGCCGGGTTCATGAGGCGTCGTCGGTTCGCGGCGTGGTTGACTATTTCATTTCTCAGAGGTTTCTGTTGAATAATTTGACATTGTCCGAACGCTGCGACGCCAACCTGGCAGCTCCCGCTAAACCGCATTTCCTCAGTGTGATCCTGAAGGTCACCGAGCGCTGCAACCTGGCCTGTCCCTACTGCTATTTCTTTTTCAGTGGTGATGAAAGTTACAAGGCGCACCCGCCCGTCATCGCCGGCGGTACCGTTACCGAGGTGATCGCGTTCATCCGCAAGGCAGTGATCGAGACGGGCGTGCGGCAAGTGCGGCTCGGCCTGCACGGCGGCGAACCGCTGCTGCTCAAGGTCGACAAATTTGCCGAGCTGTGCGCGCAGTTCCGCGCCGCCCTCGATCCCCTGTGCGACTTGATGCTGGTGGTGCAGACCAACGGGGTACTGGTCAACGACGAGTGGGTCGCTGTATTTTCGCGCTTTCAAGTACGCGTCGGGGTCAGCATCGACGGCGATGAAGCCGTCCACAATATCTTCCGCATTACCAAAAAAGGCAAGGGCACCTACGCCGAGACGCGGCGCGGCTGGAACCTGCTCAACCGCGCCATGGCGGACGGCGTGATCCCGTCGGCGACCATCCTGTGCGTCGTCTCGCCGCAGCAGTCCGGATCGAAAATCCTGAAACACTTCGCGGAAGAGTTGCAAGTTACCGGTGTCAACTTTCTGCTGCCCGACATGACCCATGATTCGCCTGACGCGAACGAACGCTATATCAACGGGTGCGGCGATTTCCTGATCGACGTGTTCAATGCCTGGGCCGAACTGTCCAGCCGCAAAATCAAAGTGACGGTGCGCTGGATCGACGAAATCATCGGCGCGCTCATGGACGACGAGCTGTGCCGCAGGTCGGCAACATCGAAATACGAGCCGCTCGGCCAGTTCGTCGTGTCGTCGAATGGCGAAATCTCTCCCGACGACGTGATCCGCGGGCTCGATCCGCGCTTTCGCACCTTCAGTTTTAACGTAGAACACAGCCAGTATGACGAAGTGCAAAACAGTCCCGTATGGCAGGAACTCGACGGTGCGCAGCGCACACTGGCGCAACAATGCCAGAGCTGCGTGTGGAAAAATATCTGCCGCGGCGGCGCCTACCAGCACCGCTTCTCCGAGAAAAACGGCTTCGACAACCCGTCCGTCTATTGCCCTTCGCTGAAACGGTTTTTTGCGCACGTGACCAAGCAGGTCGTGGCATCGGGCTACCCGATCGAACACATTGAGCGCCGCCTGGAAACCCAATGGGCGTAAGCGCACAGTCGCGCCAGAGAACACAGTCAGGGAAAACATGAGTTCGTTGATATCGTTGATCAAGTCCAGCAGCGCGCCGCAGGCTTACCAGAGCGATGCGTCGCTCGCGGCCTTTGCCGAAGCCTTTGCCAAAGGCGTCATCAAGCGCCTGGCGCGCTGTGTCGCTGCCGACCCGGCCGCGCAAGCCTTGTTCGCATGCTGCACCGAGATGCTGGGCCGCGCGGAGCTGCGCACCGTGAATTGCTGGCAGCCCGAGCTGGGCGCCTGCATGGAGCGCATGAAACAAGGCCAGCCGCTTGAAGCGGTGGTGCACGCACTGCTGTCGCTGCACGCGCTCGGCGTGCCCGGCACCTGGTCGCTGTCGTTGGCCGCGCCGCTCCGGGTCAGCATGGGCGGGCATATCTTCAACCTGCATGGGACGGTGGAGGTGGCGGGCGACGGCGCGCGCCTGCACTGTAGCGTTGCGGACGGCGCCTGCGCGCCTCTCCGGTTCGCGCATCAGGGTGGTCGCTGGCGCCTTGAGGGGACGGCAGAGGCGCCCTGGGACTACGCGGCCCCCGCCTTTGTCGGCTACGCCGGCTTTGAGACATGCTATGTGCAACCATGGCTGCTACCTGGCGGCCACCAGCCCGGCGACGACCTGATGGTCGACTGGCCGCCGCAGCCGGCCGATGCGCACTGCACCCAGTTGGCGCAGCAGGCGGCCGCCCAAATGGGCGAGGCGCTCGACATGCTCAACGTTGCCGGCGCGCGCTATCTGCCGTGGCTGCGGCCGGTGATGCGTGGCATTGCCGCTTGTCCGGTGTATGAGCCGGGGGTCCGGGTCAGCGCCAGTTTCCCCAATCATCTGGGCGTCATCAGCGCCGGCTTTCCACTGAAGGCGGCGTACCTGGCGGAAATCCTGGTGCACGAGTTCAGTCATCAGTATTACTTGTTGCTGGACGCGGTCACGCCGCTTGTAAAAAAACAGGACGAGCAGCCCTTGTTTTACTCCTCATTCAAGATGAAGCAACGGCCTCTGGGAAAAATCTTTCTGGCGTATCACGCCACCGCCAACATGGCGCTGTTCTGGCATGACCTGCACGCCAATTCGGGCGTATCGGTTGCGCTGTACGCCGACGAATTGACCAAGCTGCTGTATCACACCGATAGCTTGGGTTCGGTCATCGCTTCCAGCGCGGGGCTGACCGCGGCCGGCGCAGCCATGTTCGAGACCCAGCGCGATCTGTTGAAGGAGCGCGGCTTGTTGAACCGCGGTGATCTGCTCGGCTGCGCGGCCTGAACCGATGGAGACGCCATCTCAGGAACTGTTCAAACGCATCAGGCTGGCGCGTGAAACCGTGCAAGCCTGGCTGGCCGATGCCGCCGCGCGGGTCGACCCTGTCAAGCAAAACAGCCCGGGCGAACTGCTGTTTCGCCGCAAATGCTTCAACGAACTGGCGCTGTACCTGATGTGGCAAGAGCGCTTGCCGCACCGCCAGCTTGAATCGATTGGAAAAATACGCCACCTCGTCGCTGCGGGCATCAATGACGATTACGTGAGCATGGCGCTGCGGCGCCCGGAACGGCTGCTGATGTATTCCTGCGCACTGGGCTATGCGGTGCACAGCGGCCTGCTCGACCAGCGCCAGGTCAGCGTCGTGCGGCAGGCATTGAGCGGACCGTATGCTTGGAGCCTCGACAGCACGGTCTTCCGCCAGCTTGACCTGGTGCTGGGGTGTCACTACGCCGCCGTGGCGCCGCCGCTCGACCCGGCCGATCTGTTCAAGGTGTCGGCGCTGGCGCTGCCGCCTTCTCCCATATATGGCGACCGGGACGCCTTTTATGCCGTGACCCACGCCGCGTTCTATCAGTTCCTGCTACCGGACTGCGCCGGCGCCACACATCCAGGCCTGGCGCTGTCGGTCAAGGGCGCGCTGTGCCGCGCGCTGGCCTGCAACGATCTTGATCTCGGTCTTGAACTAATCATGGTGCAACTGATACACGGCATTGAGCCGGGCGCCGAATCGTTCATCCTGCTCGACCAGTTGCTCACCGAGTTGCTGACCCAGGGCTGCACCGTGGGCCGCAAGCGCAGCATCGATGTGGCAGCTTTTCTCGCGGTGTGCCCGGAGGAAGCCGAGTGGGCCGAAAAGTTCCACGCCATGCTGGTGGCGGGCCTGGCGCTGTTGCTGCTGGAAGAGTTCGGCAGCGCCGCCTGGCGCGACAGCGCTGCGCGCGAGCGCGAGGGCGCGATGGCGATGGGATCGTGCCTGTCGGCGCTGCATCAATACCATTTGGTCAGCGGCCTGGCGCACTTGAACGGACTGGACGCGCAGGTGCCCCTCGATGCCGGCCTGATGGCCGCCGTGGCCGCCTTCGTGCGCCTGAACCAGCGCCGGGACGGTCATTTCGGCCACCTGGTCGATGAGATGCACAAGATGTCGACATCGAACGCGCAGATCGACATGCGCGCCGTACTCGCGCCGGTCGATCTCGCGTGTGAAACATTCTTGCGGCGCTACCAGGAGCACGGCCATGGCGCATGAGTGTTCGCAACAGAGCAGCGGTCCGGCGCAGCCGGGCTGGCAAGCAGTGCAATTTAACCGACGAGGAGTTTCAGTGGACACATCCGGCGCACCGGCAGTCATTGCGGCAAACGCGACATCGCTTTACATCGTGCTGAAAGTGACGGAACGTTGCAACCTTGCATGCCCCTATTGTTACTTCTTTTTTGCCGGGGATGATACGTTTAAAATTCATCCCGCCACCATCCTTGGCGACACCATCGACGGCCTGATTGAATTCGTGGGCGAAGCCATCGACAATAGCGCTGTGCAGCAGGTGAACATCGGATTTCATGGCGGCGAACCACTGCTGTTGCGCAAGGAAACGTTCCGTGGCATGTGCACGCGGCTGGAAGAGGCGCTGGCGCACCGCTGCAAGCTGCAGTTCATGATGCAGACCAATGCCGTGCTGGTCGATCCGGAATGGGTCGAACTGTTTGTGCGCTACCAGATCCAGATGGGCGTGAGCTTCGATGGACCGGAAGAGATTCATAACCTGACGCGCATTACCAAAAAGGGGCGGGGCACGTACACCGAAACGCGGCGCGGCTGGGATGTGATGAACGCGGCGGGGAACGAGGGGCGCATGCCCAACCCCGGGGTGTTGTGCGTGATCGCCCCCGGCCAGTCGGCCCGCAAGACTTACGCCCACTTTGTGAACGACCTGGCCACGACCAACATCAATTTCTTGATGCCCGATGTGAACCACGATTCGCCCGAGGCGACGGCTGCGTTCATCGACGCGGTGGGCGACTACATGATCGAGATCTGCCACGCCTGGCTGACCGACGGGGCCCGGCGCGGGGTGGAGATTCGCTTCATCAAGGAGATCATCGGGCCGCTGCTGGACGATCAAGTCTGCCGCGCCTCGGCACTGGGGAAATACAATCCCTTCGTGCTGATGACGGTGTCGAGCAATGGTGACATCGCGCCGGACGACATCGTGCGCACGCTCGCGCCGCGCTTTCGGGAAACGGGCTTTCAGGTGGGGCGCAATACGTTGCCCGAGCTGGCCGCCAGTAGCCAGTGGCAGGAGCTGGCGCGGGCGCAGCGGCAGTTGCCCCAGCCATGCCAGAGCTGCGTGTGGCGCAGCGTTTGCCGCGGCGGCGCGCCGCAGAACCGGTTTTCCGGGGCGCGCGGGTTTGACAACCCCTCTGTCTATTGCAAGTCGCTCAAACGCGTGTACGCCTACCTCGCCGACAGTCTGATCAAGGGCGGCATCGGCGCCGACGCCATGGAGCAGCGCCTGGAAATGGCATACGAGTAGTGCAGGCGAGTAGCGCAGACGAGTAGCAGCACCCTTTGATACCATCTGACTAGAAACTGGAGGAGCATCGCGATGAAAGAATTGGTTATCGGCAGCTACGCCCCACACCTGTACGGGACCGACCAGCACCTCGATATGCTGGCCACGGCATACCACAAAGGCGTCACCAAGCGCCTGGCCAAGCTGGCCGAAGCGGACGGATCGCGCGCATCGGCCGAGCTGTTCGCCTTGTACAAGACACTGAGCGACTCCGCGCTGCCCGTCACGGCCCGTTGCTGGCAGCCGGAAATTGGCGCGGTACTGGCTTGCATGAGCGCGAACAATGTCGAACACGCCGTCATCCACGGCCTGTTCGCACTGCACGCGCTGGGCGTGGGTGCGCACTGGGGGCACCGCATTGCGGCGCCGCTACGCTTGAGCATGGCAGGCCATCTGTTCGACGTCGACGGCGCATTTTCAGTGCAGGCCAGTGCCGATCAGATCGCCATTGTGCGGCACGACAGTGGCCTGGAAAAGCTCGTCTTCGAGCGCCAGGAAGGCAACTGGCGCTTGCAGGGCGAACGCCCCACGGCCCTGGCCTGGAAGTATAGTGCGCCCGTGTTTCTGACCCAGAGCGGGTTTGAAAGCGTCTACCTGCAGTCGTATATCGAACCGAGCGCCGACGATGTGCCGGAAATGATTATCGATTGGCCGGTACGCCAGCTGGAAGGGGACATGGCGCAGTTCGCGGCGCGGTCGGCGCCGCAAATCGCCGCAGCCATGCAGTTGCTCGCGCAAACGGCGCCGTATTACCTGCCCTGGATTAAGCCTTTGTTCCGCGGCATGGGTCCGGGCCCGCTGGTGGACAACAATCAGCGCCAGAGCGGCAGTTTTTCATGGCATCCAGGCGTCTTTAGCTGTGGCTTTCCCTTGTCGACCCCGTTCCTGGCCGAAGTCATCGTCCATGAAATGAGCCACCAGCATTTCATGCTGGCCGACGCAGTGGTGCCGCTGGTAAAGGCCGGCCGGAACCAGGAAATTTATTTTTCTTCCTTTAAAGGCAAGAACCGGAACATTGAAAAAATCCTGCTGACGTTTCATGCGGTGGCGAACATGGTGCTGTTCTGGCACGACTTCATTACCAATACGGGCGACGCCGACCCGGCCAACCGGGACCAGATGGCCTTGATGCTCAAGCACGGGCACGGACTGGTCAAGGTGCTGCGCACCTCGGACGACATGACCGAAGCCGGGGTCGGCATGTTTGAATCGCAGTGCCGCCTGCTGCGCGAGCGCGGGATCGTGATGGGCGAGGCATAGCCGTGCGAGCGGTGCGCTGTGCCTGGCTTTGCGCATGCAGGTGTCATGGAGGATGGCAACGATGCAGCACTTGGTGATGCAGGCGGCGTCGCCGCACACGTTTGACGGCGGCGCCGGCGGCGCTGCCCTGGCGGGGGCGTTCCAGATCGCCGTCATGAAGCGCCTGCGCACCCGACTGGCCGCACAGCCGAGCGCGCAAGCGTTGTGGGATACCTGCCGGCTTGGCGAGCTCAAGCTGGCCGCCGATGTGCTCTGGTGGCAACCGGAGATCGGTGTCGTCCTCAAGCATCTGGGCCAGGCCGCCATGCTGGAGGCGGTGATGCAACTGCTGTTGGCCTTGCATGCGCGCGGTATCGGCGCGCGCTGGCACTGCGTGCTGGGCGCCCCGGAGCGCTTTAGCATGGGCGGCCATGTGTTCGAGCTTGACGGCGCGGTAACGGTGGAGGCCAGCGCGCGGCGGGTGGTGCTCACACGCGCCAACCTGTCGGCGCTGGCGTTGCTGCACGGCGCGCACGGATGGCGCCTGGAAGGCGGCGCGCCAATCGACGCCGCATGGCGCTACAGTGCGCCATGCTTTCTGCAAAGCGACGCGCTGGCGCACATCTATCTGCAGCGCTGGGACGGCGCCGGTATTGACGCCAATGCGCAGATCGTGATCGATTGGCCGCGCAGGCAATCGGGCGCGTCGCCCAGCGCATTGCGCGCGCCGGCGGCCGCGCTGGAGGACGCCCTGGCCTTGCTGGACCAGGCTGACCCGGCCTACCTGGCCTGGATCGCGCCGATGTTGCGCGGGGTGTGCGCCACGCCGATGGTCGAGCCGGACCAGCACAATAGCGGCAGTAATATTTTCCATGCGGGCATCGTCAGCTGTGGCTTTCCGCTCAACCGCGAGGCGCTGGCCGAAGCGATCGTGCACGAAGTCAGTCACCAGCACTTTCTTTTGCTAAACAGCGTCATCCCCCTGGTCCGGAACGGGCACGACGATGCACTCTATTACTCCTCCCTGAAACGCCAGCACCGTCCGCTCTACCTGATCTTGCTGGCGTTTCACGCGAGCGCCAACATGAGCCTGCTATGGTGCGACCTGTTGCGTCGCAGCGCGGCGCCGCGCTACAGCGCCGAACTGGGCGCGACGCTGGCCCATACGCGCAGCCTGGCGCGCCACCTGCATGGCAACGCGCAGCTCAGCGACGCGGGCGTGCGCCTGTTCCAGACCCAGGCTGCGTTGCTGCGCCGGCACGGCCATGAGATCTGCCCGGCGCCGGTGCCCGCGCCTGCCGTCCACGATGGCTAAGCCTTGCTGGAAGCGCCTGTGCGCGGGCCTCGCCATCTGCCTGCTGACAGCCAGGGCGGGGGCGCAGGTCGGCATCGACGTGGCGTTCGCCACGGACCAGGCGCCGGCGCCCGGCGCCGAGGATGCACTGCTGATCACCTATCGCCTGCCGCCGCACTGCGCCAGCCTTCGATTCGACAAGACCGCGCAAGAGCGTGCCGGCTGGCGCGCACAAGACGCCTGCGGCGCGGCTGACGCCCGCGCATTGACGCGCGGCACCACCGACTGCGATGCGATCCGGTTCCGGGTGCCCTTGAGCACGGAAAAGACCAGCGGCTACCCGGCCGCGTTTTCCTTCGGCGCAGGGCAGGCCGCGTTCACTCACACCAGCAACTTTGCGCTCGACCAGCGCTGCGGCCCATTACAGTACAGTTTCAAGGCGGCGCACATCGCACTGGGCGGCAAGCTTTACCAAGCTTTTACGCCGGCGCTGGAAGGGGCGGGCGATGTGGGGGTGCTGCTGCTGCGTTCGGGCACCGTGCTGGAAAGCGTGCCCGACATGCCGCTGAGCTATTTCGATCCCGCCTTGGGCGACGCCAACATCGCGGCAATCCGCACGGTGGCGCAGCAGACCATCGCCTACTATCGGCGCGCCTTGCCGGACGCGCCGTTCCGGATGCCGGTGCTGGCCGTGGCGCGTCCCTCCGGCGCCGGCGGCCCGCGGGTCGAGGGCGATGCGTCGGACGTGGTGCGCCTGGTGCTGCACAACTGGCCGCGCACGCCCGATGCCTACACCCAAAGGCTGGCAACCATGTTCGTCTCGCATGAGTTCAGCCACCGCTTCCAGATGCGCGACGCGGTCGATGTCTACCCTGAAGCGCGGGTGATCCACGAAGGGGGCGCCGAATTGCTGCGCTGGCTGCTGGCCCTGGAAAAAGGCTGGCTCAGCCCGGCGCAGGCGAAGCGCGAACTCGACACTGCGCTGGCGCAGTGCCTGCTCGCCGTGGGAGCGGCGCCCTGGGGCGAGGTAGCGGCCGCGATAAAATCACAACGGCGCCTTGAATACCGCTGCGGTTTGCCCTTGTACGTCTACGCGCTGGGCTCGCGCCAGGGTCCGGGGACAGCCTTGCAGCGCATCAATCAGTTCTACCGCGAACTGGCTGCGGGCGCACAGCCCGATTTTGCCCGGACGGTCGAATGCGGCGCACTGGCGCCGTGCTCGGCGCGCTGGCTGCCGGCGCTGTTGGGAAGCCAGCAAAGCATGCACAGCGCCTGGCGCGATTTGTTCTCGCACAGTAAGCTGGCCCGCCCAGGGCCGCTCAACCAGGCACAAAAAGACGTGCTGGTAGAGCACGCCGTGGAAGGCTTGATGGTGCGCGATTGCGGCGCGAGCAGTTACTTTCTGCAGCAAGATGGCGTGATTTTCGACCAGTTGGACAGTTGCCGCCATCTGCGCGGCGCCAGCTACCTGAAACGGATCGCCGGCCTGCCCGTCTTCAAGGATCCGCGTACCTGGCAGCGCCTGAGCAGCATCTGCCGCAAGCGGGCGAAACTGCCGCTCGCCTTTGCCGATGGCAGCGGCGCGCTGCTCGACTGCGGTTCCGTCCCGCCGCAGCCGCGCTGGTATGCGGCCGACATCGAGGCGGTGCGCGCGCGCCTGCTGGCGCCGCGCTAGTGTCCTGAGTTGGAAGTTCGTTGTTTATAAATGTTCCGAAATCGCCATGAGGCAAGGAACAAAAGCGGAGCAAGGCCGGGGCCTTGCGAGCATTTTTGACGCAGCATCGTGGGGATTGTCGGAATATTTATACAACGAACTTCCAACTCGGGACACTAGGGCAGCACTGATTTATTCTGAGTGATGGGATCGGCCCGTGAAAAAAGCGTCCGACAAGGCGCAGATTCGCATGGCGATTTCGGAACAAGTATAAACAACGAACTTCCAACTCAGGACACTAGCAGGCCTGTTTATTCGCGCGCGTCGACTTGATCGAGCGGCGCCACCACTTCAGCAATCTTGAGAATCGACAGCGGCGGGTAAATCTGCAGCTTCTTGGCCGTTCCCATATTGACCAGATACGTAAAACGGTGCAGCACTTCGACGGGAATCTCGGACGCCTGCTTTTTCTTTTGCAAGATCAGCGCCGCCTTGTGCGCCGCCAGTTCGCCCACGTTGTAGTAGGTGCTGACCAGACCGAGCAGGGCGCCGTCGGTGCGGATCGGCGTTTCTGTGGCCGAAAAAACGGGAATGCGCGCCTCACTGGCCGCCTGCACCACCAAATTGGCATTCTTGATCAGGAACGAGTCGGAAGGCAGGTAGATGAATTGCGGCTTGCGCGCAATCACGGCCGCAATCGCCTGGCGCAAACCCTCGATCGATGCTTGGTTGCTGGCGTTGGCGGGTACCGGCACCAGGTCGAGCGTGAGCTTGAACTTGGGCGCCAACACTTTTAACTCCTGCACTGCCAGCGCGGCATTTTTTTCCTGAGGGCTATAGATCACGCCCATCGTCGTCGTCGCGCGCATGGCCTGCAAGGCTTTGAGCTGGGCCGCCAAGGGCACCAGGTGCGAGGCGCCCGTCAGGTTGCGCGACGACGACGTCAAGTTCTTGACGAGGCCGGCGCCGACGGGATCGGCGACGATGTTGAACACCACGGGAATGGTGGTGATGTGGCGGCGCGGATCGATGTCATTTTGCAGGCCGACCACCTCAGTGGTGACGGTGGTGCCGAAGGTGTAGATCAGATCGGGCTTGATTTCCTTTGCTTCGCGCACGAAATCGGCGATTTTCGTCCTGTCAGCCTGGGCATCGCGGATGATGAATTCCGCATCGATTTTCTGCTTCTTGAAGTAATCCATGAAGCCCACTTCAGCTTCCGTCTGGCCGCGGTACAGCAGCATCATGATTTTGAATGGGCGCTGGCTCGCTTGTGCTTGGGCGAAGGTGGAATGCATGCAAACGAGCACGACGAGCAAGGACCGGATAATACGCAACATGCTGCACTTCCTTTATTTGATAAAGCTGTTTTCCAAGCAAAAATACGGGCGCCAACGACGTGCCCTCAAGTACCGGCGCACTTTGTTCCGTGCCAGCGTTCAGGTGCTCCCGAGCGTGGGCGAGATTTGCCGTTCGAACCAAAAGAACAGCAGCGTGAAACAGCTGATGCACACCAGGCACAGTGCGCCAATGCCCAGAAACGCGCCCCGAAAGCCGAACTGGGCAATCAGAATGCCCGCGATGACGGGTCCGAGCACATTGCCGATGCGCTCCATCAAGCGGAAGATGCCGGTGGTGGCGCCGGCGCCCACCTCCTGCACGATGTCCTTGCACAATTCATTGATCAGGGCCAGTTGCGGCGAGACGCCGATCGCGTGCGCCAGGCCGAGCAGGGAAATGCTGATCAGCAGGCCGGTTGTATTGTCCAGATACCAAATCACCAGCATCGACACGCCCGCCGCATAGCCGCCGAAGCTGACGAACCAGCGCAGCTTCCCCAGCCGGTCGGCCAGTTTGGCGATACTGGGCGAGAACAGGATAATCGCCAAACCATAGGCCATCATCACACGCCCGATCGTCGATTGATCATTGCCTTGCAGCTTCAGATACATGGGGACGGAATAGTAAAGGAAGCCGGTCAGCGCAATTTTCGCCGGCACGGCGGCCAGGAAGGTGATGACGACGAACTGCTTGTGGCGCAACAACAGTTGCAGGTCGGCCATCCTGAACTTCTTGCGGGCTGCCGATATCGTCTTGTTCGCTTGCAGGAAGCGGAACACGAACATGGCCGCCGCTGCACTTAACAGCGCCGAGAGCAAGATGGTGACGTTGTAACCCAGGCGGTCGGCCAGGATGCCGCCCATGGCCGAGCCCGACAGGGAACCGGCGAAAAAGCTCGACAAAAACATTGCCATGCCCTTGGTGCGTTGCTTGGGCGGCGTGTTCTCGGCCACATAGCCCTGGGCGGTGATGAACACCAAGCCATAGCCGACGGCCGTGATCGAGCGCCACAGCAGCAAGTCGTACAGCGTTTGCGTGGAGGCGGTCAGGATCAGGCCCACGGTGGTGATGGCTGCACCCGTCAAAAAGGCCTTGCGGTGCCCGACATGGCTGCTCCAGGAGCCGGCCCACGGCATCGACAGCGCCCACATGAACATGAAGATGGAAATCGGCAAACCGATCACCAGGCTTTTCGGCACCCCCATGTCGGCCGAATAAAATTCCCCCACAAAGGCAGGGAAGAACGACAGCGACAGCGAGTCGGCAAAGATGAGCAGGAAGAATGGCCACCGGATGTGATCGATGGCCGACATCGACAGACTCTGACGTTCGCCCGGGGCATGGAAGGTGAACCCGGCCAGCAACTGGCCGGGCGCCTTTTGCCAGCGATAAAATTGCGCATTGACGCGCTCGATGACGGCATTGAAATGGGCGTTCAATTGCCCGATCCCGCCGACGTGGTCGAACGGCAGGTAGCGCGTAAAGTCGCCCGCGCGCACCCGCTGCAAAAATTCATGCAACACGGCCAGCGGGGTAGCCACCGTCAGCGCCAGTGCAAAGCGCAGCACTTCGACGGCGATCAGGCTGGCCACGAGGAGCACGGTGAGCACGTCGTAGCGGATTTCCTTGAGCTTTTTTTCCCCAAACGACGTCGGCTGGCCCAGGTGGATGGTGCCGACCCGGCGCTGCTGGAGCACCAGCGGCGCACTGGTGTTGAAATATTGCCCTGCACGCAGCGTGCGCAGCGCGTCGCCGTGGCGCACCAGCACCGGCATCAAGTCTTCGCGCTGCGGCAAACCGGCATAGCCGTTTTCATACAAGACTTTGTCGTCGTTGTCGGTGATGACCATGTAGGAAATGTCGGGATTGCTTTGGCGGATCGTTGCGAAGAATTCTGCGACCCCCACCATCTCGGTAAATGGCACGCCGTGCCGCGCCGCCGTCTCGAGCACGGCGCTGGCCGAGTAGACCACCGCGCTGACGCTGCGCTCCATTTCAGGCGGCAAATCGCGTTCAAAGTCGCGCAGGGCCAGCCACGACAGCAAGAGGGCGAGGATGGCCAGCAAGACGGTGACGAACAGTACCAGGCGCGTGTGCAATTTTTTCATGACTCACCCTCCGTTCGCAGCGCGCGCAAGGTCCGGTGGCTCAGGTTGGCGAACATATTGATATCGTCGGCCAGCTTGGGATCCATTTCGCTCTCGGGCAGCAGCGGCGGCTGGGCGTCGGTCAGCACGCGGTCGATCACCTCGCCGATGGCTGCCAGCTCGTCGCCCAACTGGCGCGTGATGATCTTGACGCCGACGATGATGACGAGCACGGCGGCCGCCAGCATTTGCAGCGTGTCCACGATCAGCTTGCGGCGCATGGCAGACATGGCGTCTTCGATTGCCACGCGGTCGTACCCGATCACGACGGCGGCAATTTTCAAATTGAAGTTGTTGCGTATCGGCATGCCGATTTCCAGGCTGTCGGGACGGCTGACTTGCCAATAGGTATCCACATTCTGCATACGCGTCTGCCAGTCCGGTGCGGCGCCCGGCCCAATGGCGCCCTGGCCGATGATCTCGCCGTGCGCGGGCACGATGGCGATGTAGCGCGTGCCGCTCTGCTGCTTGGCCAATTCCTGCATGGTGGGCAGCAGGCGCGTATTGGCGGCCGGGTCGAGGCCGACATCGAGTCCCGCTTCCACGGTTTGGCGCAAATCGTTGGCCACCACCAGATAGCGCGACAAATTGAGCTGCAGAAAGTTCTTGCGGTAGTTGGAATAATTGAGGAAAGAGACGATGAGCAAGACCGCGGAAATGACCAGGATCATCAGGGCGCTGATGCGCAGCCAGATGGTATTGGTGCGCGCGGCGGGAACACGAAACCGCAGGGGGGACACGACATCATCAAGCATAGTGTTGACGGCTGTTGGGTTTGGATTTGTCATTCTACCTTTATTTCCTTCACGAACACAATTAGATAAAAACAATCTTTTTTGTTCCCGAATGCAACACTTTTGCGGCGCAAAAAAAGGCAATGAATCCCAAAAAATTAGTTTTGGAACACACTTATTCTTGTGATATTCTTTCCTGATAAGAATTCACAAAGTGCCCAAAAGTATCATGTGGCTCGGGAAGAAAACGCGGTGTGCCTGCGCTCGGCCGTCGCTTCACAGACAAGTCGTCAAGGATGAAATTGGCCAATCGATGGGATCTGCGCCCGGTGGCGGCGTGTATGAGTGTGCTGGTGGGGTGCTGGTGTCCGGCGAGTGCGGGCGCAGCCGCGGCCCATTACGCGCTGGTCGATGTCGTCAGGCTTGCGCTCGAAAACAACGCCGACGTGCTGGTACAGGGCGAGCGCGTCGCGGCGGCCCAGGGACAGGTGCAGCAGGCCGCAGGCAAGTTCGACCTGGGCGTCGCGGCAGGCATGCTGCAAAGCCGCACGGTAACGCCGCTCGCGCCCCTGGGCGCCAACGGCCTGCGCCAGACCAGCGAACATCTGGTGCAATACACCGTCGGTGCCAACCAGTTGCAGCGCAATGGCAACACGCTCGAAACGGCGCTGACGGCCGATTCGCTGCGCCAGGACGTGAGCGGCGGCGGCCTGGAACCGGCCCGCAATTTGCTGCGGCTGAGCATGGCGCTGAACATGCCCCTGCTTAAAGGGCGCGGCAAGGATGTCGCGACGCTTGAGGTGGCGACGAGCGGCATGCGCTTGCAGATCAGCCGTTACGAACGGCGCTTTCGCGTTTCCCAAGTGATGCAGGCCACGCTTGGCGCCTACTGGGATTATGTGGCCCGCTCAAAACTGGAGATGCTGGCGCAGGCCACTGCGCAGCGCAGCGCGCAGTTGCTCGCATCGACCGAAAAGCTGGTGGAGGCCAACGAGCGCCCGCGCGGCGACTTGGTGTTGCTGCGCGCCGATTACGTGGACAAGGCGGCAGCCGCTCTGCGCGCTTCCCAGGCGCTGGTTGAAGCGCGGCGTAACCTGGCGCGCCTGATGGGAATCGAGGGCAATGCGGCCGCCGCCATGGCGCTCGAGCAGGAAGCCTTCCCGCCCCAAGCCGACGCGATCGCGCGCCTGGTTTCCCTGGCGCCTGCGCTGAGCACCCTGGTCGCCCAAGGCCGGGCCGACATTTTGGGGATGGAACTGGAACGGGAGCAGGCAAGCCTGCAGCGCACGGTGGCGCGCAAAAACCTCCAACCCCAGCTCGACCTTAGCGTGGGCGTGGCGTATGGCAAGGCGTCCGAAGGGGGCTCGCGCTACGGCTTTCCCGGCGAAGCCGGACAGACGCCGAACACACCGTCCGTGTTCGCCAGGTTGCAGTATCAGTTCCCTGTCCAGAATAACGTCGCCAAGGGCCAGTACGCCGAGCGCAATGCGCAGCTTGGCGAAATGGAAATCCGGGTGCGTGACGCGCACATCGCTGCAAGTAATGGCGTGTTGACGGCCGTGCAGCGGCTGGCCGCCAGCGCCGCACAGCTCAGGGCGGCCAAGGAAAGCCTGTCCCTGTACGAACAAGCCGTCAATCAAGAGATGACCAAGCAAAAAAATGGCATTGCCACGCTGATCGACGTGATCACCATCGAGGGGCGCTACAACCTGGCCCAGGTCAATGCGATCGAGCTGCATGCCGACTATGCCAAGGCGCTGGTCAACCTGCAGCACGAAACGGGCACCATGTTGCGTCCGGCGCTGGGGCCAGGCGTCGTTGCCGCAGCGGGAGCGGGCCCGGCCGATGAATTCGCCGTCAACGTCCGGGATCTGTCCGGCCTGGCACCGGTATTTGATGTATTGAAAGTGCCCTTGTAAGCGGGTGTCTGGCGTGCATCCGCGCGCTGTTCCCGCCGTTCTCAACCACACCGCGACGCACACCTGAGATCCTTCCATGACCGAAGAATTGACCACCACCTCGACACGGCCGCTCTTTCGCCAGGCGTCATTGGACCGGCTGTCCTCGCCTGAGCAACTCGACAGCCTGCTGCAAGTGACGAGCAGCAAGTCATGGCTGGCCTTGGGCGGCATCGGCATTTTGCTCTTTGCCATCGTCGTGTGGTCCATCATCGGCACGGTTCCCACCAAATTATATGGGCAGCAGTGTCTGCTGGTAAAAAGCGGCGGTATCAACCTGGTCACCAGCGCCAACAGCGGCCGGCTCACCGATCTGTCGGTGGAGCGCGGCGACACGGTTACGCGCGGCCAGATTGTCGGGCGCATCGAGCAATCGGACATGCTGCAGAAAATCAAGTCCACGGAAGCGCGCCTGAAGGAAGTGCAAGCCCACTATGACCAAGCGGTGCAACTGGCGAAAGAAAGCGCCATCTTGCGCGCCAATACAAGGGAGCAACAGGTTCAAAACCTGAACAGCCAGCTTGCCTCGGCCAAGCGCAAGATCCGGCTATTGCAGGAGCGTATAGAATCCCAGCAAGGCTTGCTGGCGCAAGGCTTGATTACCAAGCAAACCATGATTACGACCCAGCTCGAGTTGAGCGCGGTCGAACTGGAAACCGAGAATATCAAGGGCCAGTTCAAGCAGCTCGACGTCAAGCAGCTGGACGACAAGAAACTGGGCGACAACGAGCTGGTGCAGGCGAAAAACCAGCTGGACGACGTGCACCGTTCCCTCAACCTGATGTTGCGCGAGGCGAAGAACTCGACCCAGATCGTCAGCCTTTACGCGGGCAAGGTGCTGGAGGTGAAGGTGAGCGAAGGACAGTTGGTCGAGCGCGGCATGCAGCTGCTGAGCATTGAGGCTGCGGTCTCGAACATCAATGAAATCGAAGCCTATGTGTATCTGCCGGCGGCCGACGGTAAAAAAATTCGGCCGGGAATGAAAGTGGAAATCAGTCCCAGTACCGTGAAACGCGAGGAGTACGGCTTCTTGCCGGGCTATATTTCATCGGTCGCCGACTATCCCTCCACCGATCAGGGTTTGATGCGTATTTTCGGCAACGAGCAAGTGGTCAAGCAGTTGAGCGGCACCAATGCGCCGATCCAGATCGTAGCGGCGTTCAAGCCCTCGGCGCTCAACGCCAGCAAATATCAATGGTCGACCCGCGCCGGGCCGCCGTTCGGCATCCAGAGCGGCACGCTGTGCGCGGCGGGCATCACCATTTCCGAACAGGCGCCAATCAGCATGGTCCTGCCGGTGCTCAAACGCGTCACCGGCATTTGACAAGGAAAAACCATGCTTGCAGCCACACGTCGCCTGTTTGGACACGCCTGGTGGCGCCCCGGGCGCGCAGGACCGGCGGGCCGCCGGGTCAATACGCCGTCGATCCTGCAAATGGACGCGCTCGAGTGCGGCGCTGCGTCGCTGGGGATGATTCTGGCGTATTACAAAAAATACATTCCGCTGGAAGAATTGCGGACCGCCTGCGGCGTGTCGCGCAACGGCAGCAAGGCGGTGAATATCCAGAACGCGGCCCGCTCCTATGGCCTGGAGAGCAAGGGGTACAAGCTGGAAATGTCCGGTCTGCGCAAGTTGGCGCTGCCGGCCATCATTTTCTGGAATTTCAACCACTTCCTGGTGCTTGAAGGCTTTTCGAATGACAAGGTGTATCTCAACGATCCGGCCAGCGGCAAACGCGTTCTGAGCCATGTCGATTTTGACAAGGCATTCACCGGCGTGGCCATGACGTTCGCGCCGGGTCCCACTTTCACGCCGTCGGGCCAGCCCCCCAGCCTGCTGCGCGGCTTGCGCAAGCGCTTGGCCGGCTCGGCGCAGGATGTCAGTTTCCTGCTGTTGCTGGGGGTGGCGCTGATTATTCCCGGGATGGTGATTCCGACCTTCACGGCGCTCTTTATCGACAATATCCTGGTGCAGGAAAAGCTTAGCTGGGCGATGCCGCTGCTGGTGGGCATCGCGCTCACGGCCGTGTTACTCAGCGCACTGCTGGGCATGCAGCGCCATTTCCTGCTCAAGCTGGAAACCAAGATTGCGCTCAGCACCTCCGCCAAATTTTTCGCGCACGTGCTGCGCCTGCCCGTCAGCTTTTATTTCCAGCGCTCCGCCGGCGACATCGGTTCGCGCGTGGGCATCAGCGACAGCCTGGCGACCATCCTGTCGGAAGACTTGCTGTACGGCTTGCTCAGCTTGCTCAGCGCCCTGTTTTTCGCCGTCATCATGCTGTTCTACGACGTCGGCCTGACCTGCATCATTCTGGCCGTCGCCGCGCTCAACGTCGCGCTCCTGCGCGCGGTGGCGGCGCGCCGCAAGGCATTGAACCAGCGCCTGGCGATGGACCGCAGCAAGGTCATCGGCACGTCGATGAACGGTCTGGCGCTGATTGAAACCTTGAAGGCCTCGGGCGCGGAGGCCGATTTCTTCAGCCGCTGGTCGGGTTACCAGACCAAGTTGATGAATTCAATGCAGGAAACGGGCCGCACCACGACTTACCTGGAGATGTTGCCCAGTTTTCTGACCGTGATCAACTCGGCGCTGGTGCTGGGCATCGGCGGCCTGCGCGTCATGAGCGGCGACATGACCATCGGCATGCTGGTCGCCTTTCAAAGCCTGGTGGCCAGCTTCGTCGCGCCGATCAACACCCTGGTGGCGCTTGGTGGAAAGCTGCAAGCGTTTCAAGGCGACATGGACCGGCTGGACGACGTCATGCGCAACCCGTGCGACCCGGCCTGCGACAGCGGCGCCACCGGCGCGCCGGTGCTGCACGCCAGGCTGGAAGGCGGGCTCGAACTGCGCAACGTCACCTTCGGCTACAGCCGCCTGGACCCGCCGCTGATCACGCATTTCAACCTGTCGCTCAAGGCGGGACAGCGCATCGCCCTGGTTGGCGCCTCCGGTTGCGGCAAGTCGACCATCTCCAAGCTGGTCTCCGGCCTGTACCAGCCATGGGAAGGTGAGATATTGTTCGATGGCAAGCCGCGTAGCGCGTGGGACAAGCAGCAAATGCTCAACTCGGTGGCAATGGTGGACCAGGATATTTCCCTGTTTTCCGGCACCATTCGGGACAACCTGACGATGTGGGACAGCACGGTGCAGCAGACAACGCTGGTGCAGGCGGCCAAGGACGCCAGTATCCACGACGTCATTTCCAATCGGCCCGGCGGCTACGAGAGCGAAGTGGGCGAAGGCGGTTTCAATTTTAGCGGCGGGCAGCGCCAGCGCCTCGAAATCGCGCGCGCCCTGGCCACCAATCCGCGCCTCTTGATCCTGGACGAAGCGACCAGCGCGCTCGATCCGCTGACCGAGAAACTGGTCGACGATGCGTTTCGCCGGCGCGGCTGCAGTTGCCTGATCGTGGCGCACCGCCTGAGCGCCGTTCGCGACAGCGATGAAATCCTGTTTCTCGACCAAGGCACCATTCTTGAACGCGGCACCCACGAGGAGCTGATGCGCTTGAACGGCAGTTACGCAAGGATGATTTCCAATGAATGATGCCGGTGTACAGCTGGACTTGTATGAGCACCTGGTGGCCGCCGGCCAGCCGGGTTCGTGCGTGCCCACGCTGCTGGGGGAAGCAGCGCAGGTATGCTATATCGAGCAGGGCCATATTGACCTGTTCCTGTTGGCGCGGGGCGAGGGTGACGCCCACCGTGCGCGCCACCATGTGCTGCGCGCCGGCGCCGGTCAATTGATGTGCCTGCCCGGGGTGGCGGCCGGCGGCGCCTATGCCGCGCTGATGGTCCCCAGCCTGGACGCGTTTTATCACGGCATCGATTCGGCCGCCTGCAGCGCGCTGCTGCTAGCATCCCACTGGGCTCACGCATCAGCCGAGGTGCTGCAGCAAACGATGCGCTTGATAGCGAGCGTCAGCCACAGCGGCGCGCCGGCGCACGGCACCGCCATGCACTGCCAGGGGCCGCTGGCAGTGGACGAGCGGCGCCAGGCTTTTTATGCGCCTGCGGACAATTGCTGGGTCACGCTGGCGCAAGGAGAGGCGTGGCTGTTGGATCGGGTGCCTTTGCCGCCGGGGTGCTGCCTGCCAATGCCAGCCAGCCTGTGGCTCAGCGCCGCTCCCGGCAGCGTCCTGCAGTGCCAGGGCGCGGAGCACTTGCCGCGCGCGCGGCTGGTGAGCGGTTTCCAGGAGCTGATGGGGCTGCTGCTGGACTACCGCTACGACCGGATTGTCGACAACGAGGCGCAGGAATTGGCGCGCGTGGCCAGGCGCGCCGACATTGACCAGACCATTTTGCACGGTGCGCTGGGCGAATTTGCCGCCATCCTGGGCACCCGCCACAAAACGGTGGTTGCCGGCGGCAGCGGCGACCGCCTGCTGGACGCCTGCCGGCTGGTCGGCCAGCCGCAAAACATCCAGTTCAAGGCGCCCCCGCCCATGTCCGAGGGCGCCGCCGGGCGCGATCCGGTGCAGGACATCACCAATGTATCGGGCGTGAAATCGCGCCTCGTTGTGCTGGAAGACAGCTGGTGGGAAAAAGACGCCGGTCCCTTGCTCGCCTTCGATGGGGAAACCCGGCAAGCCTTCGCACTACTACCGGCTGGCAAGAATGCCTATCAGGCAGTCAATCCTGAGAGCGGCGAGCGGATTGCCGTCGACGCCGCCTTTGCCGGCACATTGGCGCGTATGGGCTATATGTTTTACCGCGCTCTGCCGCAGCGCAAGCTCAGCGCCCGGGATGTGATCGCCTTTTCGCTGTTCGGCCTGAAACCGGACTTGCTGACCGTGGCGCTGGTGGGACTGGCCAGCGGGATACTGGGCATGGCCATACCGGTAGCAACCGGACATTTGTTCGAAAACATTTTCCCGGCCGCTGACAGCGTGCAGATGTGGCAGATCATTACCCTGCTGTTCATTGCCAGCGCGGTGGCGCTGCTCTTCAATGCCACCCGCGCCTTTGCCATGCTGCGCATCGAAAGCAAAGCCGGCAACGATCTGCAAGCGGCGATCTGGGACCGCGTGCTTGGCTTGCCGGTACCGTTCTTTCGCGCCTACAAGGCGGGCGACCTGGCCATGCGCATCAACGGCATCAACGAGATCCGCAGCGTGCTGTCCGGCTCCTTCATTGCGACCTTGCTGAGCAGTCTGTTTTCCATCTTAAACGTGGCGCTGCTGTTTTACTATAGCGTGCAGCTCGCTTTCGCTGCAGTCGGCTTGGTCACGCTCGCCGTGCTGGTCAACCTGGGCATCGGCTACATGAAGGTGCGCATTTCACGCGACGCTTCCGAACTGGAAGGACGGGTGAGCGCGCTGGTGTTCGAGTACCTGAGCGCAATTGCCAAGTTGCGCACAACCGGCGCCGAATGGCGGGTGTTCAAGAACTGGGCATCGCTGTTCGCCCTGCAAAAGCGGATGAATCTGCGCATGGGAAAACTGAACAATGCGAGCCTGGTCTTTGCCAGCGTCTTTCCGCTGCTGTGCAATATCACCATATTCGGCATGATCTATGCGGTCTTTTACCGCACCCGGATCAGCGCCTTTTCCACCGGCGAATTCATTGCCTTCAATGCCGCCTTCCTGGTGTTCCTGAACGCTTCGCTGGCGCTGGTCAGGAGCGGCATGCAGTTGCTGGAAATCGTGCCGATCTACGAGCGCACGCTGCCCATCTTGCACACGGTGCCGGAATCGAACAGCGAGCGTCCGCACCCGGGTGAGCTGAACGGCGCCATTGAACTGAGCAACATCAGCTTCGCCTATGGGCCCGGGATGCCCTTGATTCTGGATGACGTGTCGCTCAGCATCAAGGCCGGCCAGTACGTGGCGCTGGTGGGCGCCTCCGGTTCCGGCAAGTCGACGCTGTTGCGTCTGATGCTGGGCTTCGAGCGCCCCCAGCAGGGGGGCGTCTACTATGACGGGCGCAACATCGACGACGTCGACATCGGGGCCGTGCGCCGCCAGCTCGGAGTGGTGTTGCAGGGCGGGCAGTTGATGGACGGCGACATTTTCTCGAATATTATCGGTTCCACGCCCCTGTTGCTGGCCGACGCGTGGGAGGCAGCCCGTGCTTGCGGGCTGGACAAGGATATCGAAAACATGGCGATGGGAATGCATACGCGCGTTGGCAGCGGCGGCGGCACCTTGTCGGGCGGCCAGCGGCAACGCTTGCTGATCGCGCGCGCGATCGTCCGTAAACCGCGCATTATTTATTTCGACGAAGCGACCAGCGCGCTGGACAACCAGACGCAGGCGGTGGTCAGCGGCAGCATCGAAAAACTCAGGGCGACCCGGGTGGTCATCGCGCACCGGCTTAGCACCATCATCAATGCCGATTGCATCCATGTGCTCGACAAGGGCAAGATCGTGCAGTCCGGGACCTACCAGGAACTCATGCAGCAGGACGGTTTGTTTGTCGAACTGGCCAAGCGCCAAATTGCATAATACGGAAAAACATCGATGAAAAACCGCCTACCTGCCTTACTTGCCGTTGTCCTTACCCTCGTGCTCGCCGGCCTGACGAGCGCGTGCAGCAATAAAACCGCGGCCCAGCTGCGCGCCGAGCATTTGGCTGAAGCGGGCGCTGAAGTCGTGGTGGCCATTGCCTGGCCCACCCGGTCAGCCAAGGGAACGCTGATCGATGGCGCCCAAATGGCGCTGGAAGAGGTCAACCAGGGCAGCACGCTGTTGGGCGGCAAAAAGCTCAGGCTGGTGATCAAGGACGACGAATCATCGCTGACCAAAGGGCGCCTGGCGGCGCAGGAAATTGCCAATGACCCGGAGGTGTGCGCCGTGCTGGGCCACTTGAATACCTACGTCGCCTATCCCGCCTCGCAGATCTATGAGCGGGCCGGGATCGTCATGATGACCCCGGGCGCGAGCGGCCAAAAAGTGACGGACGGCGAAAACAAGCTGGTATTTCGCAGTTTGCCGGGCAATCGCGACCAGGGACGCCAGATCGGCGAATACGCCAGCAGGCAAGGATACAAGAGCGTGGCCATTTACTATATCAAGAATGACTACGGGATCGACCTGGCCAATTATTTCGAGCAGCGTGCCCATGAACTGGGCATTCAGGTAGTGGACCGGCGCTCGTACGACAAGAATGGCGACAACCACGCGGCCATTTTTGCCGACTGGGCCTCGTTCAACAAGTTCGATGCCATCTTCCTGGCCGGTTCCTTGCCGGAAGGGGCGCAAATCATCGGCGATATTCGCAACGCCGGCATCACGGTCCCCATCTTCGCCGGGGTCGGACTCGATTCGGTCGAACTGCTCAAGCTGGGCGGGCGCCAGCTCGAAAAGACCGTGGTCTTTACGCTGTTCAATCCAAACCGCGCCGATCCGCTCACGCGCAACTTCAATCAGCGCTATACCAAGCGTTTCGGCCGCCCCCCGGACAGCCACGCCGCGCAAGGCTACGACGGCGTCAACTTGTTGGTCCACGCGATGAACGCGGCGCACAGCCGCGAGCCGGCCAAGATCGCCGCCGCGTTGCGCGCCACCCGTGGCTGGCACGGCGTAACGGGCGAACACAGCTTCAATGAAAAGGGCGACTTGGTGGCCAAGCGCCTGGTCAGAAGTACCGTGCTCAATGCGCAGTTCGTGTTTGATGAATAGGGCAGGGCGCAGCGCCTGTTCAATCCAATTTTTTCAGGGAGCGCCATGACTGCCAAAAGTCTGCTGCAGCACTTGGTACAGGGGGCGAGCGGCTATGTTGAACTGCGCTGGCATAAACGCACCAGTTGCACCTTCGAGGTGACGCAAGGGCGCGTGCTGCTGGCCGACCGTGCGGTGATCGAAGGCGTGGGTGTACGCACCCTGATCGACGGCGCCTGGGGCGTGGCGGCGACCTCGGATGTCAGCGAGCGCGGCGTGCGCCAGGCGATCACGCAGGCGCGCGAGGCGGCCGCGCTCCTGCTCGGTATCCGGGGCAAGCGGCCCCTGGTGCTGGCGCAGGCCAGGCTGTCCACCCGCGACTTTGTGGGCAGCGGTTTCGTGGAACTGGCGTCCATGGGCCTGGCCGACAAGCTCGGCGAGATGATCGACCTCGAACGCCGCCTGGCCGGCGCCTCGGCGCGGTTGCAGTCGGCCGAGGTGCGCTACACCGAGTATCTGGAGGAAAAGGCCATCGTCACGTCCGACGGCGCCAATTGCAGCTTGCGCATGGCGCAGTGCGAACTGGCGCTGGCGGCGATCGCGCAGCGGCATGGCCGGCGCGCCACCAGCACCAGCGCGGCGGGCGTCAATGGCGACTGGTCCAGGCTGTTTCACCATCCTTCGCTCGAGAGCGCGATCGAAGACGTCGCCAGCACCGCCGTCGCGCTGCTCGACGCCAGGCATCCCGAGCCGGGCCGTCAATCGGTGATCCTCGCTCCCGCACTGGTGGGACTGCTGTGCCACGAAGCCGTCGGGCATACCGTCGAGGCCGACCTGGTCGCGTCTGGCAGCGTGGCTGCGGGCAAGATTGGCCAGCAAGTGGCCAGTGCGCTCGTCACGATGGCCGATACCGGTGACGACCATGGGTCGGCCGGGGCGATGGGCAGCCTGCCGTTTGACGACGAGGGGGTAGAAACGGAAGCGACCGTTATCATCCGCTCGGGCATGCTGGAAAACTATTTGCACAGCCGCGAGAGCGCCGCCCGGTTCGGGGTCCGGCCGGCAGGAAACGCCAGGGCATGGCTGTATTCGGACGAGCCCTTGATTCGGATGCGCAACACGTATATCGCGCCCGGGACGACGTGCCTGGCGGACATGATAGCCGGCATAAACGACGGTTATCTGCTCGAAGGCGCCGGGAACGGCCAGGCCGATACCAACGGCGAATTCATGTTCGGCTGCGACCATGTCTGGGAAATAAAAAACGGCAGAAAAAGTGCGCTGCTGCAGGGGGCGAGCGTCTCGGGCATGGCGTTCGACGTCTTGAAAAGTGTGGATGCGGTCAGTTCGGATTTTCGTTGGGATCTCGGCATGGGGCACTGCGGCAAGGGGCAGCGCGCCAAGGTCGACGCGGGCGGGCCGTACCTGCGCTGCGAAATGAATGTCGGCGGGCGGGCATGACAGCGCCGGACACGCAGGCGTTGCCGTTTCAAGAACTGCGCGCCGCAGCCGACGACGCACTCGCGTACGCGCTGTGGCACGGCGCCGACCGGGTCAAGGTGGCCGCGCGGTGCACCAGCGACCAGCGCCTGGTCGTGGCGAACAAGGAGTTTGCCTTGGCCGCGACGGCGAACTCCCAATACATCGATATCATGGTTCACAAGGGGCAAAAAAAAGGGGCGGCCTCGACCAATTTGCTGTGCAGCGAAGGCGTGGGCCGGTGCGCGCACGACGCGCTGGCGCTGGCGCAATTTTCCGTCGCCGACCCCTTTTTACTGATGCCCGACGCCAGACAAGCGCCGCCGGTCGAGCAATTGCCGTTCCTGTGGGATCAGGCGCTCAGCGCCATGCCCCTCGCCGGCGTGCATGAATTTGCCCAGGCCGTGTACCAGCGGCTCACGCGCGACGCGCGCATCTCGATCGACCGCCTGGAGGTCGGCGTCGCGTGCCAATGGCGCGGCCTCTATAACAGCCTGGGTGTGGCGCAGTCGGAATGGCAAACGTCGCTGCGCTGGAACCTCATGGGCTTGGCGCTCGAGCACGATCTGGTGAGCGGCTTTGACTATGAAAGGCGCGCCGTGTTTGGCCTTGATAACGCCCTGAACACGGCCCTGCAGGCCTGCGACCTGTTCTGCGAGAGAGTGCTGGGCAATCTCGGAGCGGCCAAGGCGCCTGCATATGCCGGCGCGGTGCTGCTCTCGCCGCGCGCCGTGCAACAGCTTCTCATGGACACCATCTGGTATCACCTGGCCGGTACCAGTATCGTGGACGGCAAGAGCCAATGGGCAAACAAGCTGGGCGCACAGGTCGTCTCCAGGCTCTTGCACCTGTCCGACCAGCCTCACGACGAGCGGTTCACCGGCGCGACCGGGTTCGACCGCGACGGCTGTCCGACGCAGCCGCTCGCGCTGCTTGTGGCGGGCCAGCTGGTCGCGCACGGCCTTGACTGCTACACGGCCAATCGCCTCGGAAGCAGCTCTTGCGCCAGTGCAGGCGGACCTTTTGCACTGGTCTGCGCACCCGGAGACGGCGACCTGGAGACCATGAAAAGTGCGCAACCCGTATTGCTGATGGTCGACCGGTTCTCGGGCAATATCGACCCGCTGAAGGGTGATTTTTCCGGCGTCGCCAAGTCGAGCCGCCTGTACCGGAACGGGCAGGACCAGGGCTGTGTCAGCGGGGCGCTGATTGCCGGAAACGTGTTTCACGTCCTGCAGCACGTCCTGGCGGTCTCGTCGGAGGCAGAAAATGTCTCGGGCGCGATGCACATGCCATGGATGCTGATCGACGGCGTCACCGTGTCATCAAGCTGACATAGTTGACTGTTAGCATTCATCTTTATAAGAAGAAACAAATGCTAGCAAAAAGCAACTAAATCGGGCGGTAGGGAATGAGTATTGGCAAGCAAACGCGCAGATGGCTGGCGCGCTGGACGGGCGTGCTCATCTGGCCGTTGCTGGCGCTGCTATTGATCGCTGCAATGTGGGTGGGGGCGGTGCGCCGTAGCGGCGAGGTGCGCGAGGCTGCCCAGCAGCACGGGCGCGACGTGGTGCTGTCAACGGCCCAGGCTTATGAACAGTACATCACGCGCTCGGTGGCCCAGATGGACCAGGTGTCGATGCAGTTGCGCCAAAGCTGGGAGCAATCCGGCGGCAAGCTCGACCTGAGCCAGCTGGTGCGCGACGGCATGTTTCACGACGATGCTTTTGGCTGCGTGGCGATCAGCGACGCGGCAGGGCGGATCGGCGCGGCCGTACGCGCGCAGGGATGCAGCAAGCTGGCCCGACTCGGGGCCGTCATCGATTACCATAAGGGCAACAACAGCAGCGCCATGCGGATCGACGCACCGGAAGCGGGCGCGGCGCAGTCGCTGGTGCTGTTCAGCCGCCGCCTCGACACGCCCGACAATGAATTTGCCGGCGTCGTCATCATGCTGGTGCGGGCCGACTACTTTACCAATTTTTACATGCCCACCGCGCTCGGCGCCGGCGGCAGTGTCGCCGTGGTGGCCCTGGAAGCGGCTTGGCGCGCCGAGCAGGACGGCGGCGCGCTGTTGCCGGCAAGCGCGAGCACGCTTGCCCGCGGCGTCGCCAGCGGAGCGGCCGTAATGCAGGGCGAGCGCGCCTTTGCCGACGGCAAGGCGCGGCTGCTCGGCTGGAGCCAATCGAAGGTCTATCCCGTCGCCGGCCTGGTCGCCATCCCGCTGGCCGCCGTCATGGCCCCGGCGGGCGAGGCCTGGCTACAAGCGCGCAACGACAGCATCATCGTCACCTTCGCGTTGCTGCTGTTTGCGCTGCTGGCAGCCTTGCTGTCGCGCCGCGCGGCAGACCGCTACAGCGCGCAGGAAAGCGTGCGCAAGGCGTACCGCGCCGCCACCGAAGGCGCCAACGACGGGTTTTACATCGCCGCGCCGGTGCGCGACCGGAATGGTGCGATCCGCGACTTCGAGATTGTCGATTGCAACGAGCGCGGCGCACGTTTTTACGGTGTCGCGCGCACGGCACTGATCGGCAAGCGCCTGTCGCAGCTGCAGCGCGGCGCGGCCGGCAGCGAACTGCCCGGCGGCGACCTGTTCAGCGCCTACCTGGCGGCCATGGAGCACGGCTTTCACGAAGACGAACGCCAGATGCCGGAACGCGCCAACGGCAACGTTGCCTGGGGCCACCGCCGGATTGTCCGGGTCGGCAGCGGCCTGGCCATCACGCTGCGCGACATCAGCGAACGCAAGTCGCACCTGGCCGAACTGAGCCGCCTGTCCAACGAAGATGCGCTGACCGGCCTGCCCAACCGCCAATGGCTGACGCACTTCTTACCGCCCGCGCTGGCCAAGGCGTCCGGCGAAGTGGCGCTGTTGTTCCTGGACTTGAACGACTTCAAGCATGTCAACGACACCCATGGCCACCAAATCGGCGACCAATTGCTCAAGGCCAGCGCCCAACGCCTCAAATCCCTGCTGCGGCCCGAAGACGTGGTGGTGCGCTTTGGCGGCGACGAATTCGTGGTGCTGCTGATGCCAACCGAAGGCGACGTGCACAGCGCGCGCGTGGCGGCGCGCATCGTGAGCGCCTTTGCCGCGCCATTTGCCCTGCAAAGCGTGCGCGCCATGATCGGCGCGAGCGTGGGCATCAGCGTCTACCCGCGCGACGGGACCGAAGGCAGCGAGTTGATCCGTCACGCCGACATTGCCAAGGACGCCGCCAGGGCCGAGGGAAAAGGGCAGTACCGGTTTTACGACGCTTCGCTCTCGCGCACCTTGCAAGGGCGCCTGCAGCTCAAGCAAAGCTTGCTCGACGCGATTGCGCTCGACCAGTTCGTGCTGTACTACCAGCCGCGCGTGGATGCGCTGACGGGGGAACTGTGCAGCATGGAAGCGCTGCTGCGCTGGATCCATCCCGAGCACGGCATGATCGCGCCGCTCGACTTCATCCCGCTGGCCGAGTCCAGCGGCCTGATCTTGCAAATTGGCGAAATCGTGATGGACAAGGCATGCGCGCAGATCGACGAGTGGCGCCGCGCCGGCCTGGCGCTGGTGCCGGTCTCGATCAATGTGTCGCCCAGACAGTTCGCGCACGGCGAAGTGAGCGCGCAACTGGCGCAGTGCCTGGTGCGCCATACGGTCGCGCCGGCGCTGCTGGAAGTTGAAATCACCGAGTCGGCCATGATGGGCGAGCAGCACGACATCATCGCCCAGCTCGACGCCATTCGCGCGCTCGGCGTCAAGCTGCACGTAGACGATTTCGGCACCGGCTACTCGTCGCTGTCGCAGTTGCAAAAGCTGCGCATGGATGTGCTCAAGGTCGACCGTGCCTTTACCGCCGAACTGGGCCAGTCGCGCGAAGGCAAGGTGTTCTTCCAGGCGATCGTGTCGATGGCGCATGCGCTCGGCATGACGGTGGTGGCCGAAGGCGTGGAGACCGCCGCCCAGCTGGCCATCTTGCAGGAACTGGCATGCAACGAGGTGCAGGGCTACTACGTGGCGCGGCCCGCACCGGCCGACGCCATGGCCGCCCTGATGACGCAGCGCTTCCTGTTCCAGCACTGAACGCCCTTTACCTCCCTCTATTTCCACATTCCTTATGAAAATTGTTCGCATTACCACCGGCATGCGCGTGTTCTCGTCTTTTGCCGTGGTGCTGGTCATTATGATCGGCATGACCACGATCTCGCTGTGGCGCCAGCACGGCGCCGAGCAGGCCATGGCGCGCCTGGTCAACGACAGCCTGGCCAAGCAGCTGCTCCTGTCCGAGTTGCTGGGCGCGATCCGCCTGAACGGCGTGCGCGCGGTCTCGATTGCGCGCAGCGACAGCGTGGAACTGGGCGACTACTTCAAGCTGCAACTGGCCGAGGGCGAACGGCTGCAAGGGCAGACCAGCGCGGCGCTGGCGGCCATGCCGCGCAGCGCGCAAGAGCAGGCGCTACTGCGCACTGCGGCCGAGCGCGCCAGTGCCTACCTGGCGCTGCGCGTTCAAGTGTTCGCCTGGAAAGACCAGGGCAGGACGGGGGAAGTCGAAGCCTTGATTGTCGAGAAGATGCAGCCGGCCTACGCGGCGTACGTGGAGGCGACAGAAGCGGCGCTCAAGCACCAGTCGCAGCAGGCGCGCGCCCTCGGCGCCACCACGGCCATCCAGTTTGCCGACAGCCGCACCGTGCTGCTCGGCATGGGGGTGGCGGCGGTGGCGATCGGCGCGCTGCTGGCTTGGATGCTGACGGCAAGCATTGCGCCGCCGCTGCGCCGGGCCGTTCAGCTGGCAGGCAAAGTCGCTGCGGGCGAGCTCGGCATGGCGATCGCACACGACCGGCAAGACGAGATTGGCCAACTGTTCGATGCCTTGGGTGCGATGACGGGGACCCTGGCCGCGATCGTGGGCAGCGTGCATGGCGGAGCGCACGCGGTGGACCAGGCCGCGCGCGAAATCGCGGCAGGAAACCTGGATCTGTCGGACCGCACCGAGCGCCAGGCCGGCGCCTTGCAGCAAACGGCAGCGTCGATGGAAGTACTGACGAGCGTGGTCAAGAGCAACAGCAGCAATGCGCGCGGCGGCGATGCGCTGGTGCTGTCAACCTCGGCCATTGCGCGCAAGGGCGGGCAGGTGGTGGCCGAAGTGATCAGCACGATGCAAACGATCCATGTCTACGGCAAGGAAATTGCCGATATCACCGGCGTGATCGACGGCATCGCCTTCCAGACCAACATCCTGGCGCTCAATGCCGCAGTGGAGGCGGCGCGCGCAGGGGAACACGGGCGCGGCTTTGCCGTCGTGGCGATCGAAGTGCGCGCGCTGGCGCAGCGCTCGGCGCTCGCCGCGCGCGAGATCAAGCAATTGATTGCCGACTCGACCCAGCGGATTGCGCACGGCGCCGTGCTGGCCGAATCGGCCGGCGTCACCATGGCCGATATTGTGCGCAGTATTGCCGACGTGAGCGCCATCATGGCCGGCATCAGCGCGGCCGGCGTAGAGCAGGAACGCAGTATTGTCGAGGTCAATAAGGCGATTGCCGACATGGACGCCGTTACCCAGCAAAATGCCGCACTGGTGGAGCAGGCCGCCGCCGCAGCGGCAGCCTTGCAGGAACAGGCCGAGGGCTTGACCACCAGCATGCAGTTTTTCCGCATGCACGGCGCTTAGTGTCCTGACATGGGCAGGGCAGGCCCGCCCCGTTCCATCCGGCAGGCTGCTAGTGTAGTGCGTCAAACAGATTGAAGCTTATTAAGTTTGGCACGAGCGCGCGTGACTTTGGCAAGAATGTCGGTCGCTTTCGCGGTCCATATATACGGTTTCGGTGCTATATTATGTTTTGCAATGAACTGTCCAATCGATTCGGTCAGGTCTGGGACTGACTTGAACGTCGCGCGTCGCAACTGCGTCTCCGATAGATCCCGGAAGAACCGTTCAACCATATTGAG
>NZ_JAFCWX010000019.1:0-108070 GCF_049897805.1 Massilia sp. TWP1-3-3
AGCGTTCAATCTGAGCCAGGATCAAACTCTTCAGTTCAATCTCTGTTTAATGTCCTTGCGGACAGATCGCTCACTCAAAATACTGACAGGCCACTTCTTGCGAAGCGCCTATATTTCTTCTTTGTGAACATTTGATAATTTAAGTATTCAACTTGGCTTACGCTTCGTTGGCACCTTCATCAAACGCCCACACTTATCGACTGTTAATTTTTAAAGAGCTATTTGGTACTGCCTTCTGTGCCCTACGAAGCGTTTTGTTCGTAAGCAGCAGAGTGGTGAGATTATGCAGCGTTTCGCGTTTTTCGTCAACCTCTTTTTTACTGCAGCGCACTTAATGCGCTTCCCGATGATAGTCCTGCGACTGGTTGATTTCGCGTGCTTTTCAACGGGAGGCGAACTATAGCAAACGGCTGCGGCGCTGGCAAGAGGCTCTGCAAAATTTTTAGCGCGGATGGTAGCGCATGAGCGGTGCTATCGATGCGCGGCCCACCAGGTCGAGTGCGCCGCGGTTCACATCGGCGAATGCCTTGTCGCACCAGGCAACCTTCTCGGCGGTGCCGGCGCCGCGCACGGGGCGCATCATTTCTTCAGTCTGGCGCACCATGTCACCCGAGAGCGCATTGGCCACCAGGCGCTGGTCGCCGGTCGCCATTACCTTTTCTTTATGCGCAACCACTGCGGCGTTGCGTTGCAACCAGGCGTCAGCGGCCGACGAGTAGCGCTTGTACGAGGTGGGCGTGGTCGCCACGCAAAACTCTCGGCTGCTGCTGACCAGGTGGGTAATTCCCATGACATTGGCCACCGCGCCGATGACCTCCGGGCGCAACAAGTCGGAACCGGCCTCGGGCAAGCGCGCCACTACCGGCCGCGGCGCCTGGGTAGCGGGATTCTTCAGCACAAGCGGAACATTGGACAAGGTCACTTTTCCGTCGGCTCCGGTCATTTTACGGATCTCGGCCGAGGCACCCGTCATCGCCGCCATGCACAGCACGGCAACCATCATCCTGTTTTTCATCGAATTGCTCGGCAAGATATCAAAGCAGCATCTTACATGAGCAAATTGACAATACGTATTGTTCAGCCGCGCAAGCGGTGAGATCTTCATAATTTTTTGTACCGCATTGATAGGCGTCAATAGGACAGCGGGTCGTGCCCTACCGCCCACGGTAGGCCACGATGGGTACTGCCATCATTGCCGGCTGGACAATATCGGCCTTGCCGCTGTTGAGCTCTGCCACGACGCCGGCGCACCAGGCCTGACGCTCTTTTGGGCTGCGGGAGGCCACTTTGATGCTCTCGTCCTTCAGCAGCGCCACGACCTTGCCTTGCAACTCGTCGCGCTTGGCAGGTGAAAGCACTTCCATCACCAGGCGGTTCTGGTGATGGATGGGAGCAGCATTGCGCTGCGACCAGGCGCGCGCCGCCGCACTGAACGCCTTCGCTTCGGTCAGGCTGCCATTGCAAAAATTATAGAAGCGGCGTGCAAATTCGACCTGGCCCATCACCGTCACGACGGCGTCTTCGAGTTCCGGCGTCAATACTGGCGCGAGCTGGACTGCATTCGGGTCGGCTGGAACTGCCGGGATCGCCCCGGCCGCTTTCCCGGCCGCCTCCGCGGCGCTACGTTCGGCCGGCGTGCGTTGCGTGACATACGGGCGCAGGGTATACGAATGCATCACGCTGACCTTGCCCGGCGTGTGCAGCGCAGGACGGTCGGAAAACGTTATCTTGCCGTCCGGCCCGACAACCTTGTACATTTGCTGCGCCATAGCCCCGGAAGCGGCCACGACAGTACTGAAAAGCAAAATAATCGGATGGTTCTTAGGCATGATGGAGGCAATAGATCGTTCATTTTGAATGTTCCCCCATACTAACTGAGCGCGGGGTCCACGGCGCGTGGTGCTGAAGCGATACGTTGCAGCAATACAACTAACCGTATCAAATCGATCAGCGACCATGAGTTGGGCCGATGGCGGGACGGGACGGGTAAAATAGCGGCTTCCCCCATCGCCCGCCCTTTCATGACTATTCTGCTGTCCACCCTGAATGCCCGCTACGCCCACGCTTCGCTTGGGCTGCGCTACCTGCTGGCAAACATGGGCGCGCTGCAGGAGCAGACCCGGCTGGCCGAGTTCGTGATCGGCGCCAAGACCACCGACATCGTCGAGCGCCTGCTGGCGCACCGGCCGCGCATCATCGGTTTCGGCGTCTATATATGGAACGTGGAAGAAACCACCCGCGTCGTCGCCATGCTCAAACGCGTGGCGCCCCAGGTGGTGCTGGTGCTGGGCGGACCCGAGGTCTCGTTCGAGTCGTCCGAACAGGGCATCGTGCAACTGGCCGACTACCTCGTCACCGGCTGGGGCGACGTCACCTTCCCCAAGCTGTGCGGCGAAATCCTGCACGGACCGAAGCCCCTGATGAAGGTGCACGTCGGCGTGCAGCCGCCGATGGCGGACATCAAGCTGCCGTATGCACTGTATACAGAGCAGGACATCGCCCACCGCACGCTGTACGTGGAAGCGTCGCGCGGCTGCCCGTTCAAGTGCGAATTCTGCCTGTCGGCGCTGGACAAGACTGCATGGCCGTTCGGCCTGGACAGCTTCCTGGCCGAACTCGAAGCGCTGCATGCGCGCGGCGCGCGCCTGTTCAAGTTTGTCGACCGCACCTTCAACCTGAACATCAAGACCAGCCTGAAGATCATGCAGTTCTTCCTCGACAAAATCGCGGCCGATCCCGCCGACCCGGTGTACGCCCACTTCGAACTGGTGCCCGACCACCTGCCCGACGCGCTCAAGGAAGGCATCGCCAAATTCCCGCCGGGCGCGCTGCAGTTCGAGATCGGCATCCAGAGTTTCAACCCGGACGTGCAGGCGCTGGTCAGCCGCCGCCAAGACAACGCCAAGGCGGCCGACAACATCGGCTGGCTGTGCGAGCACTCGCACGCCCACCTGCACGTGGACTTGATCGCCGGCCTGCCGGGCGAGGACATCGACAGCTTTGCGCGCGGCTTTGACCGGCTGGTCGCACTCAAGCCGCACGAAATCCAGTTCGGCATCCTCAAGCGCCTGCGCGGCACGCCGATCATCCGCCACACCGAGCAATACAAGATGGTGTTCGATCCCTACCCACCCTACACCATCCTGTCGACCAGTTTGATTGACTTCGCCAGCATGCAGCGTCTGGTGCGCTTTGCGCGCTACTGGGACCTGGTGGCCAATTCGGGACGCTTTGCCAATACGCTGGGCCAGATGCTGGGCGACGCGCCGTTCAATAACTTCATGGCGTTTTCGGACTGGCTGTATGCGAAGACCGATGCCACGCACCGCATTGCGCTCGACAAGCTGGCCGCGCTGGTGGCGCAATGGCTGCAGGCGCGCGGCATGAGCAAGGACGCGGCCGGCGCGCTGGTCGGCAGCGATTATGCGGGCCGGGTCGATGCGCCGGCGCAGAAGGCAAAGCCGGTGGCGGTGCCTGTGCGGCAGGCCCGCCACCTAGCCGCGTAAAGCGCCGTGCTGCCTGCATCGGCCCGGTACCTGTGCCGCGCATGCGGCGCCATTAGAACACCGATTTCGTCCCCGTCAATCGAATCGCCCCGCACGAACTTCTATAGCGGTCGCAACGAATCTCTTTTACACTGGCGCAATGCCGATTGAAAATGCGCCAACATTAACCATCAACCACGCCGGATCGGGCGCGGCGCAAACTGCCGTCGTCGCCTCGGGCATCTGGCAGGTGCATGCACTGGCCGAATGCGGCGCCATCAAGTCGCTGTCCGCCACCCTCGCCTCGCTCAAGGACAAGCCGGCCGACTGGGACCTGTCCCAGCTCACCAGCCTTGACCACATCGGCGCCCAGATGTTCTGGAATTCCTGGGGCAAAAAGCGCCCGGCCTCGCTCAAGCTGGCCGACCGCCAGGAAGAACTGTTTGCCCGCATCGAAGAAGCGGGCAAACAGCAGGTGGCGCGCCCCAAGCGCAACCGCCTCAACTGGATCATGGTGCTCGGCTTGGGCATCCTCTCGTTCTTCGAACACATGGCGGGCTTTTTCGCGCTGATCGGGCAGGTCATCCAGGACCTGTGGCGCTTCGTTACCCATGCCCGCACCGGTCCATGGCGCGAAGTCTCGGCCAATATTTACCACTCCGGTTTCCAGGCGCTCGGCATCACCGCGCTGGTCGGCTTTTTGATCGGCGTCGTGCTCTCGTTCCTGTCGGCCCAGCAGTTACGCGCGTACGGTGGCGACGTCTTCATCGTCAACCTGCTCGGCATGAGCATCATCCGCGAACTCGGCCCGCTGCTGGCCGCCATTCTGGTCGCCGGCCGCTCGGGCTCGGCCATCACCGCGCAGCTGGGCGTGATGCGGGTGACCGAAGAACTTGACGCCATGCTGGTGATGGGCATCTCGCACGGCTACCGCCTGATCATGCCCAAGGTGCTCGCGCTGGCCATCTCGATGCCGTTGCTGGTGGTCTGGACCGATGCAATGGCGCTGATCGGCGGCATGGCCGCGGCCAAGATGGAATTGAACCTGTCGCCCCGCTACTTCATACTGAAGCTGCCCGACGCCGTGCCGCTGGCGAACTACGTCATCGGTCTGCTGAAAGGCACCACCTTCGGTGTCTTGATCGCGCTGGTGTCGTGCCACTTCGGCCTGCGCATCAAGCCCAATACCGAAAGCCTCGGCCACGGCACCACCACCTCGGTGGTGACGGCGATCACGGTGGTGATCCTGGCCGACGCCGTGTACGCGATCATCTTCAGCGAAGTGGGATTCTGATGCCCGACGAAATCATCAAGCCACGCCGCCGCCCGCAAGCGCTGAACATGGTGCCCGACGAAGAAGTCGGCCCGCCGGTGGTGCAGATTACGGGCCTGTGGACCAAGTTTGGCCGCACCGTCGTGCACCAGGACTTGAACCTTGAAATTTTTGCCGGCGAGATTCTGACCATCGTGGGCGGCTCCGGCACCGGCAAGACGGTGCTGCTGCGCCAGATGCTGGGTCTGGAGCGCCCCGCGCGCGGCTGCGTCAAGGTGTTCGGCGAAGACATCAGCGAAGCCGACGCCGAACAGCTGCAGCGCATGCGCAACCACTGGGGCATGCTGTTCCAGCAGGGCGCGCTGTATTCGGCGCTGACGGTGTTCGACAATATCGCACAGCCGCTGCGCGAACTGCGCGCGCTGCCCGAAGACGTGATCTACGACGCCGTGCTACTCAAGATGCACATGGTGGGCCTGGGCATCGAACACGCCAACAAAATGCCGTCCGACCTGTCGGGCGGGATGATCAAGCGCGCCTCGCTGGCGCGCGCGCTGGCGCTGGAGCCGCAACTGCTGTTCCTGGACGAACCCACCGCCGGCCTGGACCCGGACCTGTCCGACGCCTTTGTCGCGCTGATCCAGTCGCTGCACCGCGAACTGGGACTGACCGTCGTCATGGTCACGCACGACTTGGACACGCTGTTTGCGCTCACCACACGCGTGGCCGTGCTGGCCGAAAAACATGTGATCGCCGTGGGACCCACGCGCGACGTACTCGAAGTGGACCATCCGTTCATCAAGCAGTTCTTCCTTGGCGCGCGCGGCCAGCGCGCCCTTGAAGTACTCGACGAGACGGAAGCTGCGAACGACACTGAGGAATAAGAAAAATGGAAAACAGATCGCACGCATTAATGACCGGGATTTTTACCATCGCCCTGCTGGTGGCAACCGTGCTGGCCGGGCTCTGGTTCAACCGCGACCGCACCGAACGCGTGCCCTACCAGATCGCCACGGTGCAGCCGATTTCGGGCCTGAACCCGCAGGCCGCCGTGCGCTACCGCGGGCTGGAAGTGGGCAAGGTCGACGACATCCGCTTCGACCCGGCCACCACCGGCCAGGTCTTGATTCAACTGTCGGTCGACAAGGACGCGCCGGTCACCAACACCACCTTCGCCAAGCTCGGTTTTCAGGGCGTGACGGGGATCGCCTCGATCGACCTGGATGACGAAAAAACCGGCTCGCCGCGCCTGGCCAGCAGCGTCAAGCAGCTGGCGCGCATTCCGCTGCGCCCTGGCTTTCTCGACCAGCTCGAAAAGCGCGGCCTGGTGATCCTCGACAAAGCCGAGCGCATCACCGCCAGCATCGACGCCATGCTCACGCCGGCCAACCAGCAGCTGATCCTGGGCGCCTTTGACAAGGTCGGCAAAGCGGCCGACGCGATTGAAGCGGTGCCCAAGCAGCTCGAACCCACGCTGGCGCGCCTGCCGCAGCTGGCCGGCAAGGCGGAACAGAGCCTGGCCTCGTTCAATGCGCTGTCGGCCGATGCCAGCAAGATGACGAAAAGTTTCGACAAGCTGGCCACCAGCCTGCAGGCCCCCGACGGCCCGATCAACCGCTTGAACGTGACGGTGGACCGGGTCGGCAGCTCGCTCGAAGGCGTCACCAGCGAACTTGAAATGCAGACCTTGCCGCACCTGGTCACCATGGCCGACGAAGCGCGCACCTCGCTGCGCGCGGTCAGGCGCACTGCGGACACCTTGAACAGCCGCCCGCAAAGCATCCTGTTCGGCGCCCCCGACGGCACCCCGGGCCCGGGCGAACCTGGCTTTGTCGCACCGACCAAATGAGGACCCAATTGAAAACCACCTTGACCCGCATGAAACGCGCCACCCTGCTGGCCGCCGTACTCGCTGCCGCCGCCGGTGCAGCCCTGCTCTCCGGCTGCTCGACCAGCAGCGGCGCGCCCAAGAACACCATGTTCGATTTCGGCCCTGCCGCGCTGCCGACCACACCGTTGGCCGCACCAGCCGCCGGCAGCGCCCCAATCGGCGCCGTGGTGGTGACCGACGTCACCGGTTCGGCCGCCTTCGATAATGAACGCATGTATTACCGGCTCAATTATGCCGACGCGCTGCAGTCGCGCGCCTACACCAACAGCCGCTGGGGCGCCACGCCGCTGCAGCTGATCACGCAGCGCCTGAAAACGCGCATCGCCCAGACCGGCGCCAAGGTGCTCACCCCGACCGACGCCTCCAACGGCGTGGCGATCCTGCGCAGCGAGATCGACGACTTTACCCACAGCTTCGACAGCGCATCGCAAAGCTATGGCCAACTGGTGTTGCGCGCGTCGCTATTCAACCAGCATAAACTGGTCGACCAGAAGACCTTCAGCCGCAAAATACCGGCTGCCAGCGCCGACGCTGCGGGCGGCGCGCGCGCGCTGGCCGCAGCCACTGACGCGGTGGCCGCCGACATCAACGCCTGGCTGGCCACGCTGCCCCTGCCCAAGCAATGATCCCTGCCGAGCCAAGACGCGAACCGAGAGGTTCGCCCGTTTCCAGGGCGGCGCTGCTGGCCTACCTGCTGCTGATCGTGTATGCCAGCTGGTTCCCGTTTTCGGGCTGGCGCGGCGCAGGGCTCTCGCCCTCGACCTTCCTGACGCTGGCCATGCCGCAGTACTGGACCTGGTTCGACGTGATCGTCAACGTCGTCGGCTACGTCCCGCTCGGCATGCTGCTGGTGCTGGCGCTTTACCCCTACCTGCGCGGCGTGTGGGCGATTGTGGGCGCGACCGTTCTGGGCGTGCTGGTGTCCGGCCTGGCCGAGGCGGTGCAGACCTACCTGCCAAGCCGCGTGCCCTCCAGCCTGGACTTGCTGACCAATTCGGTCGGCGCCCTGATCGGCGCCTTCATCGGTCTGGCGGGCGCCCGCTCCTACCTCAATGAAAGCCGTTTGTACCAGACGCGCAAGCGCTGGTTCGCGCCCCATGCCAGCCAGGGCCTGGTGCTGCTGGCCTTGTGGCCGCTGGCGCAGATCTACCCGCTCGGCCACATGTTCGGGCACGGCCAATTGCTGCCGATTTTTTCCGAGTGGCTGTCGCAATGGCTCTCGACCGACATTGACCTGGTGATCATGCTGCGCCCCGGCGCCGACATGACGGCCGAGCAGTACTGGCTGTCGGACACCGTCATCACGGCCTGCGGCATGACCGGTGCGGTGCTCACCATGCTCTGTTTGCTCAACCGTGGCGCGCCGCGCGCGCGCCTGATGATTGCCATGGTGGCCATTGCGCTGGTGTTCAAGACGCTCGCCAGTTCGCTACAGTTCACGCCGGAAAATGCGTTCAACTGGTTCACGCCCGGCGTGCAGGGCGGCTTTCTGATCGGGGCGATCATGCTGGCCGGGCTGGCCTTTGCGCCGCAGGTGGCGCAGCGCAGGCTAGCGGTGGTGACCTTGCTGCTAAGCTTATTGGTGGTCAATACCATTCCCGTGAACCCGTATTTTTCGGCCACGCTGCAAGGCTGGGTGCAGGGCAAGTTCCTCAACTTCATGGGTGCGGCGCAGTTCTTGTCGCTGCTGTGGCCGTTTTTCGCGATCTGGTTTTTGCTGTTGCCCTCGCACAAGCTCAATCGCGTGGCGGAGCGCCGCAGCTAGCATCAGCGTCACTGTAGTTACGGCGGTGACGCTTGCATAGCGCTACAAGCGCGTATCATGGCACCTTCTATTCTCGCAACCATAAAATCCCATGAGCGACAAACCCTACTTCGAGCAGCACGTCTTCTTTTGCATGAATCAGCGTGACGACGGGCGCTCCTGCTGCGGCGCGCAAGGCGCCGAAGCGGCGCAAAAGCACGCCAAAAAGCGCATCAAGCAATTAGGCTTGAACGGCCACGAAAAAATTCGCATCAACCAGGCCGGCTGCCTCGACCGCTGTGAAGAAGGCCCGGTACTGGTCGTCTACCCGCAAGGCACCTGGTATACCTATGTCGACACCAGCGATATCGACGACATCATCGACACCCACCTGGTCGGCGGCAAAATTGTCGAGCGGCTCAAAATCTGATGAAAAAAAGTTCCGAAAAATTCACGCTGACCGGCCATGCCGGCACGATGGAATGCCTGCTCGACATGCCCGACAGCGCGCCGCGCGGCGTGGCCCTGGTCGCCCATCCGCACCCGCTGTACGGGGGCACCATGGACAACAAGGTTGCCGTCACGCTGGCGCGCACCTTTGTCAGCCTCGGCTATGCGGCGGCGCGCTTTAATTTCCGCGGCGTGGGCGCCTCCAGCGGCGTGCACGACGAAGGCCTGGGCGAAACGGACGACATGCTCATCATGTTCGAGCACATGCAGCAAAAGTTTCCCAGCCTGCCGATCGCGCTGTCGGGCTTTTCGTTCGGCACCTTCGTGCAGGCGCGCCTGCAGCAGCGACTGGCCGCAGAGGGCCGCCCCGCCGAGCGCCTGGTGCTGGTGGGCACCGCCGCCGGCAAATGGCCCGTTCCCGACGTGCCTGCCGACACCATCCTGATCCACGGTGAAGTCGACGATACCATCACCCTGACCCAGGTGCTGGACTGGGCGCGCCCGCAGGATATCCCCGTCATCGTCATTCCCGGCGCCGACCATTTTTTCCACCGCAAGCTTGGCCACATTAAAAATCTCGTGATTCAACTGTGGCGGCGTGAAGGCGATCCCGCCTCGTAGGTCTATAATTGGCCGCATTATTTCTGCAGCCCACCTTTTTTGAGTACCCAATCTGATGAAAAAACTTATCGCGGCATTTGCCGCCAGTCTCCTGGCGATTTCCGCCGCCGTTGCGCAAACCCTGCCGCCGCCGACCATCGCGGCCCGCTCCTGGCTGCTGCTTGACGCTACATCAGGCCAGGTGATCGCTTCCCAGGACCCGAACGCACGCATTGAGCCAGCTTCGCTGACCAAGATCATGACGGCCTACGTCACCTTCGGCGCGCTGCGCGACAAGAAGATCACTATCGACCAGATGATCAACGTTTCGCCCAAGGCGTGGAAGGTCGACGCCAGCAGCTCGAAAATGTTCATCGACCCGGCCACGCCAGTCTCGGTCGACGACCTGCTGCACGGCTTGATGATTCAGTCTGGCAACGACGCCGCCGTTGCGCTGGCTGAAGCGGTGGCCGGCGATGAAACCGCGTTCGTGTTCCTGATGAACAAGGAAGCCCAGCGCATGGGCATGAAGAACACCAAGTTCGGCAACCCGCACGGCTTGCCCAGCGCCGACAATTACTCGACCGCGCAAGACTTGTCGATCCTGGCCGCCCGCGTGATCATCGACTTTCCGCAGTATTACAAGATCGACTCGCAAAAGAGCTTCACCTATAACAAGATCACCCAGCCGAACCGCAACCGCCTGCTGTGGCTTGACCCGACCGTCGACGGCATGAAGACCGGCCACACCGAAGGCGCCGGCTACGGCATGATCGCCTCGGCGCGCCGTCCCAACGGCGGCCTGCAGCGGCGCCTCATTTCCGTGGTGCTGGGCACCAACTCGGACCAAACCCGCACCCAGGAAAGCCAAAAGCTGCTGAACTGGGGCTTCCAGAATTTCGACACCGTCAAGCTCTACACCAAGGGCCAGGTCATCCAGACGCCGGAAGTGTGGAAGGGATCGGCGAGCACCGTCAAGATCGGTTTCACCAGCGACGTCCTGGTGACCGTGCCCAAGGGCGTGGCCGGCAAGATGAAGCCGGTGCTCGAACGCAAGGACCCGCTGGTGGCGCCGCTGCCGCTGCACAGCCAGGTTGGCACGCTGAAGATGATGGTCGATGGCAAGCCGCTGTTGCAGTTGCCGGTGGTCGCGCTGGAAGAAGTTGGCCAGGCATCGATCTTCGGGCGCGCGTGGGACTCCATGCGGCTGTGGATGAAGTAAGCAGCGTTTCGACGGCGCCAGGCGCCGTCAACACAACAACAAGAAAGAGAATGCGATGACCCCACCCCTGAGCGCCAACCTCACCTGCCCGCGCACCACCACGCGCATCGGCGGCCCCACCCTGTCGCGCGTCGTCGCTGGCATGTGGCGCATGACCGAATGGGGCATGTCGGCCGAGCAGCGCGTCGAGTTCATCGAGCGCTGCCTCGAACTGGGCGTGACCAGCTTTGACCACGCCGACATCTACGGCGGCTACGGCGTCGAATCGCTATTTGGCGACGCGTTGCGCCTGCAGCCTTCGCTGCGTTCGCGCATGGAGCTCGTTTCCAAGTGCGGCATCAAGCTTGTTTCGCCGCGGCGCGCGCAGCACAGCATCCAGCACTACGACACCAGCGCCGCGCACATCGTGGCCTCGGTCGAAGAATCGCTGCGCCAGCTCGGCACCGACCGGCTCGACCTGCTGCTGATCCACCGCCCCGATCCGCTGATGGACTTTGACGAGGTGGCCGGTGCCTTTACGCAGCTGCGCCAGGGTGGCAAAGTGCTGCATTTCGGTGTCTCGAATTTCAGCCGCCACCAGTTCGAGTCGCTCGACAAGCGCATCGCGCTGGCGACCAACCAGGTCGAATTTTCGCCCCTGCACACCGCGCCCATGTTTGATGAAACCTTCGACGGCTTGCAGGACGTGGGCGTGGCGCCGATGATCTGGTCGCCGTTGGCGGGCGGGCGCCTGTTCCAGGGCGGCGAAGCGCAAGCCGACAACCTGCGCCTGGTCATCAAAGGCATTGCCGATGAACTGGGGCAGCCGTTTGCGAGCGTGGTGTTCGCGTGGATCATGCAGCTGCCTTGCCGGCCGCTGCCGCTCACCGGCACCGGGCGCATTGAAGCGATTGCCGTGGCGGTGGCCGGCGCCCAGTTCACGCTGAGCCGGTCCGACTGGTTCACGATCCTGCGCGCGGCCCGCGGCCACGAAGTGGCGTAGAAATCTGCATTGCAGCGGCCTTCTGGAGTTGGCGCATGCCTGAACCGTTTAAAATTGTGGAGGGCAGCGCCCTCACCGCCCTTCAAAAGAAAGACCTGCTGCACCGGCTGGCGCGCATCGAAGGCCAGCTGCGCGGCGTGCAAAAGCTGATCGCGCTGGCCGACGGGCCATCGGACTGCAACGCCGTGGCCCAGCAGATGGCGGCCGCGCGCAAGGCGCTCGACCGCTCCTTTGTCCAGCTGCTCACCGCCAGTATCGTCACCCACAGCGCCAACGCGCAAGACCTCGACAGCGCGCGCGACGCCGCCGCCAGCCTGGCGGCGATGCTCGACAAATTCGCTTAGTCTTCGAACACTTCTGGCAGTGCCACGCCGCGCCAGCCCATCTTCCAGCCCAGGTTCATCAACAGTGTGACGCTGATATAGATCAGGAAAAACAGCACGAAAAATTTCCACTGCAGGAAAGCGAGCAGCGCCACGCCGACCACCACCAGCGCCAGCAGCAGCGGACTGCGCTTTTGCTTGGAACTGGGAAAGCGCACGGTCGACACCATCAGCGTACCGACCGCCACCAGCAGCGCCACGAGCATCGCGCCCTGGCCCATGGTCTGCAGCGGCGACGGCCAGGCGACCACCGCCGAGGCCACGCATGCGGCGCCGGCGGTAATCGGCATGCCGACGAAGTACATCGGATCGGTGCGCCCGACATTGACGTTAAAGCGCGCCAGGCGCAGCGCGCCGCAGGCCACGAACACGAAGCAGGCCAGGCCGCCCATGCGCAGCAGCGTCGGATGGTCGATGCCAAGCTTGACAAAGCCGTAGCAGTACAACAGCATCGCCGGGGCGCAGCCAAAGTTCATCACGTCGGCGATCGAGTCGAGTTGCATGCCGAATTCGGACGACGTCTTGGTCAGGCGCGCCACATAACCGTCGAGCGCGTCGAATACGCCGGCAAGCACCAGCAGGATCGCGGCCATACGGTAGTCGGCCGGGTCGCCCTTGAAGGCATTGTCGACCGATAGCACGATGCTGCTGAAACCACAGGCGATCGACAACAGCGTTACGAAGCTGGGAAGGGCAAACTTGGCGCGCGCGAGGCGCTGCTGGCGGGTCGGTTTCAAAGGGGTTCGCAGTCGTGTGTGATAGAGAAGGCAAGCAATGTTGGTATTTTACAGGGCAAGCCTGCGCTGGGCGCCACATTCGGTCCAAACAAACCTCACCGTATCGGGATTTCGCCTAGAATCTGTCCACGAAGTATTTAACGCAGGAGCATCGCATGAAATCATTCAATCGCTGGCAACAGACAGGCGCAAGTCTTCTTGTCGTCCTGGCCCTTGCCGCTTGCGGCGGCGGTGGCGGCGGCGGCAGTTCATCGGCGCCGTCGGCGGTCACGCCGACGGCTCCGATCACGCCGCCGGCTCCCGAACCGGGCGCGCCTGCGCTGACCAACAACACCGCGACGGACGGCTTGAACTGGCTTAATTTTCGGCGCTCGCAAGCGGGGTTGTCAGTATTGACGCGCAATGCGCTGATCGATGCAGCCGCCACGGGCCACTCGAACTACCAGAAGCTCAACACCGTCACCCACGTGCAAGTTGTCGGCAAGCCCGGCTTTACGGGCGTGCACCTGCTGGACCGTCTGCAGGCCGTCGGTTACGCCACGCCGAGCTATTTTTACGGGGAAGTTATATCGGCAAGCAACACCACGTCGGGCGTCTACCTGGCCGAAGAACTGATCACGGCGATTTACCACCGCTTTGCCATTTTTGAGCCGCGCTTTAAGGAAATTGGCGCCGGAGCGGTCAGCAACGCGACCGGCTATACCATTTTCACGAATAATTTTGCCGCCAACGACGGTTATGGACCCGGCATCGGCAAAGGCAACATCGCCACCTGGCCGGTGGATGGCCAAACCCGTGTCCTGACCAATTTCTTCAGCGATTTCGAAGAACCGGATCCAGTTGAGAACGCCGACGAAGTGGGCTATCCCATCAGCGTGCACGCCGACGCTGACGTGACGCTGACCGTCACGTCATTCACCGTCAAGCCGCGCGGCGGCGTCAACTTGCCCGCCAAGCTGCTGAGCAAAGCGACCGACAGCGCCAACATGGGTAACAATACGTCGGCGGCGGCGATTGTGCCGCTGTCAAAACTGGCGGCCAATACCGTGTACGACGTGAGCTTCAGCGGCCTTGCAGATGGGACACCGATTTCGAAAAGCTGGTCGTTCACCACAAGGTAATGCTACGTTAGGGACAGACCACGTTGTACACGCGTTTCGATTGCGCAAAAGTGGTCTTACCCCCTTTCTAGTCCAAAAGTGGTCTGACCCCTTTTCTAGTCAGGCGGGTTGGCGATCGCATCGGCGGTGTAGGCAGCTTCCTCGTCAAACGCGTCGGCGCATTCCTTGCCGCAAAACCGGCGTACGCTGTCGAGCGACTTGTCGCAATACCAGCACGATCCTTTGGCCGGCAAGCTCTGGCGGACCCGCACGAGCGCGGCCGCCGCGTCGGGCGCGCGCTCGGCCGCGGTGTCTTTTTCCTGCAAACTTTCCTCAATGGTAGCCAAGATCCCCCCCAAAGCGATGGCAGCACCTCATTCGTACAGCAAGATTACGGTAGTGGAATATTGGGTACATGAGAAATCGCAAACCCTGCATTATTCCTGATGCCGCACGCGAAGGAATGAGTTTGCCGGGAAAGCGACCGTCCCGCAATGCTGTGCATTCAGCCAGTTATTGCTTTCAGGAACAATCTTACTACCGCGCGCATGGTCCGCGCCAATAGATTCGGTCACCTCTTTTGGCTGGCGGGATAGGTCCCTACCTCGCCGGCTCAACGGATACCACCAGGCCCCGGGCATTGGTGACGATGCGCGTTGGAACGAACTGGATTCCGCCATAACGCAGCTCTTCCGGACGGAAATGGTAGAGCGGCACGTCGGCCACGACCTTGTCCAGCATGACGTTGGCGACCTTGAGCAACTGCCGCTGGCGCGTCTGGTCGACGCCCTCGACGACAAAACTGTCCACGCCCGGGTCAGCCATCATGACCGCGTTGCGCAGCGGATCTATGTACAGGCGTCCGGACAAGGCCAGGCTGCCGCGCCACGACTGGCGCAGAAACGGCGGCGCGACCAAGGCGTCGAGCGTGAGTGCAATACGTCCGCTGTCGGGCAACGTAGACAGGCGCGGACGAGTCAGTTCAATGTCGAACAGTTCCATTGCCCGGTTGTGCATGGGAAAACGGCGATCGATTGCACTTTGCAACTTATGCAGGGGCAGCTCGATGTCGCGCGGACCAGTCAGGCCGGCGCAGCCAGCCAGCGCCAGCAGGAACAGGGTCGTGATCAGCTTTTTCATATGAAAAGGTTAGCACAGATCGCAGGGACGCCGGCAACCTGGGGGGGCGTGCCGAACTTGCCAGGTCAGATCGTCATACACGTGGCGCGCAAGCTCCTCACTTGAATAGATGAAGGGCCGCGTATTGCAGCAGCATGATCGTCTTGCCGTCCTGGATGACACCGGTCGTGATCATGCCAAGCGCTTCGGCAAATGGCAGTTCCAGCACTTCAATATCTTCACCTTCGCCTTCCAGGCCCCCGCCGTCGCCGATCTTCGAGGCAGCATCATATTGCGCTACGAAAAAGTGAAGCTTTTCGGTAACCGACCCGGGGCTCATGTAGGCCTCGAAGATCGGGTGCACCTCGCTCACGCGGTAGCCGGTTTCCTCTTCGGCTTCCTTGCGAATGCGTTCCTCGGGGGAGCTGGCGTCGAGCAGGCCTGCGGGTGCCTCGATCAGCATGCCATCATGGCCGTTGACAAACACAGGCAGACGAAATTGCCGGGTCAGCACCACCGTGCCCTGGGCGCGGTTATACAGCAACAGCGCGGCGCCATTTCCCCGGTCGTACGTCTCGCGGCTCAGCCGCTGCCAGACGTTGTCGCTGCGTAGATAGTCAAAGGTGGTCTTCTTCAACAGATACCAGTCGCTGGACAAGACCTGTTCATTGACGACGCGAATCCGTTCGGCCGTAGGGATCATGGGTTCTCCTTGAGTTAACTTAATTTATGTTATCATGCATTTTCGTGCAACTTCAAATATTTTCATGAAAGCTCGCGCCAATGGCATTGACGACTTCTGCTGTCATTTACGGTGACAAACCATGCTGACATCTCAACGCAAGCGTGAAATATTGGACACGCTGGCCCACGACGGCCACCTGATCGCAAAAGCGCTGAGCGAACGCTTTGCGGTGTCGGAAGACACGATTCGGCGTGACCTGCGCGAGCTCGCGGCCGAAGGGCTGTTGCAACGGGTGCATGGCGGCGCCCTGCCGTCCTCGCCGGCAGTGGCAAACCTGACATTGCGCGAGAATCTGTCGAGCCCGGCCAAGGAGCGTATCGCGCGCGCAGCAGCGCAGCTGGTGGCGCCTGGCCATACCATCATTGTCGACGGCGGCACCACGTCGATTCAGCTGGTGCGCTGTTTGCCAAAGTCCCTGACAGCCACGGTGGTGACGCATAGCCCGCATGTCGCGGTGGCGCTGGCCGATCACCTTGATATCGAAGTGATCCTGATCGGCGGCCGACTATTCCGCCATTCGATGGTGACGGTCGGCGCGGCGGCCATCGAGGCGCTGAGGCACATTCGTGCCGACATGTATTTCATGGGAGTCACAGGCGTGCATCTTCGTGCAGGTTTGAGCACAGGGGATCTGGAGGAGGCCTACATGAAACGGGCGTTGGCGAGCCAGGCGGCAGAAACGATCGTGCTCGCGTCGCATGAAAAAATCAATGCAGCGTCGCGCTGCAAGATTGGCGACCTTGGCTTGGCAAACAGTATTGTGCTTGAGCGCGAGTCACCCCCCGCTTTTATAGACGCACTCGAACGGCTCAATATTACGGTGGTGCGCTCTTAGTACGTATTCTCCACCCCGCCATGCATCAGGCAAGGTTTTATAGTCATGGCTGAACGGCCACGTTTGGAAACGAAACGGACGGCCGAAATGCTAGCCCTTCGTCCTTAGCGCCCGGGCCAGCAACAGTTCGCGCTCGCGCAGATTGTTGGTCAATCCTGCCGCGCGCGTAAATTCCACGCTCGCCTCGGCATGCCGCCCCAGCTTGGCCAGCAAATCCCCGCGCACGCTGGGCAACAGATGGTAATGCCGCAACGCGGCCTCGCCGGCGAGACGGTCAACCAGCGCCAACCCGGCTGCAGGACCGAATGCCATCGACAGCACCACCGCCCGGTTCAGCTCGACGATGGGCGACGGCGCCAGCTGTGCGAGCGCATCGTAGTGCGCCGCGATGCGCTGCCAGTTGGTGTCCTCGGGGCGTGCCGCGCGCGCGTGACAGGCTGCAATAGCCGCCTGCAGCGCATAGGGTCCGTAGCCCTGGCCCAGCTGGGCTGCACGCTCGAGCGCGGCCAGACCGCGGCGGATCAGCAACTGGTCCCAGCGGCTACGGTCCTGGTCGAGCAGCAGCACCGGCTCGCCCGCCGGCCCGACACGGGCGCGCTCGCGCGAGGACTGGATCTCCATCAGCGCAACGAGCCCGTGCACTTCAGGCTCCTGCGGCGCCAGCTCGGCCAAAATGCGGCCCAGGCGCAGCGCCTCTTCGCACAGACGCGGACGCAGCCAGTCGCCGCCGTTGCTGGCCGCACAACCTTCATTGAAGACCAGGTAGATCACTTGCAGCACCGACGCCAGGCGCGGCGCCAGATCGGCCGCGCGCGGCACCTCGAACGGCACGCGCGCTTCCGCCAGCGTGCGCTTGGCGCGCACGATGCGCTGCGCTACGGTCGCGTCGGACACCAGGAAGGCGCGCGCGATTTCATGGTCGACAGGCCGCCCACCATGCGCAGCGTCAGCGCTACCCGCGCCTCGGTCGACAGTACCGGGTGACAGGCGACAAACATCAGGCGCAGCAAGTCGTCGCCGATGTCGTCGTCGATCAGCGCTTCCAGGTCGCTCGCCGCGTCTTGCAGCTCGGTCTCGAGAGCGTAGGTGAGCTCGCCCTCCTTTGACTGCTGCAGCTTCGCGCGGCGCAAGTGGTCCAGCGCGCGGTTCCTGGCAACCGTCATCAGCCACGCGCCGGGGTTGTCGGGAATGCCCGACTGCGGCCAGCGCTCGAACGCCTCGACCATGGCGTCTTGCGCCAGTTCTTCGGCCAGGCCGACGTTGCGCAGCATGCGCGCCAGGGCGCCGATGATCTTTGCCGATTCCATGCGCCAGAGGGCATCGGCCACGCGCGCGGTGTCGCCCGTACTCACGGCCTAGGCGGTGAACTGCGCGCGCATGCCCGCTTCGAGCTGCTCGTCGCGGATGCGCTGTTCGGCCGCTTGCAGGGCCGGCGTGAACTGGTCGATATCGATGCTGGCGTCAAACAGCTGGCGAATCTCCACCTCGACGTCGGGCCCGACGGGATAGGGATTGCGCCTGGCCCAGGCGATGGCGTCCGCCATCTCGGGCACGCGTATCATCCAGAAGCCGGCGATCATTTCCTTGATCTCGGTGAAGGGGCCATCGATGACGGCAAAGGTATTTTTTTTCACCTTGACGCGGACCCCGCGCGCGCTGGTGCGCAGGCCGTCCGCGGCAAGCAACACGCCCGCCCTGGCTTGCTCGGCGTTGTGGGCGTCCAACGCGTCGAGCATGGCTTGCGCTACCGGTTCTTCATCCTCGAGCGCGCGCGAAGAGCGCAGCAAAATGGCAAAGCGCTTGCCCTGCGCAGCGGCGCGTTCCTGCGCACCTTCCTGCGCACCTTCTTGCCCGACGACTTGGGCGCAGCCGCCGGGGCAGCCGCTCTCGCGTATTTCCAGTTCGACCTGCGCGTCCGATGCAGGCCAGCGTTTGAGCCAGGCGACGGCCTCGCCGATGGAGGCGACGTCGATGACGGCAAAGCCAGCGATCATGTCAGCCGGGTCGGGAAATGGCCCGGGAGTGATGGTCGCTTCGCCGTTACGCAAGGTGAGGCGCACCGCATTGGCGCTAGGCTGAAGGTGCGCGAAGAGCAGGTCAGCTTCGGCGGCGGGAAGCCGGCCGGCCTCAGAGCGCTCGTCGGCGCGGCGCAGGATCATGAATTGCATTGCTTGCTCCTCATTCTGTATCGGTAGCCATCTTTTGCCTCTGCAGTACTGGCTAAGCCTGCCGCTGGGCCACCTGGGCGCGCAAGCGCTCTTCCTGCTCGCGCAGCTCGGGCGTGAACTCGGCGCCAAAGTCTTGGGCCTCGAACACTTGCCGGATCTCAATCTCGGAATCGCTTTGCATCGGATTGGGGCAGCGCCTGACCCACTCAATCGCCTCTTCCCGGGACTTGACCTGAAACAGCCAGAAGCCCGCAATCAATTCCTTGGTTTCGGCAAACGGCCCGTCCACGACCGTGCGCTTGGCGCCTGAAAACTGCACCCGCACCCCGGTTGAACTGGGATGCAAGCCCTCGCCGGCCAGCAGCACGCCGGCCTTGACCAATTCCTCGTTGTACTTGCCCATTTCCATGAGCAGCTTTTCGCTCGGCATCTTGCCTGCCTCCGACTCGGGGCTGGCCTTGACGATCACCATGAATTTCATGTCGGTCCCCTTCAGGCTTGTGGCACTGCATCGGGGCAATCGCCCATGCTTGCCATGGCCGCTTGCATTTCGTCGTGCGGCACGTCGCGAATATGCGTGGCGACCGACCAGCTATGGCCAAAAGGGTCGGTCAGTACGCCGTAGCGGTCGCCCCAGAACATGTCGGCCGGCACCATTTTAGCGGTGGCGCCTTCGGCCACGGCCTTGGCGTACACTTCGTCGCAGTTTTTCACGTACAGGTGGATCGTCACGGGCGAGCCACCCAGCATGGTGGGTCCGAGCGCCCCCCATTGCTGGTTTTCCTCCATCAGCATCAAGGCGGAATCGCCGATCCGGATCATGCCGTGCATGAGCTTGCCGTCGGGCGTGAGCATGACTCCGCCTTCGGTCGCGCCAAAGGCGCGTTTGTAAAAGTCAATTGCGCCCAGCGCATCGGCGCATACCAAATGCGGGGTGAGCGTGTGCATGTCTTCAGGAATTGCGCGTACTTGTGCGTTCATGATCGTGTCCTTTCGTTTCGAGTTAGGCAATCCATACTTGAATCAGTTCTGTACGCCAGGCGGCAGAACCAGATCGCTGTCCGCCTGAAAAGCGGGTTGCTATGACTACGACGTTCGACGCGTCGCCAAATCGACACGCCAGGCGACAAATACTTGAAAGGTTTTTTTACCGGCCCCACGCCTGCGGCGCAACGCTGCCCAGGGCCTTGAACGCCGGCCGGCAAAACAGGTAGCCCTGCATCAGGCTGATGCCGGCCGCGCGCAGGCAGTCGCGTTCGGCCGCCGTTTCGATGCCCTCGGCCAGCACCCGGATGCCGAGTGCGCCGCAAATGGCTACGATGCCGTTGACGATGGCGCGCTTGGGCGCGCTGCTGTCAATGTCGCGCACCAGGTCCATGTCGATCTTGATAATGTCGGGCTGGAATTCGGCCAGCAAATTCAGGCCTGCGTACCCGGCGCCAAAATCGTCGATGGCCGTGTGAAACCCGAAGCGCCGGTATTCCTGGAAGATATTGACCAGATGGGGACGGTCCATCACCTGCTCGCCTTCCGTGACCTCGAAGATGATGCGTTCGATCGGAAAGCCATATTCAAGGGCGGCGGCCAAGGTACTACGGATGCAAGCTTCGGGACGGTACACCGCATTCGGCAGAAAATTGATCGACAGCAGTTCCTGCATGCCAAGTTCGGCCGCGCCCCGGATCGCCTTGACCCGGCACGCCTGGTCAAACTGGTAACGATTACTGTCGTCAACCTGGGACAAAACGCTGAAGGCGGACTCGCCCTGCGGCCCGCGTACCAGCGCCTCGTGGGCGTAGATGGTGTGGCTGTCGAGGTCGACAATGGGCTGATAGGCGTAGGCGAAGTCAAAGCCAAGCTCGCCGTCGGTGCGGCAGGCCTTGCATCCAGGCGTTGATGCGTCTTCATTGCCGGAATGAATGGGAATCATGAACAGCCTGTCACAGAAACTGAAAGAATAACTATAACTGATCGCCGCGTTCGGCGGTACGCCGGCAGAGTGAACAGGAACGCCGCTAGTCTTCGGCGCGGCTGCGCTGGTAGCGCGGCAGGCCGTCGCCAAGTTGCAGCCACGGCACCTGGCTGGCGATAAAGGAGTGGTCCTGCGGTTCGACCCCGGTGTACACGTCCAGGCTGCAGGTGGTCAGGTCGACTTCGTCGGCACTGACGTCGTCGGAAAACGTCAGCTGGGTGCCGCAGTGGCCGCAAAACGCGCGGGTGTCGTGCTGGCTGGAACGAAACAGCGTGGGACTGCCCTTGGTAAAGCGAAACGCGTTCGCCGGTACGCTGACCCAGGCCACGCATGGCGCGCCGGTTGTGCCCCGGCAAATGGTGCAGTGGCACATGGTACGGTTTATTGCGTTGCCCGCAGCTTGATACTTGATCGCCTGGCAATAGCATCCTCCGGTCAGCATGATGGCGCCCCCTTTCAGAGTTTGACTGCGTTCCTTGCCGCCTATCCTAACGCCTGTCGGAATTATTGACAGATCGGGGCGAGATATCCGCGTATCCCACCTAGCTTGTTGATTTTGCTGACAAATTTACAATGGCACGGATATTGCTTGCGCGAAATATGACTAAATCTCTTACCAAGAAAGTTTCCAATGACCATCAAGTCACTCTTGCAGCGTGCCCTTTTCATCGGTGCAATGGCCGCCTGCAGCGTATCGGCCGCCGCCCCGATTTCGATCGACTATACTTTTTCACCTGTGACGGTCGTTTTCAACGGCACGCTGCAATCGACCGGCGCCTTTACCATGTCGATCAAGACCGACACCGACACCCCTAATCTGGGCAGCGGCTTTGGCGATTTCCAGAATGCGTATGCGGCTGAGGTTTACATTACCGCCGCTGCACTGGGCCTGGACAACGCGCACGTCACCAACCCGACCCAGCTCTATTTTGGCGGCACGGTGTTCGGCTTCAAGGTTGACGACTTTGGCACCATCCTCACCGGTTATGCCGGCACCCAGCTCAGTTTCGGCTACGCCTTTGACTTGTCGACACTTGTTGTGCCGCAAGGGCCGGTCTTGATGAGAGGTACCGAGGTGCGCACCAGCACCGCCATCAACTTCGACAACGGCAGCATGTTTGACGCCGGCCAGCTTGTATCGTTCACTAACCAGACCAATACCGCCACGGTCACCGGCCTGGTTGACGTTCCCGAGCCATCGTCGCTGGCCTTGTCCGCGCTGGCGATCATCGCGCTGGCCCGGCTGCGCCGCCGCCGCGCCTGATCTTAGCTAATCGGCAGTTTTTGCGCGGCAGCCTGCACGGCAGTTTGCGCGGCTTACTTGCCGATGCAAAATCGGCTGAAGATCACTCCCAGCAAGTCGTCCGAGGAAAACTCTCCGGTAATGCTGGACAGTTGCAGCTGTGCCAGGCGCAGCTCCTCGGCGAACAAGTCGAGCGACTGGTCGCTCTGGGCCGCGTGTTCGGCGGCCAGCTCCAGATGCCGGCGCGCCGAACGCAGTGCGATCAAGTGCCGCTCGCGCGCCAGAAACAGCGATTCGCCGGTCTGCTGCCAGCCGGCGATGCGCAGCAGTTCGGCGCGCAAGAGGTCAATGCCCTCGTGCTCCTGCGCCGACAAATAGACATGGGTCGCATCGTCCTGGGCATCGACCGAAGCCTTGTGGCCCGACAGGTCGATTTTGTTCCAGATGCGCACCACCGGTATGCCTTCAGGAAAGGCTGCCACGATATCCTCGTCGGCGCGCGCCGGCCCGATGCCCGCATCGAGCAAGTGCATGATCACGTCCGCCTTGCCCACCTCCAGCCATGTGCGTTCGATGCCGATGCGCTCGACGACGTCAACCGCATGGTCGATCACCCGGATGCCGGCGGTGTCGATGATATTAAGCGGGATACCCTCGATCTGAATGGTTTCGCTGACCTTGTCGCGCGTGGTGCCGGCCACCGGCGTGACGATGGCCACGTCGGCTCCGGCCAAGGCGTTGAGCAATGACGACTTGCCCACGTTGGGCTGGCCCACCAGCACCACGTTGAGTCCCTCGCGCAGCAGCGCGCCCTGGGCCGCCTTCTGGAACACCGCTTCCAGCGACGCGATGATCACGGCCAGCTGGCCGCGCGCGTCGGATTTTTCGAGGAAGTCGATTTCTTCTTCCGGGAAGTCGAGCGTGGCTTCGACGAGCATGCGCAGGCCGGTGGTTTGCTCGACCAGCGCATGGATGGTGCGCGAAAATTCGCCCGACAACGATTGCGTGGCCGAGCGCGCGGCCGCTTCCGTGGAGGCGTCGATCAGGTCGGCCACGGCTTCGGCCTGGGCCAGGTCGAGCTTGTCGTTGAGGTAGGCGCGGCGCGTGAATTCGCCCGGTTCGGCCAGGCGCAGGCCGGCGCCGGCGCCCGCCTCGAGCACGCGCGCGAGCAGCATTTGCAGCACCACCGGGCCGCCGTGGCCCTGCAGTTCGAGCACATCTTCGCCGGTGTAGGAATGGGGACCCTTGAAGTAGATCGCGATGCCCTGGTCGATGACCATGCCGTCGGCTTGCCGGAACGGCAGGTAGGTGGCGTGGCGCGGCGCCAGCGTCGCGCCCGGGAACAGCGCGACCAGCAGCGGCGCGAGCGACTTGCCGGAGGCGCGCACGACGCCGATGCCGCCGCGGCCCGGGGCGGTGGCGATGGCGGCGATGGGGGAGGTGTCGAGTTTCATGAGGGGATTGTAAGTTAGAAATGCAAAAGCCCGTGCGGGGCACGGGCTTGATTGTTGGCCCAACCAACATCGTCCCCGCGCACGCGGGGACCCATAGGACAGTTGCTCAGGTGAGCCGTTCTATGGCCCCCCGCGTACGCGAGGACGATGGGTGGCGTTTACTTTTTGACGGTCGTCGCCGCGACTTCGAACTTCTTGGTAATCACATACTGCTGCGCGATCGACAAGATGTTGTTCACCACCCAGTACAGCACCAGGCCGGACGGAAAGAACACGAACATCACCGAAAAAATCAGCGGCATGAACAGCATCATCTTGGCCTGCATCGGATCGGCGGGCGCCGGATTGAGCTTAGTCGTGATGAACATCGAAATCGCGTACAGCACCGGCAGGATGAAATACGGGTCCGGCGCCGTCAAGTCCTGGATCCAGCCCACCCACGGCGCGCCGCGCATTTCGGCCGACGCCTGCAGCACCCAGTACAGCGCAATAAACACCGGCATCTGCACCAGGATCGGCAGGCAGCCGCCCAGCGGGTTGATCTTCTCGGTCTTGTACAGCTCCATCGTGGCCTGATTCATCTTGGCCGGGTCGCCCTTGTACTTCTCGCGGATCGCCGTCATCTTCGGCGTCACCACCTTGATGCGCGCCATGCTCTTGTACCCGGCAGCCGACAGCGGGAAGAACAGCAGCTTGATCAGGATCGTAAAGGCGATGATAGTCCAGCCCCAGTTGCCCAGGTAAGTGTGGATCTGGTCCATCACCCAGAAGATCGGCTTGGCCAGCACCGTCAGCATGCCGTAGTCCTTGACCAGCTCCAAGCCCGGAGCGATTTTCTCGAGCTTGTTCTCGTCCTGCGGGCCCGAGTACATGCGCACGTCGGCGCTCTTGGTCGCGCCAGGCGCAATCGCGCCCAGCGGCATCACACTCTCGATTTCGTACAGGTTGCTCACACCCTGGGTCTTGCGGGTGAAGGTGTCACGCTGCAGGCCTTCAGGCGGCAGGAACGCGGAGACGAAATAGTGCTGCGAAATGGCGATCCAACCGCCGGTGGACGATTGCGTGTGCGCGGCCGTGCCCTTCTTCTCGATATCTTCGAACTTGAGCTTTTCGTATTTGTTTTCGGGCGTGTACATGGTCGGGCCGGTATAGCTCGACGTAAAGTAAGACTCGCCCTCAGGCTTGTTGCCGTGGTGTTGCAGCTTCAGGTACAGCGATGGCGACACCGGGTTCGCGGTCGTGTTGGTCACGTCGTGGCGCATGCCGATGACATATTCACCGCGCTTGAAGGTAAAGGTCTTGATCAGCTTGACGCCGCCAGCCTCGCCCTCGAGTACCAGTTGCACTTCATTGGCGCTGTCGAGTGCGCGCGGGCCCGGCTTGGCGACGAATGGCGTACTCTCGTTTGGCAACGCCGCGCCAGTGAGCAAGAGACCGGTCTTGCCGATGTATGCGCCTTTTGGCGTCACGTCGAACAGCACCTGGTTCTTGGTCTTGTCCACCTTGTCGCGAAATTTGAGCAGCTCAAGGCGCTTCACGACGCCGCCGGCGGTGTCAATGTCAACCTTGAAGACGTCGGTAGTGATGGTGATGATTTCGGTCTTGATCGCCGGTGGCGCCATTGGGGCGCCCGGCACCGCCGCGGCGGCGCCAGTTGCCGCAGGAACGCCGGCAGCAGGATTCACAGCCACTGGCGCTTGCGCAACCTGGGCTGGCGGCGACGTCATCGAAAACATGGACTGGTTGCCGTTTGCGACCATCCAGTTATTCCAAAGGAAAACCAGCGATACGGAAAAGACGATCCAGAGGATGGTGCGTTTATTGATATCCATTGATGTATTGGTCAGGAGTGGTTGCAGCCGCAGGCGGCTGTAGATGAATTCTTGTGATGCGGGGGCGGCACAGGATCGTGTCCGCCTTCGTTCCATGGGTGGCAGCGGCCGACGCGTTTCGCGGCCAGCCAGCTGCCGCGCGCGGCGCCATGGGTTTGCAGCGCCTCGATCGCATAGTGCGAGCAGCTCGGATAGAAACGGCAGCTCTGGCCCAGCATCGGCGAGAGCATCAGCTGGTAGGCGCGCAGGATCCACACGAGCAGGCGCTTCATGGCGCCGGCCCTGCGACGGCGCGCGGCGCCTGGGACGAAAACAGCTTCTGGATTTCAGTGCGCAACGTCGCCTTCAGCGCGGCGTTGGTGGCCGGGCCTTGCTTGGTGTTGACCGGGCGCGCCAGGCGCACGATGCAGTCGACGGCAGGCAGCTGCGCCACGCGGAACAGTTCGCGCGTGACCCGCTTGATCGTATTGCGCGTGACAGCGCGCGGCGCAAAGCGCTTGGCCACCACGACGCCGAGCCGCGCATGCGGCAAGTCGTTCGAACGGGTGTACAGCACGAAGTGCGCCGTTTTTTGCGCCGGGCGCAAACGAAAAACGGATGAAAATTCATCCGTTTTAACGATACGCCGAACGCGCGCGAAGTCGTGTGAACCTTCGCTAGTCATAGCCAACCGCGCTGCAGCAGTCAGTGCCAGACTTATACAGCCAGGCGTTTGCGACCCTTGGCGCGGCGTGCATTGAGCACATCGCGGCCGCCACGGGTAGCCATACGTGCACGGAAGCCGTGCGTACGCTTGCGACGAACGACGGAAGGTTGGTAAGTACGTTTCATGGTGGTCTCGCTTAAAGCAAATAAAAATGCAAAATCGGGTCTGACGTCCCGTCAGTCTTTTTTACCCGCTAAGCCAAACCAACAGGCCACAAAATGGCTTGCTTGCACGGAGTACGGGCGGGGAACCCTGGATTAGACACGATTTTGGGCCCACCTGTCAAGGATTGAGAGAGATCGGCGGCCGATTCCGTTGCGTTCCCGGGTAGTGTAGGGCGGAAAAGCGCAGCGCATTCCGCCAAAGGTGTGCGCCGTGTTGACGCGGACATTGGCGGAATGCGCTGCGCTTTTCCGCCCTACGGGTTCGAAAATAAGCGGCGTGCCTGTGGATAACTCTGCCCGCGGCAGGTAGAATAGCGTGTTACGTGTGGCGCACAGCTTCATCGAACCGCCCCTCCACACCTTATTCAGACAGACGATTCATGGAAAATTTTTGGCAGACCTGTTCCGCGCAGTTGGAACTGGAACTGACACCGCAACAATTCAGTGCGTGGATCAAACCGCTGGTTGCCCTCGATTACGAGGACGGCAAGCTGCGCGTTGCCGCGCCTAATCGCTTCAAGCTGGACTGGGTGAAAACGCAGTTCGCCAGCCGCATCACCGAACTGGCCTGCCAGTTTTGGGAGCAGCCCACCGAAGTGCAGTTCGTGCTCGACCCGCGCAATGCGCTGCCCAAAAAGGCAGTCGCCCCGCATCCGGCGCCGAACGACGGCCCGATGCAAGGCACGATCAACAATCACCAGAGCAACGCGAACGAAGGCCAGCCCGGCACGCCGGAAATGTTCAACATCGGCAGCCCGCCGCGGCGCGAGCAAAGCCGCGTCAACAACGAACTGACCTTCGACAGTTTTGTCACCGGTAAGGCCAACCAGCTGGCGCGCGCTGCAGCGATCCAGGTGGCCAACAATCCCGGCGTTTCGTACAACCCGCTGTTCTTTTACGGCGGCGTGGGCCTGGGTAAAACGCACCTGATCCACGCGATCGGCAACCAGGTCATGGCCGACCAGCCGGGCGCGCGCATCCGCTACATCCACGCCGAGCAGTACGTGCGCGACGTGGTGACGGCCTACCAGCGCAAGGGCTTCGACGACTTCAAGCATTATTATCATTCGCTCGACATGCTGCTGATCGATGATATCCAGTTTTTCGGGGGCAAAAGCCGCACGCAGGAAGAATTTTTCTATGCGTTCGAAGCGCTGATTGCCGCCAAGAAGCAGATCATCATCACCAGCGACACCTACCCGAAAGAAATTACGGGCATGGACGACCGCCTGATCTCGCGTTTCGATTCCGGCCTGACGGTGGCGATCGAGCCGCCGGAGCTGGAAATGCGGGTCGCCATTTTGCTAAAAAAAGCGCAGTCGGAAGGCGTGACGTTTTCGGACGACGTGGCGTTTTTTGTCGCCAAGCACTTGCGCTCGAACGTGCGCGAGCTTGAAGGCGCGCTGCGCAAGATCCTGGCGTACTCGCGCTTTCACGGCAAGGACATCACGATTGACGTGGTGAAAGAAGCGCTGAAAGATTTGCTGTCGGTACAGAACCGGCAAATTTCGGTAGAAAACATTCAGAAGACGGTAGCGGACTTCTTCAGCATCAAGGTGGCGGACATGTACTCGAAGCGCCGGCCGGCGAACATTGCCCGGCCGCGCCAGATTGCGATGTACCTGGCCAAGGAATTGACGCAGAAGAGCTTGCCGGAGATTGGCGAGTTGTTTGGCGGGCGCGATCATACGACGGTGCTGCACGCGGTGCGCAAGATTGCCTTGGACCGGACCAAGAATCCGGAGTGCAATCATGAGTTGCACGTGCTTGAACAGACCTTGAAGGGATAGGTCCGGGCGGCTCATGGCGGAAAAGGGGGCCGCCGAGGCCGTGCGCTTTTCCGCCCTACGGATCGCAACGAACCATCGCGATGAACCGTAGGGCGGAAAAGCGCCAGCGCATTCCGCCAAGCTCAGTCACCACCCCCGATTTTGGCCTCGACCGCGACATCTGGCAAAATATAGCACCAGCAACAAGATTTTAAGTATCATTCTGACAACTTACCGAGGATTACTATGCAATTGGTCAAAACCACCCGAGATACCCTTCTCCGGCCACTGCAGATCGTGAGCGGTATTGTCGAGCGTCGGCACACTATGCCGATTCTGGCCAATATCCTCATCCGCAAGGACGGCGAAAACGTCTCGTTCCTGTCGACCGACACCGAAGTGCAGATCACCACGCACGCGCAAATCGGCTCGGGCGCGGACGTTGCGGGCACCACGGTCGCGGCGCGCAAGCTGCTCGACATCCTGCGCGCGCTGCCGGAATCGGGCGACGTGACGATGACGCTGGTGAACAAGCGCCTCACCGTCCAGACCGGCAAGTCGCGCTTCGCGCTGCAGACGCTGGACGCGGCCGAGTTTCCAACCGTGAACGTGGCCGAAACCTTCAGCGCCACCGTCACCCTGCCGCAAAAAACTCTCAAGCACTTGTTCAACATGGTGCACTTTTCCATGGCGCAGCAGGATATTCGCTACTACCTGAACGGCCTGCTGCTGGTGCTCGACGGTCGCAACGTGATCGCCGTGGCCACCGACGGCCACCGCCTGGCGTTCTGCCAGGTCGAGACGGAGCAGGAATTCACGCGCCAGGAAGTCATCATTCCCCGCAAGACGATTATCGAACTGCAACGCCTGCTGGAAGAAAGCGACGAACCGGTCCGGCTCGACATTTCTGCGTCGCAAGTCAAGCTGACGTTCGCCGACATCGAGCTGGTCTCCAAGCTGGTCGAAGGCAAGTTCCCCGACTACACCCGCGTGATTCCAAAGGGATACAAGAACGACTTCACGATCGGGCGCGACGAACTGCTGCGTTCGCTGCAGCGCGCGGCGATCATGACGAGCGACAAATTCAAGGGCGTGCGCTGCATCATCACGCCGGGCAGCATGAAGATCAGCTCGACCAACGCCGACCAGGAAGAAGCGGTCGAAGAACTCGAGATCGATTACGGCGGCGACAGCGTCGATATCGGCTTTAACGTGACGTATCTGCTCGACGTGCTCAACAACCTGAAGTGCGACCAGGTCAACATCTCGCTGGGCGACTCCAATTCGTCGGCGCTGATGTCGATTCCGGAGAACGCGGACTTCAAGTACGTTGTGATGCCGATGCGGATCTAGTCGAGAGTAGCGAAGGAACACGCAACACAGCCACCACATCGGCCTCGCGAATGCGGCGGTCCGGCGGGGCGGGACTTATAGAACGATGGCTCAGAGCAAATGTTCCATGGGTCCCCGCCTACGCGAGGACGATGTCGTAGCCAGCACCCGAAACAAGCAGTTTTTAGAGAAAGCATCCATGTCCGAGAACACCCCAGCAATCCCTCCTAAAGAGCAGGAATACGGCGCCGCCCAGATTCAAATTCTGGAAGGCCTGGAAGCCGTGCGCAAACGCCCAGGCATGTACATTGGCGACACCTCGGACGGAACCGGCCTGCACCACCTGGTGTTCGAAGTACTGGACAACTCGATCGACGAATCGCTGGCCGGCCACTGCACCGAGATCCACGTCACGATCCACTCCGACAACTCGATCTCGGTCACTGACAACGGCCGCGGCGTGCCCACCGGCCTGAAATTCGACGACAAGCACGAGCCAAAACGCTCGGCCGCCGAAATCGTCATGACCGAGCTGCACGCGGGCGGCAAGTTCGACCAGAACTCGTACAAGGTCTCCGGCGGCCTGCACGGCGTGGGCGTCTCGTGCGTGAACGGCTTGTCGAAACTGCTGAAACTGACCATCCGCCGCGACGGCAAAGTGCACTACATGGAGTTCGTGCGCGGCGTGCCGCAAAACCGCGAAATTGAAATCGTCAATGGCGTGCCGTGCTCCCCGATCAAGGTCATTGGCGAGACCGACAAGCGCGGCACCGACGTCCATTTCTGGGCCGACGAAGAGATCTTCACGCACGTCGAATTCCACTACGAGATCCTGGCCAAGCGCATCCGCGAACTGTCCTTCCTGAACAACGGCGTGCGCATCAAGCTGAGCGACCAGCGCACCGGCAAGGAAGAAGTGTTCGCCTTCGAAGGCGGCACGCGCGGCTTTGTCGAATACATCAACAAGGCCAAGACGGTGCTGCACCCGACCATTTTCCAGGCCACCGGCGAGCGCATGTCGGACCAGAATACCAACATCAGCGTGGACGTGTCGATGCAGTGGAACGACGCCTACAACGAGCAGGTGCTGTGCTTTACCAATAACATCCCGCAGCGCGACGGCGGCGCCCACCTGACCGGCCTGCGCGCGGCAATGACGCGCGTGATCAACAAGTACATCGATGAACACGACTACGCCAAGAAGGCGAAAGTGGAAATCACCGGCGACGACATGCGCGAAGGCCTGACCTGCGTGCTGTCCGTGAAGGTACCGGAGCCGAAGTTCAGCTCCCAGACCAAGGACAAACTGGTTTCCAGCGAAGTGCGCGGTCCGGTCGAAGAGATCGTCGCCAAGACCCTCACCGACTACCTGATGGAAAAGCCGAACGACGCCAAGATCATCTGCGGCAAAATCGTGGAAGCGGCGCGTGCGCGCGAAGCGTCGCGCAAGGCGCGCGACCTGACGCGCCGCAAAGGCATCATGGACGGCCTGGGCCTGTCGGCAAAATTAGCCGACTGCCAGGAAAAAGACCCGGCGCTGTGCGAACTGTACATCGTCGAGGGAGACTCCGCGGGCGGGTCCGCCAAGCAGGGCCGCGATCGGAAATTCCAGGCTATTTTGCCGCTGCGCGGCAAGGTGCTGAACGTGGAAAAGGCGCGCTTTGAAAAAATGCTCTCGTCCGAGCAGATCACCACGCTGATCGCCACGCTGGGCACCTCCATCGGCCCGGACGAATTCAACGTCGAAAAGCTGCGCTACCACCGCATCATCATCATGACCGATGCGGACGTCGACGGCGCCCACATCCGCACGCTGCTGCTCACGCTGTTTTACCGCCAGATGCCGCAACTGGTCGAGCGCGGCCACATTTACATCGCGCAGCCGCCGCTGTACAAGGTCAAGGCCGGGCGCGACGAGCGCTACCTGAAAGACGACGTCGAAGAAGCGAGCTACATGATGACGGTGGCGCTGAACACCGCCTCGCTCACGCCGCGCGACGGCGCCGACCCGATCGTCGGCGAGCCGCTGGGCGAACTGGTACGCCAGTTCAACCTGGCCAACGCCATCATGATGCGCTTGACGCGCGTGATCGACCGCGCCGCGCTGACCGCCATCATGACCGGCGTTGAACTGGACCTGACCACCATTGACGCTGCCGAAGTATCGGCCAGGGCGCTGGAGGCGACCATCGCCGACAAGGCCGTCAAAGTCGTGGTGCGTTCCGATGAATTGAGCGAGAAGCACGCCCTGCGCATCGAGCGCATGCATCACGGGAACGTGAAAATCAGCTCGATCGATGCGGACTTCGTGCAGGGCGCCGACTACGCGACCCTGGCCGCCGCTGCCGCCACTTTCAAGGGCTTGATCGGCGAAGGCGCATTCATTCGCCGCGGCGAAGGCGAGCGCGTCAAGGAATCGGCCGTGGTCGACTTCCACCACGCCATGCAGTGGCTGCGCGACGAAGCCGAGCGTACCGTCAGCAAGCAGCGCTACAAAGGGCTGGGCGAGATGAATCCGGAGCAGCTGTGGGAAACCACGATGGATCCGACCGTGCGCCGTTTGCTGAAGGTGCAGATTGAAGACGCGATTGCTGCCGACCAGATCTTTACCACGCTGATGGGCGACGATGTTGAGCCGCGCAGGCATTTCATTGAGTCGAATGCGCTGCAGGCCGGTAATATCGACGTGTAAGCGACCAAGCAGTGTAGGGGGGCGCTAAAAGCTGGCAGTTTGGGAAGTATCAGCTGGCGGAACGTCGAGATTTCTCCTGAAAAATTGTCCTATCAAGATGTACGTCGTAAAAAATCCCGAGCTCCCACCGCTCGGGATTTTTCATTTCCGCACCGATTTTCTGGCTGCAACTCTTCGGAAAGTCTGTTCCCTTCCCTTTTCGTGGGCACAACCGGTAGCGACCCGCGTTGAAAACGGATGGGCTCGCATTTGATGCGGATTTTGACCCGAATCCACTGCAATCAGTTGGCCGATCCTCACCCTATCTGTCAATGCACTGGTAATCGAGTACGGTCGCTCGCGGTCGATGACCGTGTGCTCGCACTGGCTGTCAATGAAGTGCATGAGCAAGTTGCCGGGCCAGCCCTGCAGTAGCCCTTTTCCGAAAGGAAGGCGCCAATTATGGCCAAGTTTTCATTGCCATATTTCCAATATTAAGTAATTTTTCACGCGTGGCGCCATCACGGGCTAATGTAGACATTCCCTGAATGACAGCGATTGTCATTGCCGCCAAGCCCTCTGCATCAGTGTCATCCGGTAACTGCTTGTCATCGATAGACTGCAAAATTTTTGTACGCAAGCGCGCTTCTATCCCGCTGCGAATCGCTGCCAGCGCCACTTTTACGTCGTTGGCGGCTTTCGAACAACTAATCACTGAACTGGCCAACAAACAACCTGGCGGCGTGTCCTTGCCCGTGAAGCCGATTGCCGCGACGCGAAGTAGTTCGTGCGCGGCATCATGCGCAGAAACAGCGTCGTCGATGATCGCCTCAGAGGTGACGGGGCCTGACAGATAGAGACCGACGGCGTCGAGGAACAGCCCTTTTTTGTCTCCAAACGCCGAGTAAACACTGGACGGCTTAACCCCTAACGCCGTCGTTATGTCGTTCAACGAGGTGGCCTCGTACCCATGCTGCCAGAACAGGATCATGGCCTTGCGCAAGGCTTCATCGCGGTCAAAGGACAAGGGCCGACCCTTCTTCTTGTTTATCTGCATCATATATTTAGTGATCGCTAGGAAAATTGTTGCGAGCCTTGGAAAATTGGTCTATCATTTTCCTATCAATCACTCTGAAAGTAAAGCTATGCCTATGACAGACTATCGTACCCTTGGGCGTTCCGGGCTGGTTATCAGCCCTTTTTGCCTTGGAACCATGACCTTCGGTACTGCACGATGGGGTTCGGGCGAGACGGAATCGCGGTCAGTCTTCAACGCCTTCCTCGAAGTAGGTGGGAATTTTATCGACACTGCCGACGTTTACTCAGGTGGCCGTAGCGAGGAAATGCTGGGTAAATTCATACACGGCGGTTCACTGCGTGACAGCATTGTGCTGGCAACCAAATCGGGTTTTGCGGACGGTCAGGGACCTCAAGTTGGCGGCAATGGGTCGAAGCACATACGTACTGCGCTGGAAGCATCGCTACGTCGCTTGCAAACCGATTATATTGATCTCTACTGGATTCACGTGTGGGACTCGGTCACCCCTGCGGAAGAACTGCTGGAAACAATGGCAGCGCTGGTTCGTTCTGGAAAAATTCGTTATTGGGGCATGTCGAACACACCAGCGTGGTACATCTCAAAACTGGCGACCTTGGCCGCGACCCGCGGTCTGCCGGGTCCGATCGCGTTGCAATTTTTTTATTCTCTTGTCAACCGCGATATCGAAGACGAGTTCGTCCCTTTGGCGGCAGAATTCGGCATGGGCATCGTGCCATGGAGTCCACTTGCATTCGGCCTGCTTACCGGGAAATATGACCGGGTGAGTGTTGAAAGCGCTGCACCGCGAGCGGCTGGACTGCCCCGCGAAGCAGCTCAAGAAGGAGAGACAAGGCCGGAGAGTGACAAACGCTTGGACGGCGCCAATCCGTTTGGTGACTCGCTATTTACCGAACGAAATTGGAAAATCCTGGACACGCTCAAGGCGGTTGCTGACGAAACTGGCTTAAGCCAAACAAAGGTAGCCCTTTCTTGGGTGACTGCCCGTGCAGGTGTGACATCGACCTTGATGGGCGTCAGCCGAGTAGCGCAGATAGCCGATAACGCATCCGCGTTGGACATCGTTTTGTCACCGCAACATCTTGAAGCATTGGATGCCGTCAGCGCGCCCGACCAGAAAATGCTTTATAGTTTGTTTACACCATCGTTGCGTCAGCACGCTGTGTTTGGCGGCAGTTCTGTGCGGCATTTAACCGCTTGACACGGCGTTGCTCTTGCCAGCCTGACATGCTCATTCAACTGCGCGATACCTGAAAGATATGTCGTTCTTCTCATAAATGACGCAAGAAGTTTTCTCCTCAAGGCGTTTGGCAGATCATGAGTAAATCTGTGCCAAATTATGCTGCCGAATATTTAGCGTCTCGCAATGGCGTGAAACTGGCGATGCGCCAATAATTGGTTCTCCCTACAGCTACTGTAGTTGTAAACAACGCCCGGCTGAACACCGGGCGTTTTGGATTACATCACTTGCCACGGCAAACAAAGCCGTATTTCCCCACGCTGCATGCCTGCTTGACGCATTGCGCCGGCTGATATCCGTGGTTCTTGCATGCCTCGAGCGTTGCTTTCATTGCGAAGGCCGACCCCGGCTCCGCTTCGCGAGCAACGGGACGCTCGGGTGCACGGTCCACCTTCGCGCGTTCCACCTTTTCGCGCGCCACCTTTTCGCGCGCCACCTTCGCGCGTTCTACCTTCGCGGGTGCCGCGATGACTTGCGCGCGCTCGACCCGACGCACGCGCTTTGGCAACGGTGCAGCAGATGCCGCAGGCACCAGTTCGGCAACCTTTTTAGGCTCAAGTAGCACAAGGGGAGGAACCACGGGTACAGCATGCGGGGGAACGCTCGGAGACGTAGCGGGCACGACCGACGCTACTCGTACTTCGCCGTCAGTACCCAGCGTGAACTCCTTTACGCCCATCGCGGGCCGCTTCACGACTTTGCCGATCTGCGGTTGCGCATTCACTTGCGCGGCGACCACCGCCAGCGCGCCAGCATCCTTTTTTTCTCCATACAGCCACGCACCAATCAACACGCCTGCGAGGACAACCGAGCCGCACAGCAAGTAGCGCCGCACCGATGGCTCGATCCAGGTTCTTTCAGGTTCGATCAAATCGGATTGCGGCGCCAGCGGTGAGGAAAGGATGATGTCGAACACCGGACCTTGCAGCGCTGCTTCGGCCGCAGAAACGGGAGCAACAGGCACAGGCGGCGCTTCCACGATGGCAGTTGGCTCAGGTACTGGCTCGGCAGCCCTCCTGTCTCGCCAGACCCCAAACGCGGAGCGCGGCTTGACAGGCGTTGTGGCGCGCTCTTGCCCAATTGCTTGGTCCGCCTGGGGCATACTGGCATGTGGCGCTTTGCCAGAAGGCACGAGGGACAAGGTAGCGCTTTGGCCAATGTCTTCAAGAAGCTGCGACTTCATAATCTGCTACCCACGTCATAGTTCCCGAGCCAAGAGCTTAGCGCCTTTTGCAAAATTCGTTGGCGCAGTTTGTAAGAAGATGTGAGCCGGCACGCACCTGCGTGCGGCGGACCAGTCCGGCTACCATGATAAGATTTACAATCTTTAGACGGAGCTTGCCGAAGTCCGTTTGACTGCGTCTTGCACGCGCCGCCAAAGGCATCCATTGATAACTGCCCCCATCCTCGAGCGTGGCCCCTGGCGACTGCACACTGCGCTGATGCTGTCCTTGCTGGCTCACGGCCTGTTGCTGAGCGTCGCCTTGGGTGGGCAAACCTTCGGCCTCCCCGGACTCAATTTCCCTTGGAAAGAAAGGCGCCTGGGCGCCAATGATTTGCGCATCCTGCTTGCCCCGGCGCAGCCCGAGCCGCCCGCAACGCTGCCGGTGGTTGCCGCCACACCGTCCCCAACCGTCGCCGACATGGCCGATACCGAGGCCGCCAAGGTAGCAATTGCGCCACCAGCACCGATGCCGGCCAAGGCCCCAGCGCAGCGGCCGAACATAGACCTGCCGATCGCAGCCGACGCGCCACCGGTCAGAGCGCCCGCAGTCGCCGAGCGGCAAGTTCGTCCTGAGGCGGTACCACGGCCTGAACAGGAGGCTCTGGAACAGACACGGCTTGAGCAGGAAAAGCAAAGCACTGAAAGCGCCACGAACCGGGAAGCAGCCCGAATCGCCGCACAGCGTCAAGAGATGGCCAGGCAAGAGGCGACGCGACTAGAAGCAATGCGGCAAGAGCGCGCAACCCAGGAAGAAAAGGCTCAGCAGAATGCGCGGTTGGAAGCCGCCCGGCAAGAGCAGACAAGGCAAGCGCAGCTTGAAGCGGCGCGGCAGGCGCAAAACCAACTGGATGCTGCGCGCCAGGAAGCAGCAAGGCAAGAGGCGGCGCGACAAGCAGAGGTCAAGCAAAAGGCAGCGCAGGATACAGCGCAAGAGATAGCCCGACAAGAGGCAGCGCGACAACTGATGGCGCGACAAGACATGGCAAGGCAAGACGCGGCACGACAAGAGGCTGCACGACAAGAAGCTGCACGGCAAGAAGCGGCGCGACAAGAATTAGCGCGACAAGACGCGGCAAAACAAGACGCAGCCAGACAAGAGGCCGCGCGACAATCCGCAGCAAAACAAGAAGCCGCAACCCAAGACCAGGCAAAACAAGACCTGGCCCAGCGAGAGCGGGCCGAGCAGGAAGCCAAACGCGAAGAGCGTCTGCGCGCGATCGGCAAGCAACTCAACGCCGAGGCGGCCCAGCGCGACCCGGCGCCGGGCAACCCGTCACGCTCGCTGCTGCCCGGGCTCAGCGGCCTGCGCCGCGGCTGGCTGCTGGGCCGCGCCGACCCGAATGCCGACCTGGTCCAGTACGCCGAAGCGATGAGCAAGAAAATCGAGATGAACATGACGATCGACATGCTGCGCGACGTGGTCAAACAAGCCCACGTCCAACCCATCGTCACGGTGGCGATCCGCGCCGATGGCTCAGTGGAAAAGGTCACCTTCGTGGCCTCGAGCGGCGTGCCCGCCATCGATGAATCGATCAGAAAGGTCGTCGCCAGCCAGGCGCCCTACGGTGCCTTCCCGCCCGCCCTCGCGCGCCAGTACGACGTGATCGAAATTCGCCGCACCTGGATATTCGACGTTGCCATACGCCTGCAGTAATTTTGCGCCGGCGTGGCCTTTCAAGACTTTTTTGACAAGGTTTTGGCGTCAAAAGGCCACAAAAATCTGTCTTTCAACACAATTGGCGCGCGCGATCAGGTGCATCCCTTGCTACAAGATTTCCTGAGCGGTTATGATGAAAAACACACACTTGCTCAAGGAGCCTTCGATGACCCATCCCCTTAAAAAATTAGTCGCCCATACGCTGATCACGTCAGTCATGTTCCTCGGCTTCACCCAATCGGTACAAGCGACCATGATCAGCACCGAGCAAGTGGTCTCGGCTGCGACAGCGGTGCAAAACCGCGCCAAAGTGGCGGCATCGTTCGAACGCGCCGACGTCCAGGCCGAACTGCAACGGATGGGCATTGACACCGACCAGGCGCGCGCTCGCGTCGCCGCCATGACCGACGCTGAAACCGCCTCGATCGCCAAGCAGGTCGACTCGCTGCCCGCCGGCGCTGACGGCATCATCGGCACGATCGTCTTCATCTTCGTGCTCTTGCTGATCACCGACATCATCGGCTTTACCAAAGTATTCCCGTTCACCCGCTCGCTGCGCCATTAATTTGTCAGCATCAAAGCGCTTCCGGATCGGTTGGTTGCCAGGGCTTGCGCTGGTACTGGTGCTGGTGCTGCTGTCCGGTTGCGCGACGCAAACCACCGCGCTGCGCTCGGCAGCGCGCACGGATCTGCCGCGCCAGGTGGAATTGAAGGCCACGCCCTTCATCGCCCAAGAGCGCTACCAGTGCGGACCTGCTGCGCTCGCCATGTCGCTGCGCGCGGCCGGGTTTGCGGTAGATGCGGATGCCTTGGTTCCCCAAGTTTATCTGCCGCAACGACAAGGCAGCCTGCAAGTGGAAATGCTCGCCGCAGGCCGGCGCAACGGCGCTTTCAGCATGCCTCTGCCGCCCCGCCTTGATGCCTTGCTGGCGGAAGTTGCGGCCGGCACGCCCGTATTGATTCTCCAAAACCTCAGCCTGCCGATCGCGCCCAGATGGCATTACGCGCTCGTCATCGGCTACGACCTTGACCAGGGCGACATCATCCTGCGCTCCGGCCTGACCGAACGCATGGTCATGCGCATGTCCACGTTTGAGCACACCTGGGCGCGCAGCAACTATTGGTCGATGGTCACGCTGGCCCCTGGCGCCTTGCCCCGCACGGTGGCCGAAGCGCCGGCCGTCGATGCGCTGGTCGCTTACGAAAAAAACAGCCCGCCCGCACAGGCCCGCAAGGCCTACGCCGCGGGGCTCAAGCGCTGGCCGGCCAACATGGCGCTGGCGCTTGGCCTGGGCAATACCGCTTACGCTGCAGGCGACCGCGCTGCGGCGGCCGAAGCGTATCAACGGGCCTCAGCGTTGCATCCCGACAGCAGCCCGGCGTTCAACAACCTGGCGGTGACCTTGATGGAACTGGGCCGCTTGCCGGAAGCGCGTGCGGCGGCCGAACAGGCAATTGCCCTGGGCGGCCAGTGGCAGGCGGCGGCCCGCGATACGCTGGCGTCGATCGAAGTGGCCGAAAAGAAGCGCCAGCACTGAACTGACTCCCCAAGTGCAAATATCAGGTTGGCAACGCGGTACCGGTGAAGCCGATACAATACTTGCTCACCGGAGAATCAACATGTTCATGGAAGTTGCAGAAATTCAAGTCAAGCCAGGTACCGAAACCGCGTTTGAAGCCGCCGTCCAAGCCGCAGTTCCCTTGTTCCAGCGCGCCAAGGGATGCAGCGCCATGCGCCTTGAGCGTTCGGTTGAGCAACCATCGCACTATTCGCTGCTCGTGCAATGGGCAACGGTCGAGAACCACATGGTCGACTTCCGCGAAAGTGCCGACTTCGACGAGTGGCGCAAGCTGGTCGGTGAATTTTTCGCCGCGCCGCCGCAAGTTGGCCACACCGCAACAGTCGTCAAAGGTTTCTAAGCTTCATTCAATTCCACCCGACATCGATCAAAGCGAAGCAACATTAGATCGGGGAAACTTCCACAGAGCGCGACCGTGTTTCGCCGATACGGTCGCCACCTCATTTCGGGAGAATCTCATGCCGCAGACTTATGTCGTATACGTCGCCGTCATTGCCGCGATCGCATCGCTGTTGATGACGAGCTGGAAAATCTGGGCCGACCGCGACATCGAAAGAGCGCGCCGCTCCTTCGAGCGCTCCGAGCGAGCCGTGCGCGAAAATCACGAACGCAATGAAGCGCAAAAGCGCGAAGCCTTCGAGCAATCCCTGGCCGCGGCGGCCAATGCCGAGCGCGAAGCGGCGCAAACCAAGTGGCAGCAGTTTGAAGCGGCCGAGCGCGACAAGCGCGAAAGCTTTGAAGCAGCCGAGCGCGCCATGCGCCAGCGCTTCATGGCTGGCCACGACCGCGCCAGCCTGGAAGCCCAGGCAAGAATCAAAAGCGAAATCGAAGCGTTCATCCAGATGGAAAAATGGCGCGAAGAGTCGTGGCACCGCAATTTATCGCGCCTTGAACAGGCGAGCAAGGATTTGACCGGCACCGCTTCCGGCATTTTTTCGCTGATCGACGAAGGCCCTTACTTTACCGATGCGCGCATGATCCAGGAAACGGCGCGCGTGCTCGATGTCTTTGGCGACTTTCAAAGTTCGGTCAGCCACTTTGCCATTCCCAAGGAAATGGCGGAACTGGCACAGGGCCTCGTCAGCCTCATCACCACGATCCTGCTCACGCTCAGCCCCTCGCAGTCGGTGCGCCAGTGCCCCGAACGCAAGGCGCTGCTGGCTCTGCTGCGCACCGAACTCGAAGCCGTCGCCGACAAATTCCTCACCAAGTGCGGCGACTTTGAACGCGATCCAAGCGCATTTCTCAAAGGTGAATAGCGCGGCGGCGGGCCGCAAACCCGCCGCTTGACGCCACCGTCCCGAATTGTCATGCATGTCGTTTTTTTAGCGCGACCGCCATGACGACCTTGCATGACCTGATCAACAAACTCAATCTCACCAGCATCAAGGAATTGCTCGTCTATTTGCCGGACCCGGTCCCGCTCGCCCGCAAGGACGTGCTGGTGTCGTTGATCCTGCAGCAAATGGCGGGCAAAGGCTGGCTCAACGCCTGGGAAAGGCTGGACCCGTGCCAGCGCCTGGCCGTGGGCGAAGCGGCGCATCATCCGCAAGGCGTCTTCGAGGCTTCCAAGTTTGCCGCCAAATACGGCAAGGCGCCCGCTTTTACCCAGCAAGACCCAAAAAAATCGCATATAACAAGCGTGCTGACGCCCTTGTGCCTGTTTCTTTACGAATTGGACGGCGAGATCGCGTTGCCGCGCGATCTGCACGCCGACCTGAAAGCCTTTACCCCCAAGCCCGCGCTCAATACCCTCGCCAGCCATGCGCGAGCGCCGCAGGTGGATGAGGATAGCAAACCGCTGACCATCCGCGCCACCGCAGCCGAAGCGCTGCACGATGTGGTGGCAATGCTGCGCGCGGTCGACCAGGGCCTGATTGCCGTCAGCGACAGACCGGTCTGCCTGGCCTGGCGGCACAGCTGGAGAACTGGGCCAGCACCGAAGACGGCGCCCTGTGGCGCCTCGATCAGCAGAAAACGATTGCGGCCATTGAACGCGGCGCCGAGACGGCGTCGCTGCTGGCGTTCCTGCAAGAGCGCGACAGCCAGCCGCTGCCCTCCCAGGTCGAGAGCTTCCTGCGCACTTGCGCCAGGAAAGGCAAAGCCATGACCGTGCTTGGGGCGAGCGTTCTGATTGAATGCGTGGACGCCGACACCGCCGGCCTGATTGCCGCGAACATGGCCACGGGCAAGCTGTGCATGCGCGCGGGCGAACGGCATCTGGTGGCGCGCCAGGATCGCGAAGCGGCGTTTCGCGGCGCGGTTCGTCAGCTCGGCTATGGGATTGTCGTTTGATGTGAAACCGGATCGGGCACCGGGTCCCGTTTTACCCGGCGGCAGACAAGCCCGCCGCAAGCGTCCTCGCACGGGCGGGGACCCATAGGACGGATGCCAATGGTTTATTGAAATCAATGTGTCACAGTGACCAGCCAGAATGAGGGAAGCTGCGACTCGTCCGTTCCATGAGTCCCCGCTTTCGAGGCTGTTGCAATAGGGGCGCATGGACCGTCGGAAAAGCGAAGCGCATGCCGACAGGCCTCCACGGAACGCAAGCATGTCGAAAAAGGGGGCGCCCAAGCCGTCGCTCTTCCGCCCCCTTTGCAACACCCTCGTTCGGGGGACGATGTGGGTGTGGTTTATCGTCGTCCAACTCGCGATTCCTGCTCCGCACAGTTTCCCCATCAGTTTCGCGGCAGCCCCGTAAAATTTGCTTGTAACTGGCGGGCAGAACGCGGTGGCGAACACGATAGTCATGGCGGCGGCGAATAGGCAGTTGGTCTTGCCTATCTACACACAATCGCTGCGCCACTCGTCGGAATGCACCAACTCCTTGTTTTTATGTAGTTTTCTCTCGCGCTGATGGTGATTGGTGTAAGTGGGCTATACATTAATCGCGTTGCCAATAGCAACGTCGCTTACGGCCAACTGCAAGCATGTGTCTTGTCGGGAATCTTTACACTTCAAGAATAGTTGACCAAATCTTAGCAAAACTTTCACTGCGTAAATTTTACTAAGTTAATGTTTTTAAGGACAAAATGACCGCAAAGTTTCCTGTTGGCATGGACCTTGCTAAGAAAATACATCGTTCCTAACCCAGAAAGAAATCATGTTCGCCAAGACCCTCATCGCCGCAGCCGTCCTCACCCTGTCAATGAGCGCCCATGCCGGCGTCGTCGTCGGTGGCTCGACCCTGATTAATGCTGCAGGCCAATCGCAACTGGAACTGTGGTTGGGCCAGGGTCAGCTGACCCTCACCAACATCTTCACCAAAACCAATGGCAGCACCGCCACGAATTTCCACGCGGCAGCCGACGGCAAGGGCGCAACTTTTGCGCTGATGAGCGCGTCGGAAGACGGCATTACCTGGAAGACAATTGGCGGATATGATCCGGTAAGCTGGAATTCCTTCAGCGGCTACAACGTCACGAACACCTATGACGGCTTCGTTTTCAACCTGACCGACGGCGTCAAGCGTCAGCAGACGAACGAGTATCAAACGGCGAACGTCGCCGGCTATGGTCCTACGTTCGGCGGTGGCCACGACATTTACGTCAATAACACGCTCGACATGGGCTACTCGTACGCTTACAGCTATGGCAGCGGCGGCGCGAACTCGCTGGTCGACAGCTCCGGTTACAACGGCTCGAACATGCAAATCCGCGCGCTCGAAGTGTTCACCATCGGCGGCTTCACCGGCCAGGCGGTTCCAGAACCAGCAAGCATGTTCCTGTTGGGCCTGGGCCTGATCGGCGTGGTTGCATCGCGTCGCAAGAAGGCCGCTCAGGCTTAAGCAGCACCCGGGCGGTAGCAGGACTTCAAAACAGGGCTTCGGCCCTGTTTTGCTTTGGCTTGCGATATAGTGAGCCCCTTCGGACTACCAAGCTCTGCTGGCGCCCATGGATTTGTACGGCCTTTATTACTTCTCGCTCGCGGTGCAATGCGCGGTCAGCCTGGCGCTGGCCGGCTGGCTGTGGGCCAAGGGGCCGCACCAGAGCGGCATCAAGCCGCTGGCGCTGTTTTGCGTGGGCGTGGGCTGCTGGAGCCTGGGCCAGCTGGCCATCAACCTGGGCGACGACAGCACCGCCCAACTGGGCAAGCGCTTGATCAACTGCGGCCCCCTGAACCCCGTATTTTTTCTGCACTTCGTGTTCCGCTTCCTGAACCGCGACAAGCCGCGCCAACTGCTGGTGTGCTACGCGCTGGGCGTGGCCACGGTGGTGATGGTGCAGGTGACGGACATGGGCGCAATGACGCCCTGGCTCGGCTTCAAGCGCTTTTATCTCTTTCCCGCCGCGGGCTGGGTGCCTGGTATTTTCGTCAGCAGCATCAGCCTGTGGGCCTACTTCCTGGTCCTGGCCGAGCTGCCCGGCGCCGCGCCCAAACGGCGCGGCAAAATCCTGGCGATCTGCTTTTCGGGCGCGTGGGGATCGGCCTCCACGCTGATGTTTCTCAATCCGTCTTTCGGCATCCCCATCTTCCCGTACAGCGTGATCCTGTTCCCCGGCTACGCGCTGCTGCTCGTATTTGGAATCTTGCGCTACGACCTGATGGCCGTGAACCTGTGGGCCAACCGCCTGCTCGCCTGGCTGCTGGCCACCGCCGTGACCGTGGCGCTGGCTGGCCTGCTGCTCAGCATGGCCGCGCGCACGGGCGTGGCGTCGCTCGCCGCAATCCCGCTCTGGCAGCTTTGGCTGCTCGGCTCGGCCATGCTGGGCGTGATGCTGGTGCTCGAGGGGCCGTCGCGGCGCGCCATGGAAAAGCTGATTTTCCCCGGCGCCCATCTTGAAACCGGCGTGCTGGCCGGCTGGCGCGCCCGGCTCGATGCCGCCGACAGCTGGCAGGCGCTGGAACAGGCTGCCGGCGCCACGCTGGGCGCGCACCTGCGCCAGCCAATGGTGGTGGCGCTGGGCGCCGCCTTGCCAACGCCCGGCACACCGGGCATCCATTGCTACCCGGTGGCGGCAAGCGGCCAGCACGGCGCGCACTGGCACAGCGACCTGATCGAATTTGAAGGCGCCACGCCCGGCGTGCTGCGCGTGGGCGAAGTATTTGGCGCGCTCCTGGCCGCCGCCGCCGCGCGGCTCGAACAACTGCTGCGCTATGCCGAACACGAAAAGGAGCGCATGCAAAAAGCCCACCTGCTCGAACTGGGCGGGCTGGCCGCAACCGTGGCGCACGAGCTGCGCAACCCGCTCAACATCATCAGCATGGCCGCCGTCGGCTCGCCGCCCGAAACGCGGGCCGAAATCCGCGCCCAGATCGAACGGGCCGACCACCTGATCCAGGACTTGCTCAGTTACTCGGGCGAAGTGCGGCTGAACCGGCAACCGGTGCCGGTGGCCGAACTGGTGCAGCGCGTGGTGGCCAGCTTTCCCGGCCAGCCCATTGCCGTGGCCATCGACGACACGCTGTGCGCGCTGATCGACCCGCTGCGCGGCGAGCAGATACTCAATAACCTGATCGGCAACGCCATTGCCATGATGCGCGGACGCGCCGCGCCACGCATTGAAGTCACCGCCGCACGCCAGGCCGACGGCATGATCAATCTGCGCGTATGCGACAACGGCCCCGGCGTGCCGGCCGACCTTGCCGCGGGCTTGTTCCAGCCGTTTACCACGCGCCGCCCGGGCGGCACCGGCCTCGGTCTTGCCATCGTGCGCCGGCTGGTGGAGGCGCACGGCGGCACGGTGCGCCTGGCCACGCGCGAAGGCTGGAACTGCTGTTTTGAACTCACCTTGCCAGGCAACCCATGACCACCGAACGTATCCTCCTCGTCGACGACGAACCCGCATTCCAGCGCCTGTGCGGCAACTGGCTCGCCAGCCTTGGCTACGACGTCAAGGTCGCAGCATCGGCCGAACAAGTGGTCGCGCTATGCGCCCGGCACACCTTTGACCTGGTGCTGCTGGACCTGGCGCTGCCGCCCTCTTTTTTACCCGACGAAGGCTTGGCGCTGCTGCCCGGCCTGGCCCCCGCGCCGGTGGTGGTAATGACCGGCCACGCCGACCGCGAACTGGCGCTGCGTTCCATCGGCGCGGGCGCCTGGGACTTTTTGCCCAAGCCGCTGGACCCGGATTTGCTGAAGGTAGTGGTGGAGCGCGCGCTGACCAAGCGCCGGCTGGAGCGCGAGCTGGCCGACATGCGCGAGCGCGCGCTGCCGGCCGACGCCACCATGGGCCTGATCGGCATCAGCGCCGACCTGCGCGAACTGCGCGCGCTGATTCGCCGCATCGCCCCCACCGACGTGCCGGTGATGATCACGGGCCCCAGCGGCACCGGCAAGGAACTGGTGGCGCGCGCGCTGCACGCCAACGGCAAGCGCAGCGCCAAGGCGTTTGTGGCGGTGCACTGCGGCGCGATTCCGCCGGAGCTGTTCGAGAGTGAATTGTTCGGCCACTGCAAAGGCAGTTTTACGGGCGCGGACCGCGACAGGCCGGGGCTGATCGCCACGGCCAACGGCGGCACGCTGTTCCTCGACGAGATTGGCGACATGCCGCTGGCGATGCAGGTCAAGCTGCTGCGCTTTCTGCAGGCCGGCAGCTTTTTTGCGGTGGGCGCGCGGACCGAGACCAAGGTGGACGTGCGCGTGGTGGCCGCCACCAACCGCGACCTGGCGACCATGGTGGAAGACAAGACGTTCAGGGACGACTTGTATTATCGGTTGAAGGGGATCCAGGTGCGCACCACCGCGCTGGCCGAGCGCGCCGAAGATGTGGCTTTGATCGTGCAGGCGCTGGCCGCGCGCATGGCGCCGCCCAAGCGCCTGGCGCCGGCGGCGCTGGAGTGGCTGCTGTCGCGCAGCTGGCCGGGCAATGTGCGCGAACTGCAGCATTCGATGCAGACTGCGGCGGCGCTGGCCGGGGACGAGCCGTGCATTTCGGTGGATGATCTGGCGCTGGCCTGTGGCGAAGCGCCCGGGCCTTCGCATGCGGCGCTCGATGGCTCGCTCGATGCGCAGGTAGCGGCGCTGGAGAAGCGCCTGATCGTGGCGGCGCTGGACGAGACTGACCACAATCATACCCATGCCGCGAAACAGCTCGGCATCTCGCGGGTGGGGCTGCTGAACAAGATGAAGCGGTACGCGCTGCGTTAGATGTGGAGAGGTTGTGGAGAATCGCCAACAAGTGACCAGAATTAAACACAACAATCAATGGAAATGGCGATTGTGACCGTGTATTTATTTATCGGTTAATGCCTATTTCTGGTATTTCAGCCATTTTTACCGGCCTGAACCAGCATGATATTCCGCTTCGCTAGGGGCGGGTTTTGCGAAGGAAGGAAAGGTCAGATTTTCGCATTAGAAACATTATATTCTGCTAATGTTAGCACATCGGAACTGGAACACCGATAGCTTTCAATGGTACTGCTTGAAGCGGTGCCATTTTACGTTCCCGACAACAAGCACACTATAACGGACGACACATGACACTTCATCACACGGGGCGATTCTTGCTCGCAGCCTTCATTTCCAGTGGCGCGATGGCACAAGACAAGCCGCCATCAGCGGCAACACTTTCCCAAGCCGGCGGTATCGACATTGGCAGCATCGACACCGTCGTCAAAGCTCTTGCCGCCCAGCGCGCCAACGGCCGCTCGCTGGTAGCACACTCGGTGAAGGGAAATGTGGTTGCAGCAAATATCCGCGACTACTTTGAGAAAGACGGGAACGTCTCGATCAGCGGCACCGCGATCGATACACCCAATTCGGTTTTCATCCTCAAAGGCAACAAGAAAAAATTGTACGGCTACCTGCTCAAATACGCTACCAGGCAAGCCTTCGAATACACCACTGATGCGGCCGGCAAGGTATGGCTGACGGAAGTCGACATCAAGAAAATCGTCCCTGATTTCGACCCCGATTACAGCAACGCGCGTGCCGCCGGGATGACCTTGCTCGCGGGCGCGGTGCATCCGGTGTACAGCCCCATGGCGCTGCGCCAGGCACCGCATATCGGCCCCTATCAGAATCAAGACGTGCTGCAGCTGCAAAGCAAAGCCGGCAGCCCCTACGTGTTTTACCTGAACCTCGCGGCCGTGATGAGCGGCTCCACGCCACTAAATGGCGTGACCCGCGAAAACATGTACCGCGCCTGGCAATCGATCGCCGACCAGTATTCGATGTTCAATCTGAACGTGACGACCAACGTGGCCGTCTACAACGCGGCGCGCGCGGCCAATCCCCTGCGGACCGGCATCATCAACTTCATCAATCAAGACGGCCGTTCGTTCGCTCCCCTCCATTCCTTCGGCACCACGGCCGCAGGCACGCTGTACCGCAATCCGGGGTCCGGCTTTGACTATGGATACGGCATCGGTATGACCGGCGCGCACGAAATTGGTCACCAGATGGGCATGAACCACGATGGCGGCGGCAGCGGCGGCGAATACTTCGAAGGCATCGCCGCCTACCAGTGGGGTCCGATCATGGGCAACTACTGGATGGGCGCGAACTGGGCCAATCAGCTGTGGACCTGGAGCCGGGGCGAATACACGACGGCAACCAACAAAGAAGACGACCTGACCACCATGAACAGTGGCGAACAGGTGCCGTACATGGCAGACGACAACCCCACTTCGCGCGCCCTGGTAGTCGCCAGCAATGGGGCGATTGAGCCGACCAGCAATTTTGGCCAGATCGAGCGCAACACCGACACCGACACCTTTACGTTTACCACCGGCGGCGTGGCCACGCTGAACCTGCGTATCGACCCGCTCGAATACCTGCGCATGCTCGACGTTTCGGCGACGATCTACAACGCTGCCAATACCGTGGTTGCATCGAGTAACTTGTCGGTGAATCGCTCGGCGCAATTCACCAACCTGTCGCTGCCGGCCGGCACTTACCGGATCGTGGTGCGCGGCGGCGCCGAGGGCACCCCGGCCAACGGTTTTTCGAACTACTCGTCGCTCGGGTGGTTTGGCATGAAAGGCACGTTGAGCGGCGGCGGCACCAGCTATCCGGTGCTGGCAAATGGCGTCTGGACGAGTGGACAGGGCGCGGCGGCCGGCGCCTGGCAGCACTTTCAGTTCGCGGTCCCCGCCGGGAAAACGAGCGTGAAGTTTGAGCTGAGCAGCCCGGGCGGCGACCCGGACCTGTTCGTCAAACTGGGCTCGCTGCCGTCGGCCACCAGCTACACCTGCAAATCGGACAGCCCTGCCGCGACGGAAACCTGTACCGTCAGCGCGCCCGCCGCCGGCACGTATTACGTTGGCGTGAACACATATTCGGCTATCTCGGGCGTCAGCGTCAAAGCGACTTACGCGCCATAAGGGCAACTGCTGAGTGAAAACGGACGCCCCAGGCGTCCGTTTTCAGTTGGGTGCGCGGCAGCTGATTATCCTTGTGCCCTGACGAAGCCGATGCGCCCCTATTATCCGGGCACATCAAGTAGGGCGGAAAAGCGCAACGCGCGCATTCCGCCAGCGCCGGCATCACCCAAGACGCGAGCCATGCCTGCGCCGCGCCGCCCACCAAACCCCCTGCTACCGCCCGTACTCCTCGTCCCCTGCCAACGCAGCCATCGCCTTTCCCACCTCATTTAACCCCTGCGCGGATCCATCCATCGGTACGGTCTCATCGCCGCGATCGGAAATCGCCTCAAAATTCTCGGCAACCCGCTCGGCCGCATCGTCACCGGTGCCGATATGCACGCCCGCAGTCATGGTGATGTACGCGCGTTCAAATGTGCCCGCGCCGGCGCACAGGATGACGCGGGTAGGCGCCTCCTTCGACACCAAGTACAGCAACCCGGGCGTGACCGATTCCGGCGCCAGCTTTTCCAGCACGGCGGGCGGCATGATGCCCTCGGTCATCTTGGTGGCGGCGGTGGGCGCCAGGCAGTTGACGTGGATGCCATCGCGCGCGCCCTCGATCGACAGGGTCTGCATCAGGCCGACCAGCGCCATCTTGGCTGCGCCGTAGTTGGCCTGGCCAAAGTTGCCGTACAGGCCCGAGGACGATGTTGTCATCACGACGCGGCCATACTTTTGGGCGCGCATGATGTTCCAGACCGCCTGGGTGCAAATGGCTGCGCCCATCAGGTGCACGTCGACGATGAGACGGAAGTCGTCCAGTGGCATCTTGGAAAAGCTCTTGTCGCGCAAGATACCTGCGTTGTTGACCAGGATGTCGATGCGACCCCATGCGGCCATGGTGGCGGCAACCATGGCCGCGACTGCTGCTTCGTCGGTGACGGAGCAGTTGAAAGCCATGGCGGTGCCACCGGCGGCTTGGATTTCGCGCACGACCAAGTCGGCGGGGGTGGCGGTCGTGCCATCCGCGGCCGTGATTGGGGGGCTGAAGTCGTTGACGACGACTTTGGCGCCGCGGGCGGCGAGGGCCAGGGCGTGTTGGCGGCCGAGGCCGTTTCCTGCGCCAGTAACTATGACAACTTGATCTCTAAATTCCATTTCCATCCTGTTCGTTGCAGAAAAAACTCACTCATTTTAGCTCGTCACTGTGCCAGCTTGTAACAAGCATCGCAGAAAGAAATATAGACAGGCAACACGATCTGAATAATTTTAGTCAAGAAAATTTACCGTGCGATCCGGGATTCAGAGGAATCTACGCATTAACTGCATACAACTTTCTGCGGCTAAAAATTCCCATGGCACGCCACGACCTTCAACGTCCGACAAATTCTCATTGCCAAAAGCATCCGTGAATAGAGATTTATTTTCTCCGTTTCGCAAACACGAGATCGGGTCACCCGGGAGGCAACGGGCAATGCAACAACCTAAAGCCAGCGGCGTTAACCATGTGCCGCACAGCCATTTCGGGCCACGCTCCTTTCGAGCGAACGTGCGCCGTGATTCGACTACGCTTTGCTGCGTCTACTCTGTCCATGTGCCCAACCTCCCATGTTTGATTCCGCTCTTCCATTGACCAATGTTGACGGACATGCTCGCCGCGCACGAAGAAACCGTACACGAGCGCAGCGCGGCCGAGCAGGTACGAACCGAGCTGGCGGTTGCGCTGCTACGGCCGGAGGCAATGCCGCGCCTAGACAAGAGCGAGGACGGCGCAGCCGTCCTCGGGAGCCGGAACCAGTTTGGAGAGAGAATTCCGCTTCACATCGCTATCCCCGGACAGCGGCGGCTAGCATTCATGGATAAACACGCAGACGGAACTGTTCCGCTACGGGTTTCCGAAAATTCCGGCCACTTCATTCGGGCGTAGGCTCGAACCTGCGCGCCAGTTTCGCCAGCTCCGCACCAACCCTCCCGTGGTCCCAAGGCCGGGCCGCGACCATGCCGTGAAATGCCACGCAAAAAAGGCAGCGCCGCGCGCGGCTGCCTTCTCCCAAAGGCGCGGCTGAGGTTTCATCTGGAAAATCGATTAGCTCGTAGGCGGCGTCGTTGACGACTTGAGACGTGCGGCCAAGCGTGGGATCGGCATCGGCGAAGTCCCCGTTGAGCGCCTCCGACAGCCTGGACAAGATCTTTCCATCGTTCACCGCGCTCAGCACTGCGGCGCGGCTGAAACAGGGCTGGGTGTCACCAAACCTTTCGCGGACAAGCTGGCATGCGCTGCAAAAGTCCGGGTAGGCATCGCCCAACAGCGTGCGCGCAGCATCTCTAAATTCTTTCGCCGTGCTCGCCCTGACGCCCGTATTTAGGCTTTCGGAACAGGCGTTCGCAAGCGCCTCCGCGAACCTCTGCGCTTTGCCGTGCTCGGCCATCAGGGGCGCACCCCAGCGCCTCGCCAGCCGGCCGCCCAGGGTCGAGCACAGGCACACCAGCTGGCGCTGCGTCAGCGCTGAGCCGAGCCGCATGCTGGCTGTCCGCGCAAATGCCGCCAGCCGGTCGCGCAGCGACATAGGGTCGCCCAGCGCCGAGACCACTACCTTCGAATACGCCTGCAGCAGCAAAGGGTCTGAAGTGTCCGGCACCTGGCATGCACCGGCGCCACCGCAGGTACTGGTACACCAAGGATGGGGCCCTGCCGGCACCGCAAGGTCGGGACTACCCTGGCGAGCGCGCATTAGCACCCGAACGTCTGCATCTGTGGGCGACGTTCCCAGGTTGTCCTTCACGGCGGGAACGCTTAGCAGTAATGGCGCGTCCTCGCCGTCCTGGAAAACGGCTACGACGCCGACTCCGAAGGTCGCCAGCGCAGCTGTCTGCTGCGGGTTCATCGCCATCGCACCGGCCAGAACTTCGCGGTCATCGATGGCGACGATCCGGTGCGCGATTTTCAGATTGGTGTTCTTGATGACGTCCGGAGCCAACTTGGTGGGCACTTGGTCAACAATGGCGATGCCTTGGCCGTAGGCGCGGATTTCCGATATCAGGTTGCCGAAGGTTTCAATGGCCTTGCCCCGCGGGTCGGCCTGTTCCGGATTGCCGGACTTCCCGCCCGTATTGGTCAGGAGGCGGTGAGCTTCCTCGATGACCAGCAGGTGACTCAGTTCGCGTCCGGAGACAGTGCTGCGGCGATGCTCGACCAGCCGTATGAACAATAGTGCCATGAGAAAAGCTTTGTCGTCGTCGTCGCCCAGGTTCTGCAATTCCAGCACGCACGGACTAGCCAGCAGGGCCGCCATGGACATCGAGGCGCGCGTGTCGAACATCGCCCCCTTGCCGCCAACGCGCAGACCGTTCACGCGCGTCAACAGGGCCGCTCGCAAGTCGGCGCGGACCCGGTCATCGTAACCGAGGGTATGAATATAGGTGTCGACCTTCTCTGCCAGCGCGGTCAGCGTGGGAAAAGCTTGGAATGGGTCGTCGCCCGGTCCCAGTCGATGATTGGTATTGGTCACCGGGTCCCAGCCTTCATCGCGGTAGACCTCGTGCAGGCATTGTTCCAGGATTTGTGGCAGCGGCGACCAGAGTCCGAAGCTCGCGGCAAAGCAGGAGCGCAGCAGATCGATGTGCACGCTGACCGATGTGGCCGGCCAGCCAACCACTTCGAACGGGTTGATCCTGATCGGCGCGGTGCGCTCATCCCCTACTGTGTAGATTGACAGCGCATCCTTGAGCACACCATCGGCCTGTAAGGCGCGGTATTCGCTTTTGGCTGGCTCCAGCACCAGGAACGGAATGCCGTGTTCGTGCAACTGGCGAAGTATGTGCACCATCGTATTCGTCTTCCCAGCGCCCGTCACACCGGCCACGAATACGTGCCGCGTTAGGGAGTTGAGGTCGATCCGGTAGGGCTCGGTCTGGACGCCGGCGTAGTCGATATGGCCAACAAGGGCGCTGCGATCAGCAACTGCACCGATGGTCGGCGCTGTGTCGAAGCGGGCATACTTCCGTATGATGATGCCAGGTGCCTCCTGCGACGGAAGGTCGACCAGGTGGGCCAACTGATGTGATGTCAGCAGACTTTGGAATGGAAACGGATTGAACATTTCCACGGAGGGGCCGAGCGGCATCGCTTGCCGTCGCGCCCAGTCCAGCACCACTGTGTCTTCGGCAATGCGTATCGGCTCACGGCTGATGCCGCCTTCGGAGTACAAGCCGCGCCATAGCGCCGCGAGCTCTTGGAAATTCGACTCCGACGCCAGCAGATAAGTGGCCGTGCGCCATAAACCAAGCGCAGCGCCTAGAGACAGATCGTGCAGTGACGCCTGCAGCAAGTCGACATAGCGCTGCGCCTGCGGATCGGTGACTCCTGCGGCAGCCCTGGCGGCGTCGGCCCGGCGAATCTCGGCCAATACCAAGTCGCGCAGTTTGGTGATTCCGGCCGAAGCGATCGGCTCAGCCAAAACCTGGTAGCCCCAGGTGCTCCCGATCAGGGCGCGGATCAGGCGGTCAACGGGACGCCCTGCGGTGCCCACTTCTGATTGTGGCAGTGGAATACCCAACGCGAGGCCACCCCTCTCGAAGCCGGTCCAAGTGGCTGCCGCGGCTGCGTGCGCTCGCACCGGTGCCACATGGCTGCGCAGCAGGCGCAGCATCAGCGCGCGCCCGATTGCGGTCGTGCTCTTGGCGTTGCGTTGAAAGTGTCCGCTGTGCACGCTGATCCGTCCACCGGCCGACGTGACCCCGAACGATATACCTGTGCCGACCCCATGCGCGCCCACTAGCAGGCTGGCCAGACGCGGCAACTCTTGGGGTGCGGCACCGGCACCGGCAGCGGCAGCGCCAAACACTGTGGTTTGCAGCCGCCGCGGCTCTGTGTGGCGCGCATCAGTCATCTCGACGCCGAACTCGGCTAACGTGAACATGGCGCTGGCTGCGACCGGTGCCTCTTGCTGGGCTTGCGTGAAGTCCGGTTCGTAGCTGATGCGCTGCAGGGCGTCGAGAGATAGATTGCCAGACATCTTCACGCTCATGTGGTTCGCCTTTCTCAAGTTGTCGGCGGGTATACGGCTCAGTCGAGTTCGAATGTGCGGATCGTATTGATCCTGCCTCGGGTAACGGTCCCGGGCAATCTGACGCTGTCTCCTGCCCGCAGTGCACTCTTGGAATGTTCAGAACGGACTGCGCATACCAATTTATCGTCGTCCCGTCCGTCCACGGCGATACGAAAAACTTCCCATCCCACTGTCTTTTCGCCCTCGCGCACGTTGATGACCATCACCCCCTCGACCAGACCCGCTGGAGCCGTATGGTTGGCTGGCTTCCAGCTGATGAGCTTGTTCGCTACGGCTGTATAGACACCGCACTGGGAGTTGTGGTGACAGTCTTGTGCGATGCGCCGCATTTTGCGCAACACCGGATAGAGAACTATTAGGTACGGTATCAGCATGCCCGTAACGCTTCTGACATACGCCGCGCACATGAGACCGAAGAAGGTGGACAGTATAAGCATGAAGACCAATTCGATAACCTTGAGGGCTGCGTTGCGCTTGCCTGCAGTGCATACCAATTGGGCGCTGTGATTGACGAGTGCGTAGGGAGTGTTCGCTGAAGGCCCGACAAGCGTGACCGTGTCACCGTCATGGACGAAAACGCTTGGTCCCCGGGTCGACCACCGCACGGGGACAGCTTTTGGCCCTGGTTGCCCAGCTTCCCAGGCCTGCACACGGAAGTCGACGTAATCGAATCCACCACCCTCGTTGCCGCCAAATACCTGGCGCACTGCACCAGTTCCAGTTCCTACAGCCCCCCCAGGCGCGATGCCGGCATGACTGACGATCCCGGTAAAATATTGCGTAATGTTGGGCGACGGAGCTGGCGTCGGCGGTGGCTTGGGTGCCGGTCTTGGTCGTGGCTGTGCCTTTGGTTGTGGCGCTGACTGTGAATCAGGTCTTGGCTTGGGTTTTCGTCTCGGTTTCGATTTGGGCTCAGGTGTCAGCTCTGGCGCCGGTATAGGTACTGGCGCGGAGTTCCGCCCGCGCTGACTATCGCCTCCGATTCGTTCCGAATCGCAAGTGCCGCACTGCTGCTTGTCAGCAGGATTGTCCTGGCCACAAAAAGTGCAACGCCAAGAGGACAGCGTGTCGAGTCTTGATTGCGGCATGCATTTCTCCGGTAGTACACTCGATGCAGCGGTTGTAAGGAAAATTGTCTCTTGCAAAGGTGGTACAAATGAACGACAAGCTCAAGCCCAACGACGCTCCAGTGATGGGTTACCGACCAGAGGCGACCGGCAACCCAAATTTACCTGACATTCTCTTTTCGGGCAAGCGCCTGCGGGAGGATACACAAAAATCAGTTGGGCGTGATGACGTAGCGTTTGCGGCATTTTCTGGCAGTGGGGAAACGGGCTTTGCTAGCGAAAAAGTTCGCGGCGAGAAGCAGCAGCCGGCCGACAGCGTCGGGCAGTACCATCAGCCTGCAAGGGCCGATCACGCCGGCGCTAAGGAGGCGCCCGGGAAGGACCAGGCGGCCGCCCCCGACGAGTCGAAGGCAGCGGAAGCGCATGACCGTCCACCGGTGCAAGCGGTGGGCGACAAAGACGCGCCGGTCAAGAACCAGGCCCATCCTTCGCCAGAGAGGGCAAAGCCTGGCGATACCGGTGCGGATCAGCATCCTGCGAAGACGGACCGCGCGGACTGGAAGGAAACCCACGCGGGCGAGAAGATTTTTGCCGGGTGGATCAAGGAGCACCGGGTCGAGATTTCGCACATCGTCGATTCGGCCAAGTTATCGGTTACTGAAAAGATATTTGAGCTGTCAAAGTTGCTGCTGCGAGATGGCATCCCGAAGAAAATTGATGAGGCCGAGAAACTGGAAAAGGCCAAGAGCGGTGATGGTGAAAAGTATGAGGGACCTTCCGTCCGCATGCCGCGTGAAGGCGAGCGGGAGGCGGCTCGTCAGGCACGGCAAGAGGCGTTTGAAAAGTGGCGCGCTCAGGAGCATCCTAATGCCTACGACGTCATGAAGGGGGACGCGCAGCGGGTAGGCAAAGCCCTCGATCCGGCAGGCGCAGGCAGCGTGCAGGCCGGCGTATATGGCGCCGCCCGCGCGGCCGGAGCGAGCATGGAGACCGCCATGCAGCTCGCCGAGTTGGCGGAGTTCGCGGCGCAGGTTGCGGGCGTAGTGGGCGGGATGCGCGCCGGAGCCGAGGCGGCGCCCGAGCGCACGGTCGATCCCACCAAAGAAGACGTGCCTTTAGGCCCACACAAAGCTGAGCCACCGGATTTCACGCGCGAGAAGGGAGAGCACCCGGACGTCATGCATGGCCGTGGCGAGATGCCGCTGGGTCGCTCGTACGGAGAGCAGGCCGAGCCAGCGGCCCGCGACCGCGTTGCACCAGGGGCGCGTATCACCGTCCCCCGGACCGAAAACGTAGACTATTTTTCGGGCGGACATCGTGAGAGCGCGAGCGTTCAGGTAGAACTAAGAGACGGCAAGTTCGTTCACGTGCAACGCGAAACATGGAAAGGATCGGAGCTCTTCCAGCAGCAGACCCAGCACGGCCCCCATCCGGACGTTGCCGCAGCAATTAAGGCCAAGATCAACAAGTTCAGCAACAGCTGGTACCGCCAGAAATGGCTGGACGGACGGCCCGAGTCCAGTGGTTCCGGCTCAGCCATGAAGGACAAGTTTGGCGACGTCATCCACAAGATGACCTTTGTTGAGCCGGCAAAATATGTTGTGGTGGTGAATATACCTGACGTACAGGTCACACCCGAGATCCAGAAAGCAGCCCAGGATGCGCTGAACAAGGCCGTCGCCGCTAACGTGAGTTTGCAGAAGTTTGGTGGACCATCATTGCCGCATATTGAAGCAGTCGTCGTGGGCGCGGCCGAAACAAAAACCCCGTTTCTGCAACCGGACCCTGCTTACCTATTCCAGCATCAGCAGAAGTAGAGCAAGCCGGGACCGAGTCGGCGAATAACAGGTTGCGCGGCAAGCCCCGTCCTTTCGGGGCGGGGTCAAGAGCGCGGACGGCGTAGCCGTCCCTTGTGGTACTAAATGAGTTTGCGGATGATATATTGCTGTATATGATCCCAGTATGCTCAAACTCCAAGCCTTCAAGTACGAATTGATGCCCAACGGCGAACAGGCGCGTGCCGTTTCGTCTAAAACAAGGCATTGGCGACTCAGAACGAAAATCACGGTCGGGGGAACAAGTTCATCGGCGATGTGGGGTCGTCTCAGAAAAAGGAATTTAAAGTACGTTAAGACTTAGGCAGCGGACGCAACGGCCTGAATTTCCCGACGCCGATCTTGGCGCTGTCGCGCCACAAATAGTCGCCGGTCAGGTTGATGTGTTCCCAGCCCAGCAGCGACAGGTAGCGCAACAAGTCGTCGTCCACCGCGAGTCGTGGCTGCGCAAGGCGTTCGTAGCACGTTCCAGGTACACCGTGTTCCACAGAACGATGGCCGCCGTCACCAGATTGAGGCCGCTGGCGCGGTAGCGCTGTTGCTCGAAACTGCGATCCCGGATTTTACCCAGGCGGTTGAAGAACACCGCCCTGGCCAGCGCGTTGCGCGCCTCGCCCTTGTTCAAACCGGCGTGCACGCGCCGGCGCATCTCGACGCTCTGCAACTAGTCCAGGATGAACAGACTGCGCTCAATGCGCCCCGGCTCGCGCAGCGCGCTCGCCAAACCGTTCTGACGCTTGTCTTGTCGGAATGCGCTAAAAACTTGCTTTTTTGCGCCAAGTGCCAAAATGATACAAGGATGCAGCGGTTAAAGCTTCCACACTACCTGTTTTGTGCGATTGTGCTCACAACCATGCGGTTGCGCCCCCAATGCTTGGCCTCGTACAGCGCACTATCGGCCGCGCGCAACAGATCCGCATTCGACTGCCCCGCCTCCGGTGTCAGCACGGCCACCCCAACACTGATCGTCACTTTCCCAAACTCACTATCCGCATGCACCATCCCCAGCGCGGCAACAGCATTGGTCATCTCCTCCGCCATACCTGGCAACTCAGATGCCGCCGGATGAAACCACACCACCGCAAACTCTTCCCCGCCGTACCTGGCGGTAATATCCAGTGGTCTTCTTGCATAGTGCGCAATCACATCAGCCACCGCCCGCAGCGCCGCGTCGCCTTGCGCATGTCCATAGCGGTCGTTGTATTTTTTAAAGTGATCGATGTCGATCATCGCAATCGCTACCGCCTGCTGGTCGCGCAGCGCCTGGCGCCAGATGCGGTCCAGGTGGATATTGAGCGTGCGCCGGTTCGCCAAGCCCGTCAACCCATCAAGTTCGGCCAGTTCATTGAGCAGCTTGTTAATCAAGAACATGGTGCGCGCGCTGTGCTCGAGGAAGTAGCCCCCATACGCACCTACCGCATTGGCCGCGCACATAAAAATAATCTGATAAAGCCGCGCCTGCACATCACGCTGGTACAGCATCTCCATGGCAACAAACGCCACCAGCGTCACCACGTTTGCAGCCAGGGCGCGCCACCATTGCAAGCATGCGATCAGGTAAACAAACAGCGCTACCAGCAAAATACCTTCATACGGAATCTGCGTGCCCAGCCGGTACGCCGCGCCAATCACCGCCGTGGTGCCCAGGCCGGCGACAATGGCCGCGCCGTACACCACGCGCCCCAAATAAGCATGCAGCGACGGGCGGTAACTCACGTACAGCAACACGACAAACGCAGGAATGATGCCGCCCAGGCGAATCGGTACGGTCCAGTACCAAACTGTGGCCGGCAGCGTAAATATATCGATGGCGACAAATGCGGCAAACAGCACGATGATCAGGTAAGCCGCCAGGCGCACGCGAACCAGGTGCCCCTCGGTATAAGACACCTGGAACTCGCCCTCAAGCGCGCCATCAAACTTGAGCCGGCCATAACCTTTCTCGTACGCGTTCCGATAAGGCGAAGGGCCGGCAGTACGCAGTAATTCAGGATCGATATGGACCATCGTCGGGTTATTTGTTGCCTCTGATCAGCAGATCATACACCCCGACCCGCTGGCACACCGTTGTGGCCAGGATTGATATAACAAAGCGCATCTGTTCGCTTCCGTACAGATGCACGCGTCCATACGGCGCATACTCGGCGTATTCGCTGACCAAGGCGCGGGCGGCTTGCCGCATTTGCTTCATTGCCCATCCCAGGCCATCGGTCTGCGCAACTCCCTATTTAAGGAAATCACCATGTCGTTTAATCACGCAATCGTCTGGCTCGACCAAACCGAAGCTCATGTCATCCATTTCAGCCGCGACGCAGCCGAGACCGAAGTCGTCAAGACCACGTCGCAGCACAAGAAGGATGGCGTTCAGGGCAATAACCGCGCCGTCGAAAGCACCGATTACATGGATGAAGTGGCTGCCGCACTGTTGGCGTCCAAAGAAATCCTGATCGTCGGGCCTGGCCAGGAAAAGCTTGCGTTCATCAAGCACCTGAACAAGAACCACGCCGAGATCGCCGACAAAGTCGTCAGCGTTGAAACCGTTGACCATCCGAACGATGGCCAGCTGCTGGAATACGCGCGCAAGTATTTTGTCAAAGCGGACATGATGAACTAAACTGCCGCACGCGCAATGGAAAACGGCCCCATCTGGGGCCGTTTTCCATTGCGCCGTCAACTGCGCGAACCTGCGCGCCGGGCGCTACTGCCACTCACCGCAATCGCTTAGTCGTAATAGCCATCCATGGGATCAAAAGGATGCGGAATATGATAGGTCTTCAGGAATGCCTTGAGTACCTTGACGTCCTTGAAGTCCTGCAGATCCTGCTCGATCCCTTCGACTTTCATCTTGAATGTCTTGATCTCTTCGGTCAGCGAACGCTCCATGAGCGCGGGCGTGATCTTGCCGCGCGCGGAGACATGCATGACGTACTGCAGCCAGTGCTCAAACTCGCCAATTTCAAGGCGCACCTCATCAACTTGCTTGGCAAGCATCTTGTTGTATTGCTTGATGCGCGCTTCGCCCAGCGTGTCGAGCTTGGTCGCATCAATCTGGTCAACCTCGAACTGCAGTTCCAGCAGCCCCAGCAAATCGTTGCTTGCATACGCCACGTTTGCGCGCTGCATCAACCCCGTCTTGCGGTCTCGCTCGGCAGGATCGGTTTCGCGGTCCGGATGCAAGGCGCTGGCCAACTTGCGGAAAATGTCCCTGACTGACTGCGCCAGGCGCTTTTCCTCTTCCGCCTGGCGCCCTGCGGCCGCGCTGGTCTTGCGGGCCGCACCCTTGGCGCCGCCTTTTTCGGCCGCGCCGGGTGGCGCTTCAGGTTCGTCGTCGCCGTCATCAGGCGGACCGAACGGGTCACCCGCCTTTGCGCCGGCTTCGTTCATCATTTGCTCAATAATGTCGTTCAAGGCCTGGAAATCCGGATCGTCCGCCAGTTCGGCCGCGCCGCTGTAGCGTTCATAAATTTCTACAAGTTCCTTGTCGTCGTCATCCTCCAGCATCTCGAGCGACATCGCGCAAATCAGGTCGGCCAGTTTTTCGCGCTCCTTCTTGGTCAGCTTCTTGGTCTGGTAGGCGGTATCGAACAACATGATCAGTTCGCGCTGGCACTCGCCAAAACGATCGCCCAGCGGCATCAATTCGGCGTCGGCGCGGGCGCGCATCTTGGGCATCGCGTCGTGCCACGCGGCCAAACGCTTGCGCTCGGCTTCGAGCTTGCTGACGAGCGCGTTAAATTGCGCCCGCACCTTTGATGTGATGGTCGACGTCTGGGTCGGCGCAAGGCGGACTGCTTGGCTGGGCTTGGTTGGCATGGCGGGAAAAGGCAGGCAGTAAAGATTGAAATTATAGCGCCAGCAGGCCAGTCGCGGCAGACAGGTCAAGGCGGCACGCCCCGTCTTGCACGTAAATGGTCGCATGCAAACCGCACTCGGATAGCGTAACTGGCGTCCTGAGCGCGGGCATTGCCCGGCAGCAGGCGGCGCCGGCGCGAAACCGATCGGGTGGCCGGTGCTATACTCGGCCCGCGCGCCCCCGCCGCCTTCGCAGCGGCACGGCCATTGCACAACGCCCATTGCCACTGCCATTACCCACCCCGCTCCATGAAAGCAGACAAGACTCTCGCCACCTACCGCCGCATGCGCACGCTGCCCATGTGGCGCCTGCTGGCCGCCGCCAACGGCCCCACGGTAATGGGCCTGCTGCAAACCCACCTGTACGACGCCGAACGCAGCCTGCCCGCTTCCATCCTGCACGAGCGCATCGGGCGCGAACTGGAACGCCTGCGCAGCTTTGGCGAAGACTGGCCGCAAACGGCGCAAAGCTACGTCGCCGGCTGGCTTGCCGAAGGCTTTCTCGAACGCCGCTTCCCGGCCGGCTCGTCCGAAGAAGAATACGAACTGGCCTCGTCCTCGATCGAGGCGATCCGTTTTCTGTCCGGCCTGGTCAAGCCCCACGCCAGCGCCACTGAAAGCCGCCTGGGCCTGGTCATCGACGCGCTGGCCAAATTGTCCGACGACACCGACACCGACAAGGTGCGCCGCATCGCCCGCCTGCGCGCCGAGCAGGAGCGCATCGAGCGCGACATCGCCGCCATTGAACACGGCGTGCTGCGCGTGCTGCCCGAGGCGGCCGCGCTGGAGCGCACGCGCGAAATCATCACCCTGGCCGACGACCTGGCCGGCGACTTTCGGCGCGTGCGCGACCAGTTCGAGCAGCTCAATCGCGAACTGCGCGAGCGCATCATGGAAAACGACGGCAACCGCGGCCAGGTGCTCGATTCGCTGTTTGCCGGCATCGACCTGATCACGGAGAGCGACGCCGGGCGCACCTTCTCGGCCTTCTGGCGCCTGCTCACCGATCCCGAGCAGTCGGCCACGCTCGAAGGTGCGCTCGACGCGCTCATGTCGCGCGCCTTTGTCGCCAGCCTCGACGTGCAGGAACGGCGCTTTTTGCTGCGCCTCACGCGCACCCTGCTCGAACAGGGCGGCATGGTGCACGACGTGCTGCAGTCGTTTGCACGCAGCCTGAAGCACTTTGTCGAAAGCCGCGAATTTCTCGAGCAGCGCCGCCTGAACCAGCTGCTGCGCGGCGCCCAGCGCGCGGCCCTGGCGCTCAAGGACCAGGTCAAGGCCACCGACACACTGCAGTATTCGCTCGAACTGGCTAGCAGTAAGCTCAGCTCCCTGTCGCAATGGGTGCTGCACGACCCGGCCCTGCAGGCGCTGCCCGGCAACATGGTCGATGGCGATGCCGCCCCGATCGACCTGGCCAGCATCGGCGAACTAGTGGCGCAGTCGGAGATCGATTTCCGCTCGCTCAAGGCGCACGTGCGCGCGGTGCTGGCGCAGCAATCGCAGGCGTCGATCGCCGACATTTTGCAGCACTACCCGGCCGAGCAAGGCCTGGGCAGCGTGGTCGGCCTGCTGGCGCTGGGCAGCCGCCACGGCATGACCGGCAGCGCCAGCGAAACCGTCAGCTGGACCGGCGCCGACGAACTGCAGCGCCGCGCCCGCATCCCCGTCATTTACTTTCTCCAGGAGCGCGCAGATGAACTTGCCTGAACCGGCGCTTGACGCCATTGTCGACGCCGCCCTTCCGACCACTGCGCTTTTCTTGGGCGACACCGGCCAGCTGGCGCTCGACACGCGCCGCGTGCTGGTGCAATTGCTGGCCGGCCCATCGCTCGAAGCGCGCCGCCACGGCAAGCTGTGGCCGGTGCTGCTGCGCGACGAAGCCCTGGTTTGCCAGCGCCTGGCCGAACTGTTCCTGGAACTGGTGATCGACCGCGACATGCAGGTCGCCTTTACGCGCCAGGCCGACACGGCCGAACTCGAAGTGCCCCAGCTGCTGCGCCGCGCTCAGCTCACCTTTCTCGATTCGGTGCTGGTGCTGTATCTGCGCCAGCGCCTGACCCAGGCCGACGCGCATGGCGAGCGCGCCGTGGTCGACCTTGACGAGATTCTCGAAAACCTCACGCTGTACGAACGCGCCGCCAGCACCGACCGCGCCGGCTTCACCAAGCGCGTTAGCGCCTCGGTCGAGAAGGTCAAGAAGCACAATATCCTCAACAAGATCCGCGGCAGCGACGAGCGCTTCGAGATTTCTCCCACGCTGCGGCTGCTGTTTTCAGCCGAAGAAATCCAGAGCTTGAGCACGCTGTATCAGAAGATGGCCGACGGCGCGCTCACGCCCGCGGGCGAGTCTGCGGGCGAATCGGCCGACGAAGAGAGCGACGCATGAGCATTGACCACAGCAGCGGCAACCTGTTCGCGCGCGAGCAGTTCCGCATGACGCGCCTGCAGGTTTTCAATTGGGGCACCTTCGCCGACCTGCACGACGTGCCGATCAGCGAGCGCGGTTTTCTGATCGTGGGCCGCTCAGGCGCCGGAAAGTCGACTTTGCTGGACGCTTTTTCCGCCATCCTCACGCCGCCGCGCTGGGTCGACTTTAACGCCGCCGCGCGTGAAGCCGACCGCGCGGGACGCGACCGCAACCTGGTCAGCTACGTGCGCGGCGCATGGGCGGCGCAAAGCGACGCCACATCCGGCGAATACGCGACCCGCTACCTGCGCGCCGGCACCACCTGGTCGGCCATCGCGCTGCATTACCGCAATGCGCTGGGCAAGGAAGTGGTGCTGGTCCAGCTGTTCTGGCTGCGCGGTAACGCCAACGCCAACAACGAAGTCAAGCGCTACTACCTGATCTTCGAAAGAGGGTTCGACCTGCGCGAACTGGGCGACTTTGGCAGCAATAACTTCGACATCCGCAAACTCAAGCTGGCCTTTCCCGACGCGTACGCGCGCGACGAATTCCGGCCCTACGGCGAGCGCTTTTGCCGCCTGCTGGGGATCGACAGCGAAATGGCGCTGCGCCTGCTGCACAAGACCCAGTCGGCCAAGAACCTGGGCGACCTGAACACGTTTTTGCGCGACTTCATGCTCGACAAGCCCGAAACGTTCGCCGTGGCCGAGCGCCTGGTCAATGAATTTGGCGAACTCAATGCCGCTCACCAGGCCGTGGTCACGGCGCGCGAACAGGTGCACATGCTCGCGCCCGCGCGCGCCCGGCACGAGGAAATGCGCGCGATCCAGATGCAGCGCAGTGCGCTCGAAGACCTGCGCGGCGGCATGAACAGCTACCGCGAACTGCGCCGCATCACGCTGCTGCGCGCGTACATTGCCGCGCTGGAAATCGAAGCGCAGGGCCTGGACGGCCAGGTGCGGCGCCAGCAAGATGCGCTGGACAACCGCAGTGCCACGCTGCGCGACCTGCAGCACCAGCGGCGCGAAGCGGGCGGCGACCAGATCGAACACTGGGAAAGCGAAAAGACCAGCCTCGAAGAGCAGCGCAAGGAGCGCATGCGGCGCCGCAAGCAGGCGGTTGACGCCTGCACGCTGCTGGGTTGGAGCTTGCCGGCCACGCCGCAAGGCTTTGCCGAGCTGCTGGGTACCGCGCGCCAGGAGATCGAAAACTGGCAGTCCGACCCCCGCTCGCAGGAGGCAATTCTGGTGCTGGACCGCGTACGCACCGAGGCGGCCAACACGCGCCAGGGCATCACGCGCGAAATCGCCTCGCTGCGGCGCCAACCGTCGAACATTCCGGCGCCCATGCTCGACTTGCGGCGCGAGATCGCGAGCGCCATCGGCGTGGCCGAAGCGGCGCTGCCGTTCGTGGGCGAGCTGATCGAAGTCAAGCCCGACGAAGCGCCGTGGCGCGGCAGCGCCGAGCGCGTGCTGCGCGGCTTTGCGCTGTCGATCCTGGTCGACGAAGACCATTACGGCGCGCTGGTCAACCACATCAACGGCGTCAATCTGGGACGGCGCCTGGTGTACTTTAGAACCGGCGCGGTGGACAACGCGGCCGTGCGGCCGGTGCGCGCAGGCTCGCTGGTGCTCAAGCTGAACGTCAAGCCCGGGCCCAGCGCCGCCTGGCTGCAGTCGGAACTGCGCCAGCGCTTCGACTACGACTGCGTGGATAGTATCAAGGCTTTCCGCGCCGCGCCGGAACGCGCGCTCACGCGCGAAGGGCAGGTCAAGCACAGCCGCTCGCGCCACGAAAAGGATGACCGCAGTAGCGTCGACGCGCGCCAGAACTGGGTGCTCGGTTTCGACAACCGCGAAAAGCTGGCCATCTACGAGCAGCAGGACCGCGACCTGCACGCGACGATCGCCAAGGCCGAAGCCGAACTCGATGCCTTGCGCAAGCAACTGGCGCAGCGCGGCGCGCGCCTGCTGCAATGCCAGACGCTGGTCAACCTGCAGTACCAGGAGATTGATGCCGCACCGCTGGCCGATCGCATCGCCGCCATCACGCGCCAGCTGCAGATCGCGCGCGACGGCAACGCCGCCCTCAAGCGCATCGACGAGCTGCTCAAGCAGCAAGAGGAGCTGGTGCACAAGGCGAACAAACTGCTCGGCGAAATCAATGTCGACTACAAGACGTGCCTGCGCAAGATCGACGAGCAGCGCCAGCACCTGGCCGCCACCGAACTTGAGGCCAGCGCGCTGGCGCTCACGAGCGCGCAGCAGCAAGGCCTGGACGCGCGCTACGCAGCCCTGCCGGACGCCGTGACGCTGCGCACCCTTGATGGGGCCGACCGCAGCGTGGCCAAGGCGCTGGGCGCCGAGATCGAAAGCCTGAACCGCGAGGCGGGCCTGTGCGAGAAAGCCATCGAGGCCACCTTTGCCGCCTTTATCGCCAAGTGGCGCGGCGACGCCGACGGACTCGATGCAACGCTGGCCGCGGCCAGCGACTTTTTCTCGAAACTGGCGCGCCTTGAAACGGACGGCTTGCCGGCCCACGAGCAGCGCTTTTTCGAGCTGCTGCAAAACCAGAGCAACCAGAATCTGGCCGCTTTGTCGACCTACCTGAATGACGCGCGCAAGGCGATCCTGGAACGGATGGAACTGGTCAACGAGAGCTTGCGCCAGGTGCCTTTCAACCAGAGCGCGCAGCAAACCACCTACCTGCACATCGAGCCGAGCGACCGCCAGCTGCCCGACGTGCGCGAATTCAGGCAGGACATTCAAAAGGCGCTGTCCAACGCCTGGAGCGACGACCCGCAGTTTGCCGAGGCGCGTTTCATCGCCTTGCGCCGCCTGGTGGACAAGCTCTCGAGCCAGGAGCCGGAGCAGCGGCGCTGGCGCGAAGCGGTGCTCGACGTGCGCCTGCATGTGGAATTCATCGGCCGCGAAATCGACACCGCCGGCGTGGAAGTCGAGGTCTATCAGAGCGGTGCCGGCAAGTCGGGCGGGCAGCGCCAGAAGCTGGCGACGACCTGCCTGGCGGCGGCGCTGCGCTATCAGCTTGGCGGCAGCGACCATGGCCTGCCCATGTACGCGCCGGTGGTGCTGGACGAAGCGTTCGACAAGGCCGACAACGAATTTACCGCGCTGGCGATGAACATCTTCACCAACTTCGGCTTCCAGATGATCGTAGCCACGCCGCTCAAGTCGGTCATGACGCTCGAACCGTTTATCGGCGGCGCCTGTTTTGTCGACATTCGCGACCGCCGCGTGTCGGGCGTGCTGCTGATCGAATACGATGAGCAGCGCCAGCGGCTTGACTTGCCCGAGCAAACCCGCACCGAGGCCGCGCTTGAAGCTGCCGCCTGAAGTACGCCAGCTGCTGGTGCGCCGCTTTGCCGGCGGCGCCGCCGACTGGCTGGCCGGCGCGCCCGGCCCGTGGCCCATGAACATCCCGCTCGGCCTGCCGACCGAAGCGCAGGCGCTGCGCCAGACCGACGCGGTGCGCGCCTGGGTCGGCGCCTGGGCCGCCTGGCAAGGCGCGGGAGAACTCACCTGGGTGCAGCGCCAATGGAAAGTGCTGGGCGAGCAGCGCCTGCCAACCACGCTGATGCTGCACAGTGCCGACGACGCGGCGCGCTGGGCCGGCCAGTACGAGCGCTGGCAGCGCGCCAGCACGCGTTTTGCACTGCTCACGCAGCGCTGGCCGGCGCTGGCCCAGCGCCTGCCGCGCCTGTTCTCGGTGCTGGCCGACTACAACGATGCCGATTTTCTGCGCCTGGGCGACATGCTGGCCTGGCTGCTCGCCAATCCCGCGAGCGCGCTCTATGTGCGCCAGTTGCCGGTGCTTGGCGTGGACAGCAAGTGGCTGGAGAGCCGCAAGGGCGTGCTGGCCGAACTGCTCGCCGCGCTGCGGCCGGGCGCGGCCCAGAGCGACGATTTTTACCAGATGTGCGGTCTTAAAAAAGCGCCGCCGCAGGTGCGCATGCGCGTGCTCGACCCGCTGCTGCGCGCGCGCGTGGGCGGCCTTGGCGACATCACGGCGCCGCCGGCGCAACTGGCCGCGCTGGCGCTGCCGGCGTCAAGGGTATTCATCGTGGAGAATTTGCAGACGGGCCTGGCGTTTGGCGACATTCCCGGCGCCGTGGTGTTCATGGGACTTGGCTACAGCGTGGACTTGCTGGGGCAGGTGCCGTGGATCGCGGCTGCCCGCTGCATCTACTGGGGCGACATCGATACCCACGGCTTTGCCATCCTGAACCGCGCGCGCGGCTACTTTCCCAGGCTTGAATCGGTGCTGATGGATGAAGCGACCCTGCTGCGCTACCGCGATTTGTGGAGCAGCGAGCAAGCCCAGCATCCGGCGCAAGCGCTTCCCTTGCTGACGCAGGCCGAGGCCGACGCGTATCGCTGCCTCAAGCAGAACACGTTGGCCCAGAACGCGCGGCTGGAACAGGAGCGCGTGATCTGGGAGGACGCCTGCGCGGCGCTGGCCGCCAAACTTGGCCCGCGCGCCGACGGCACCTGAGTCGCTCACACCGTTCTTTTGAGAAATTTCTCCTGCCCTTTTTCAAGCGAGTTTGATCTATTCGGGATCAGCTCGGCACGGCTTGGGCGAAACTGAAGCATCGGCGGAGTAGCAAAATGGCAATGCACCAGCCTGCACAGCTGGGGAAGTTGGTTCGATTCCAACATCCGCCTCCACATTCTCCTTCAGCAGAGGAAAACTGTTGATGAATCATAAGTCCCTCCTCACCGCATCCCTCTTCCTCGCAGCAGCCGGCCACAGCATCCCGGCCGCCGCTGCCGCGCCGGTCAGCAGCACAACGTACAACTATTACGTCGCCCCTACCGGGGACGACGGCAATCCCGGCACCGCCGACCTGCCTTTCCAGACCATCCTGCGCGCCTCCAAAGTTGCCCTGCCCGGCACCACGGTTCACGTTGCCCCTGGCGTCTACACGGGCGGCTTCAAGACCACCATGAGCGGCACGGAGGCGCAGCGCATCTACTACGTGTCCACCGTGCAATGGGGCGCCAAGCTGGTGCCGCCCATGTCGTCCGACACCAAGGCCGGCTGGGACAACCGCGGCAGCTATGTCGACATCGTCGGCTTTGAAATCGACGGCAGCGCCGCGCGCAATGGTATGAAATGGTCGCACGGCATCTACAACGGCGGCTCGTTTGCTGTTATCCGCAACAACCTGGTGCACCATATCGCGCTGGAGAACTCGTGCAATGGCGCCGGGGCTGCCGGCATCGGGGTCGACAGCTACTATCGCGGCATCAAGAGCGACGTGATCGGCAACACCGTCCATCACATCGGCCAGCCCGGCTGTCGCTTCGTGGAAGGCATCTACATCAGCACTTCCGGCAGCGCCCACCACAACGTGGTGCACAACATCGGCGGCGCCGCCATTCAGATGTGGCACGACGCAAACAACGTCGTCGTCAGCAACAACACGGTCGCCGCCTCCATGACGGGCATTCTGGTCGGTGGCGGCGACTTTTATCACACCAAGGGTCCCAACGATTACACCTCGGTTCACAACAACATCGTCTATGACAACAAATTCGGCATCTCGGAACAAGGCGAGACTGGCCCGCACAACAGCTACCGCAACAACCTGGTGTTCCAGAGCAGCGCTGCCGACTGGCAATTACGCAACGGCCTGACCCACACGGGCACCATTACCCAGGCGCCGCAGTTCGTGCGCTACGCCAGAAAGGGCGATCTCGACCTCCGCCTGCGCAGCAATTCACCCGCCATCGGCAAGGGCATCGACGACCAGACGTCATTGAACGACGCTGCCGGCAAAGCGCGCCCCCGGGGCGCGGGCGTCGACATCGGCGCTTTCCAGTTCAAGTAGCAACTGCCGTTGCGCTGCAAGTCGCGTGTCGCCACACGCATTGCCGTCCATCTGCCAGACATGATCGCGCAATCGGGCGCGACGACAAATCCCGCTACATCGTCCTCGTGCTAGACGCGCCCGGCAACAGGACAAGCAAACTCTGCTGAGCCGCCTCCACTTGAGCAAGCGCCCAAGGCCAGGAACTTTCCTCCTGGCCTTTTCCTTTTGCCTCGCCACCACTACCCGTGTAGGTCGCCTACACATTGTCACAAGGCGGCTGTGAGATTTTTATGGTTGTTGGGTGAATACTCACAAAAATACAAAGATGCAGTGTACATTTTGTGTAGTTGTGCTACATTTACTTACCGAGGGGAACTAAACAAGAGCTAAAGCTCAACACCCTCCGGCAATTGTAACAACGGCACTGCCCCTTGATGGAGACAAGTGGGGTCGGCGCCGGGCACTCGCATCCCTTGCATTCCACTACCTACAATCACAAGGAAGCAACATGAAAAAGCGTATCAGCGTCAGGCTCGTCAGCAGCATTTTCGCAGCCGGCACTCTTTTCGGCGCCATTGCCGCGCCGGCCCAGGCCGCACTCAACCCGTCCGACACCTCGGTACAAATGTTCCGCTGGAAGTGGAACGATGTTGCCAAGGAATGCACCAGCTTCCTCGGCCCACAGGGTTACGGCGCCGTACAGGTGTCGCCACCGCATGCGGCCGCCAACATTGGCCCGTGGTGGGATATTTACCAGCCAGTCAACTTTACCTCGCTCAACAGCAAGATGGGAACCGAAGCCGAGTTCCAGACCATGATCAACACCTGCCACGCCGCAGGCGTGCGCATCTATGTGGACGCCGTGGTCAACCACATGGCCGCCGTGGCCGGCACCGCCACCAACGGCAATACGTTCAGCGCCACCACACTGAGCTACCCCAACTTCAGCGCGTCCGACTTCCATGCCAACTGCGGCATCGCCGACGGCGACTACGGCTCGCCGGGCAACCGCAACAACGTCATGAATTGCCGCCTCACCGGCCTGCCCGACCTGATGACCGAGAGCGCCTATGTGCAGGGCCAGATCAAGAATTACTTCAACAAACTGGTGGCGATGGGCGCCGACGGCATCCGCATCGATGCCGCCAAGCACATTCAACCGTCCCACATCGCCGCCATTCTGGCCGGCACCAACCGCACCACCAAGCTGGGCGAGTCGCTGTGGGTAACGCAGGAAGTGATCCCCGACAGCAACGTCGTGCGTTCCGATTACTTTGCCAATGGCACGCTGAATGAATTCCAGTACACCTTCGCGCTGAAATCGGCCTTCCGCAACGCGGGCGCGAGCATCTCGCAAATCCGCACCATCATGGGCACGCCGGGCAACTGGGGCGGCACCTGGGGCTTTGTTCCAAGCGATAAAGCGACGGTTTTCGTCAACAATTGGGATACCGAGCGTAATGGCAGCTCGCTCGTTGCCAGCGACTATGTTGCGGGCCATACCAATGACGCCCAGGGCACCAAGCGCTTCGACTTGGCCAATATCTTCATGTTGGCGTGGCCGTACGGACACGCCCAAGTGCATTCTGGTTACCGCTTCAGCAATACCGACGACGGCCCGCCGGCAGCCAGCCCGTTCGACGCCAGCGGCAATCCGCTGATCAACCAGTCGTGGGACTTTGTCCATCGCTGGTCGAACATTTCGAACATGGTCAAGTTCCGCTCCACCGTCTCGGGAACCGGGGTCGACTGGTTCGTCCAGGGCACGGCTAACCAGATCGCTTTCGCCCGCGGCGCCAAGGGATTTATTGCGATCAACAATGATGGTGCGGCCTGGAATGCCTCGCTGCAGACGATGCTGCCTGCCGGCACCTATTGCAACGTGACCCAAGGGCAACTCAATGCTGCCGGCACCGGGTGTACCGGCGGCAGCCTGACGGTGGCCAGCAATGGCATCGTGACGGTTAGCATTCCGGGCAACAACGGCGCCAGCACCCCGGCAGTGGCCTTGCACGTGAACCAGAAGGTGGGCGGCACGCCAGCGTGCACCTCGGTCTCGGTCAAGTTCCGGGTTGCCAATGCGAACACGGTGACGGGCCAGAGCGTGTACGTGAGCGGCAATCAAAGTGCCTTGGGCAACTGGACAGGCGGGACGGGCAATGTGCTCACGCAAGAAGTGACGGGCGCGAACGCGGCCTGGTCGCGCACCCTGCAAATGCCGCCCTCGACGGCCATCCAGTACAAATTCCTGAAAAAGGGCGCGGTGGCCGATGTGTGGGAACGCAATCAGTCGACCGGCAGCGGCAATCGCGAAGTGACGACGGCAGCGTGCGGCCAGCCGGTGCAAGTGATTGATGCCGGGAGCTTTGCCTTTTAACCAGCGTTGCACATCGTCCCCGCGCAGCGCAGCGCCGGGACGATGTTCTATCACGCAAGATGTGGGATGCATGCCGATCCCACATCGTCCCAGTTCCCCCACGCCGTACTGTAACGCACATTCCCCCGGCCTTTTCCTCTGTAAAATCGTCGCATGACGACAATCCACTGGTTCATCCTGATCGGCTGCCTGATGCTGGCCCGCGGCTTGGCCGCCACGACCATCTCCCGCTCGCCATTCACCTCCGCCATTGTCTACTTGTGCGTCGGCCTGCTGCTCGGCCCGATGGTGCTGGGCATCTTCCACTTCAATCCCATCGCCGAATCCCATCTGCTGGAAACCCTGACCGAAATCGCGGTCCTGGTCTCGCTGTTTTCAGCCGGCGTCAAGATGCCCGTTCCCATCACCCGCAAGCGCTGGGCGCCGGCGGTGCGGCTGGCCTTTTTGTCGATGTCGATCAACGTCGGGCTGGTTGCCGCCTTTGCCTACTACGTGCTGCACCTGCCGCTGGGCGCCGGGGTATTGCTCGGCGCCATCCTCGCGCCCACCGACCCGGTGCTGGCCACCGACGTCCAGGTCCGCCACGCCGATGACCGCGACCAGCTGCGCTTCACCCTCACCTGCGAAGCGGGCATGAACGACGGCTCCGCCTTTCCCTTCGTCATGCTGGGCCTGGGCCTGATGGGGGCGCACGAGCTGGGCGACTTCGGCTGGCGCTGGGTGATGATCGACGTCATTTGGGCCACCATCGGCGCCATCGCCATCGGCGCCCTGGGCGGCGCCGCGCTCGGCAAACTAAGTTGGATGCTGCGCGGCAAGGACCCCAAGCACGAAGTGCTGGACGACTTTGTGGGCCTGGGCCTGATCGCCGTCGTCTACGGCGTGTGCGTGGTGTTCAAGGCCTGGGGCTTTCTGGCCGTGTTTTTTGCCGGCGTGGCCCTGCGCCAGACCGAGCTGATGCTGGCCGGCGCCCACAAGGACCGCCAGGGCTTGCTGGTGCCCGACGCCGACGCTACCGATCCGGCCGAAGAATCGACGCCCACCGTCAGCGCTGAATCGCTGATCTTCAAGGAACACATCGAGCGGCTGTCGGAGCTGACGCTGGTGCTGCTGCTGGGCGGCATGGTAACGGTCCAGAACTGGAACTGGCAAACGGTCAGCACCGCCATCTTCCTGTTTTGCGTTGCGCGTCCGCTGAGCGTGATGCTCGGCCTGTTGGGCTCGGACAGCTCCACGCGCGTGCGCTCCATCGTCGGCTGGTTCGGCGTGCGCGGCATCGGCTCCATTTACTACCTGATGTACGCCATCAACCACGGCTTGCCCAAGAATATGGTGCAAGACATGATCCAGGTAACCATTGTCGTCATCATGCTGTCGATCCTCGTGCACGGCACCAGCGTCAAGCCGCTGCTCGACAAGTTCTGGCCCAAGCGCAAACGCGAAAGTTGACGCGAGGCAAAGCCACGCGACTATGCACGCCTACAATCGAACTCGTCCTTGACCTGAACGAAGGCGGTGCGGCGATGGCTATCCATGTAAAAAATGCATCGCGCGCACTGGTGGCGGCGCTGACGGCGATCTTCGGAGGCGCTGCTGCCCAGCAAGCGCCTCCCCCGCAAGAAACCGTCCACTTTTTCACCTACGAAAACGATTCGCGCTTTTTCACCGACCGTTTTTATACGAGCGGCGTGCAGTTTTCAGTCAAGCACGCCACCGACACCCGCGGCGACTTTGCCCGCAGACTGACTACACGACTGTGCGGCTGGACCGGCTGCGACCCCGCCACGGTGCTGACCAGCCAGACCAACGTCGGCCAATTGATGTACACCCCGCGCAATATCAGAGTGGCAGAAGCGCAGCCGCTCGACCGTCCGTGGGCCGGCCTGCTGTACTACGAACAAGCCTACGCATTTTTGTCGCCGGACCAGCGCACCCTGACCACCTTCACGGGCCAGATTGGCGTGACAGGCCCCGCCTCGCTCGCTGAGCCTGCCCAGAAAGCCTTTCACCACCTGCTGGACCGGCCGCAGCCGCAAGGCTGGGACCACCAGTTGGGCGGCTCGCTTGGCGTGCTGGTCAGCGCAGAAAAACGCACGGGGCGCGAGTCGCTTTCGTTCGACCTGCCGGCCCACGTTCGGTTCAATACCGCCACCTACTGGCGCGTGACGGCTGGCAACATCCAGACCTATGCAGCGGCCGGCGTGGCGGTGGTGATCGGCAAAGACTTGCCGCCCGTGTCGCCGCCCCCGCCGGGTATCGGCAACAAGATCGCCGGCGCCACGGAGCGCAAGGCGTCCGCGCTGACCTCGTGCATGGTGCCGTGGATTCAGTGCACCACCTTTGGCAGCGTCGAAGCGCGCGCGGTGGGCTACAACGTGTTCCTCGACGGACGCCTGTTCCACGACAACGATCCCTCGCTCGAGCGCCGCCCCTTCCTCTACGAGGTCGTGTTCGGCACCCGCTTTGATTTTCCCGGCACCCGCACGGCCAGCCACGGCCCGTGGTTCGCGCAGGTCAAGGTGACGCAGCGTTCGCCCGAATTCCGCTCGCCGCTCGGCGTGCCCAGCCATAAGGTGTCGGCCCTGACCATTGGCACGGAGTTCTGATTTATACTCGGTGGGTATATCACCGACGGGACGCCGCCATGCGCAAGACACTGATTGTTCTGACCCCGCTGCTGCTGGCGGGATGCATCAAGCAGTCCGCCAGCTATTACGTCAGCGATGCGCGCGACCATGCAATCACGGTGCGCGCCGAGCAGGAATATTTTTGGGACCAGGCCATTACGCTCTCGGTTGTAGCCGCGCGCTTTCCCGACTGCCAGCGCGCCATCAAGCTGCAAAAAGTGGCGGCGCCAGAAGTGGTGGTGGAGCTGTTCACCACGGGCGAGAATGTCTTTACCGTGCGCTCCGGCGACGAGCTCAAGCAGTTTGAAATGCAGGGGTGCACGCAGCTGCCCACGCCGGCGCCCAATGCCATCGGGGCCGCCGTGGGCGTGTTCAGGCTGGGCGAGAAAGAGAAGATGGATTTTGCGCCGACCGAGAAAGCGATCGCGCCGCCGGCTTGAACCTACGCTTCACCGCGCCTATCTATTTTACCTCGCTGTCGAGGTGCCCCATCTGATACGCGTTATAGCGCGTACCGGCCACCGCATCTTGCGGCACCGCCTGGTCCAGCCGCGCCAGGTCCGCCGCTGACAGCGTCACTTGCAAGGCGCCCAGCGCCTCGGTCAGCCGCAGCCGGCTGCGCGCCCCCACCAGCGGCACAATATCGGCGCCCTGCGCCATCACCCATGCGATGGCCACCTGCGCTACGCTCACGCCCAGGTCCGCAGCGATCGCGCGCACCCGCTCCACCAGCGCCAGATTCGCCTCCAGGTTCGCGCCCTGAAAACGCGGACTGTTCTGGCCCCGAAAGTCCGCCTCCCCCGCACGCGCGCTGGACCAATGCCCGCTGATCAGCCCGCGCGAGAGCACGCCATAGGCGGTGATGCCGATGCCCAGCTCGCGCGCCACCGGCAAAATCTCCGCTTCGATCCCGCGCGTGATCATTGAATACTCGATCTGCAAGTCGCTGATCGGATGCACCGCATGCGCGCGCCGCAGCGTCTGCGCGCTCACCTCCGACAAGCCGATATGCTTCACATAGCCCGCCTTGACCAGCTCCCCAATCGCACCGACCGTCTCTTCGATCGGCACCTGCGGATCGAGCCGCGCCGGCCGGTAGATATCGATGTGCTCCACCCCCAGCCGCCGCAGCGAATAGGTGGCGAAGTTCTTCACCGCCTGGGGCCTGGCGTCGTAGCCGATGAAGGCGCCGGCCGGGTCGCGCAATGCGCCGAACTTGACGCTGATGAGCGCATTGTCGCGCGCGCGCCGCCCCGCCAGCGCTTCGGCGATCAGCAGCTCGTTATGGCCCATGCCGTAAAAGTCGCCCGTGTCGAGCAGCGTGACGCCGGCGTCGAGCGCCGCGTGAATGGTGGCCAGGCTTTCCTCGCGGTCGGCCGGACCGTACAGGTCCGACATGCCCATGCAGCCAAGCCCAAGTTGCGCAACGCGCGGTCCGGTGCTGCCCAGTTGTAGCGTTTTCAAAGTGATCTCCCGTGGTGTGAACAAGTGAAATCATTATGCTATTATCAAACGAAACAATAAATACGTCTTTTAACATCAAATTATTCGAGTAATACTAACAATGGACCAGCTCAAGGCCCTGCAGATTTTTCGCGCCGTAGCCGAATGCAAAAGCTTTGCGCAGGCGGCCGAACAGCTCGGCCTGCCGCGGCCCACCGTCACCAACGCCGTCCAGAGCGTCGAGCAGCACCTGGGCGTGCGCCTGCTCCAGCGCACCACGCGCAAGGTCAGCTTGACGGTGGAAGGCGCCATTTATCTCGAACGCTGCACCGTGCTGCTCAATGAACTCGACGACATGAACGGGCTGTTCGCCGGCCCCGGCCCGGGCACCATCCGGGTCGACATGCCCGAGCGCCTGGCGCGCCTGCAGATCATCCCGCGCCTGCCCGAGTTTTTCGCCGCTTACCCATCCATTCACGTGCGCATCGGCTCGCGCGACCGCTTTGTGGACCTGGTCGGCGAAGGCGTCGATTGCGCGGTCCGGGTCGGCAAGCTGCGCGACTCAAGCCTGATCGCGCGCCGCGTCGGCCAGCTCGAACAAATCAATGTGGGCGCGCCGCGCTACCTGGCGCAGCACGGCACGCCGCACACCCCGGCCGACCTCAAGGACCACCTGGCGGTCAATTTTTTCTCCAGCCAGAGCGGGCGCGACATGGACTGGGAATACCACGCCGACGACGTCGACCATGTGATCCAGATGCGCAGCACGGTGAGCGTCTCGAGCACCGAAGCGTACACCGCTGCCTGCCTGGCCGGCCTGGGGCTGATCCAGGCGCCGCGCATGGGCATCGAAGCACACCTGGCTGCGGGCGAACTGGTCGAGGTGCTGCCCGCCTGGCGCGCCGGGCCGCTGCCGGTGTCGATCGTGTATGCGCACAACCGGCACATGTCGTCACGCGTGCGCGCCTTCGTCGACTGGGTGGCGTCGGTCCTGGTGCTTGCCTAGCAGCCTGTCAGACTTACACACTTACACACTTACACCTTACAGTCTGCTAGCGCGGCTGCATCAGCACGCGCAGCTTTTGCATCTGTTCTTCGCGTCCCAGTTCCTGCAGCACCTGTTCCAGCAGGCTGGTGCGCCCGCCCTGCGCCGTCGTCCATTGCGTGAAGTATTCGTGTACCGTGCGCCAAGGCGGAAAGTCATGCGGCAGGCTGCGCCAGGCCGCGCCGCTGGCAATGAAATACATCACCGCGCAAAACACGTCGTACAGGTCGTGCTTGCGCGGTCGGGTTCGCCGTCGCGCAGCCTCGAGCATCGGTCGGACGCGTTCAAAGTCTTCCCGCGTGATGTCACTGGCGAATTCAGCTCGTGCCATAATGTACCCCAAACTTCAACCTGACAAACCATTTGAGGCTTCGATCTGGAACAGGTTCCCGCGATTGCTGAAACTTCCCGCATCAGGGCGCGGACGCGGCCTTGGTTGCCTGGCGCAAAGCTGCCGCGCGCGGTCCGGCGCCGCGCCACTGGGCCAGCCTGGCGCCCATGCGGGCCATCTGGGTCCGGTTGCGCTGAAAAAACGCCGCGTCCAGGTTCTCCAGCTCGGCCAGCATACGCCCGGCGAAGTGTTCGATGCGCTCTATGCCGTGCGGCGCAAAATCGACCATGCCCTGCCGGTAAGCCGCGCCCCACTGCAAGCGCGTGGCGGAACCGGCCGCGCTGTCCCAGGCGCGCTCGTACCAGTCGATCGCCGCGCCCGGGTCGCCCCGCTTTTTGGCAATCTCGGCCAGGCTGTGCATGAAGTAAAACGGCGCGTGCGATGTTTCCAACTGCGCCAGCAGCAACTGCTGCGCATCGTCGAGCAGAGCGGCGTCGGCCAGCACCCCGGCCGCAGTATTGATGACCTGGTGGCGCAGCGCCGCGCCCATCTCGACGCTCAGCACCTGTGCCACGCGTTGGCGCGCCTGCGCCTGCAGGCCGGGTTCGGCGGCGCCCAGGCGCGACATGCGCACCCGCGTGCGCAGCGCCGTCAACTGGTCGGCCAGGTTGAGCGAAGCGTCCGCTTCCAGCAGCGCCATCGCGCGCGCCCAGGCCTGCGCCAGCCGGATCCGCGCCGGCGACTGCGGCGTCGTCAAAAAGCGCACCAGGTCCTGCCCGTGGTGGGTGACGATATCCATATGCGCGCGCACGACATGGGCGTCGGCCAGCGTTTCTTCAAGCCGCTTGACGGCGGCGCGCTGGTCGATGCCGCCCTTGCCCGACATGGCCGCCGCGTACAGCGTGTGCCACTGCAGGCGCAGGCGCGCCTCCGGCAGCACGCACACGCGCGTCATGCTGGCCAGCGTGGCGGCCATATCGAGGCTTTTGAGCACCTGGCGCTCGTCGGTGTCCCACGAATAAAAACTGAGCAGGCGCCATTCGTCGTTGGACAGCTGGCGCTCGCGCGAGCGCGCCGCGCTGAGCGACTCGGCCACGGTGCGGCGCGCCGTCAGCGCCAGCGCAAACATGTCGAGAAAGCGCGCAGCGTCGAGTTCGCACGGCAAGCGCGTGATCTCGGCGCCGGCCGGGTTGAATACGACCAGGGTTGGATAGCTGCGCACATGAAAGCGCTCGGCCAGCTGCTGCGCCCCGGGAGCGTCGCCGTCGATCTGCAGCGCCATGAACGACGGCGCCAGCGCGCAAAACGCGGCGTGCTCAAAGACCGTGGCGCGGATCCGGTTGCACGGCGGGCACCAGGATGCGCCCCAATACAGGAACAGGGGCAGGCCGGCTGCGGCGGCGCGGGCGAAGGCGGCGTCAGGGTCGCCCGGGTGCCAGTCGATGTTCATGCGCCTCGTGCGCTCCTTGTTCAAATAAATGGCAACAGTATACAAGAGCGAACCGGCCGCCGCGACTGTCTTCGGCAGGCCACAGTGGCGCGCACTTTTCAAAATCGCCTGCCGGGTCGATGCTACACTCGCATACCGCCCTTACCGAACCGAAAGTCATGCACCGATCCCTGAAGTTCGCCGCACTCGCGGCAGGCGCAACCCTGCTGCTGTTGCTGCTGTTGCTGCTTCTGGCGGCCGTGCTGGCAGGCGCGCGGGTCGATCCCAACGACTACAAGGCCGACATCATCAGCCAGGTGCGCGCGCGCCACCAGCGCACGCTGGCCATTCCCGGCACCATCAGGCTGGTGTTCTATCCGCGCATCGGCGCCGACCTTGGCCGCGTCACGCTGTCCGAGCATGGCAGCGCGGCGCAATTTGCCGCCATCGACAGCGCGCGCGTGACGGTGGCGCTGATTCCGCTGCTGCTGCACCAGCAAGTGGTGATCGACCGGATCGACGTCGAAGGCGTGCGCGCAAGGGTGGTGCGCCTGGAAGACGGCAGCATGAATACCGGCGACCTGACGTCCGGACGCGATGCCGCCGCTTCTGCGGCCGGCGGCGGCGGCGCGCGTTCTTCGCCCGTGCGCCTGGCCATCGACAGCATCCGGGTCGGCAACGCGCGCGTGCTGTTCGACGACCGCAGGAGTGGGCGCACGCTTGACGTCAGCAGTCTGAATATCGACTCCGGCCCCATCGCCCGCGGCGTGGCCAGCCGCATGGCGCTGTCGGCCAGCATCCGCAGCAAGCGCCCGGCGCTGAGCACGGCGCTCACGCTCAAGGCCAGCTTCCTGCCCGATCCGCAGCGCCGCCGCATCGCCTTTTCCGACGTCGTGGCCAATCTCGACCTGCCGTTCAAGGACGCCCGCGTCAAGGTCAATGGCGAGATCGACGTCGACCTCGATAAAGATGAATTCGCGGCCGACCTGGCGGGCAGTTTCGACGCCAGTGTGTTCGACCTGAAAAGCGGCTACCACGACAAGGCCTACCACCTCACGCTGCACGTCGACAAGGTGGACCTGGGGCGCTACCAGAACCGGCTGGTGCCCGACGCCGTGCCGGGCGACCCGGCCATTCTGGAAGCGGGCGACGCCTTCGACCTGTCGCCGCTGTCGATGCTGCGCGCCAGCGGCGGCGTGCACGTGGGCGAACTGAAGGTCGGCACCATGCACGCGACCAACGTGCGCGCCGCGCTGCGTTCGGACGGCGCCAGGTTCGTGCTGCAGCCGATCGGCGCCAACTTGTATGGCGGCAGCGGCAGCGGCGCGCTGACGCTCGATTTTTCGCGCAGCGCCAGCACCCCGCACATCACCTTCGTGCAAAGCCTGAAAGCGATCGAGGTCGGGCCGCTGCTCAAGGACCTGCTGGGCAAGACACCGCTCCAGGCCAGGGGCGACGTCATGATCGACGTGAACACCGAGGGCGCCAGCACGCTGCAGATGCGCCAGGCGCTTTCCGGCACGGCGTCGCTGCGCCTGACCGAAGGCACCTTGAACGGCATCGATATCGGCGCCATGATCGTCGGCGCGCAGGCGGCGAACGGGCTGGCCGTGGATCGTGAAGCCGGCGTCAAGACCGGTTTCAGCCGGCTGGGCGCCAGCTTCACGATCGCCGGCGGCATCGCCCACAACGCCGACCTGGCCGCCCAGGCACCCCTGTTTGGCGTGGCCGGCGCCGGCGACATCGACCTGGCGCGCAAGCACGTCGACTACACGCTCGCCTGCACGCTGGGCGCAACGGGACTGACGCTGCCGGTGCGGCTGAGCGGCCCGTGGGACGCGATCGCGTGGCGCGTCGAGGCCAAGGCTGTCTCCGGCGCGGCGGTCAAGGAAACGGCGCGCAACAAACTCAAAAAGGCCATCCGGGGCCTGCTCAAACGGTGACATAGTTTGCGCAAACCGACCTGCGCATCACCTCGCTTGCGCTAGCGTAGCCGTATGATCGCGCGCGGGAGAACGCCATGTTCGGAAGCACAGTTCTGGAAGTTGCAGTTGGCCTGACCTTTTGCTACGCGAGCGTGGCGCTGATCGTCAGCACCGTGCAGGAAGCGCTGGCCGCGGCGCTGCGTTTGCGTCCGCGCTGCCTGCTCGACGGCATCAAGAGCATGCTCAACGATCCCCACCTTACTGCGCTCGCCGGCGCCATCTATTCGCATGCGCTGGTCAACCCGCACGCCAGCCCCGGCCTGGTGGATGCACGTTCGACCAGGGCCAAACCGGCGTTCATCGAGCCGGCCCATTTTGCCATCGCCCTGATCGATGCGATCCAGTCGATCCCGGGCGACTACGCTCAGCTCGGGCGCGATATCGACGCCCTCTCTGACCCGCAGATCAAGCGCGCGCTGCAAGGCATTTACCAGCGCGCGGGCGGCGACATGCAGGCCTTCGAACTGGCCGTCAGCGGCTGGTTCGATACCGCCATGGAGCGCGTGTCGGCCGCCTACAAAAGGCGCGCGATGATGATCAGCCTTGCGCTCTCGCTGCTGCTGGCGGTGCTGTTCAACATCGACAGCATTCACCTGTTTCGCACCCTGTGGCAGCATCCCGCGCTGGCCGCGCAGATCACGGCGGCGCCGGCGTCGGTGGACGGGCAGGCAATGGAGGCGCTGTGGCGTTTGCCGATCGGGTGGGACAGCTTTCCGCCCAGGTTCAACGACGCGTTCGCGCTCAATGTGGCGGGCTGGATGCTGACGGCGTCGACGGCGCTGTTCGGTGCGCCGTTCTGGTTCAACCTGATGAAAAAAACGGTCGAAGTGCGGGGCGCGGCCAAACCTTGAAGGCCAGCTCCCCTCCGCAGTATCGCTACCTGGCCGGCCGGTGGGCGTCGACCAGAATGCTCGACACCGACACATGCGGCACTTTTTCGGGCCACTCGTCGCCCGGTCCGAACCAGCGCGCCTCGGCGATCTCGCTGGCGTCGATCCGGATCTCGCCATCGAGATAATCGGCCGTGAACGCAATCATCAATGAATGCGGAAACGGCCAGGACTGGCTCGAAAAATACTGCAAGTTGTGCACCCGCAGGCCAACCTCCTCGAACACCTCGCGATGCACCGCTTCCTCGATCGATTCGCCCGCCTCCAGAAAGCCCGCCAGCGGCGTGAAGCGCTTGCTCGGCGAAGCCGTATGCAGCGCCAGCAGCACCTGCTCGCCCTTCCTGATCAACACCATCATCGCCGGTGAAATGCGCGGATACGCGATCATCCCGCAGGCTGCGCACTTGAAGCAGCGTTCGCCGCCCACCAGCGCCATGGGCGAGGCGCAGGCGCCGCAAAAGCGGTGCGTGCGCGCCCACTCGGCGATCTGCCCGGCGCGCCCGGCCACGCCCAGCATGCCATCATCCATCTCGCCAAACAGGCCGCGCAGGTTGCGCCATTCGCAGCCGTCGGGCGCCGGCGTGTCGCGTTCGCACCACGTGGCCTGGCAGTAGCGCTCGCCCCACAAGCCCACCGGATGGGTGCGCCCGCCCCAGTCGCCCAGCGCGGCCAGTTGCTGCGGCTGCGGCAAGGCAAGGTCGCCCTGGCTCACCAGCAACAATCCTCCCTGAAACACAAAACTGAGCGGGTCGGCGTGTTCCCGGGGCGCCATCAACGGCGTGAATGACAAGGGCGTTTGCAACATGCGGCCAACCTTTCGATCTATGAGCAATATGGGCTGCAAGAATGATACCGCTTTTCACGATAAAAGATCTTGAACTAATGCGCCGGCCATCGTTCAAACAGTCGTGATCGTGAGTTATCCGCCAAGGAGAAATAGATGAAAGGTGCACCGTTGATACTCGGCGTCAACCGAACGCAAGACGCCAGTGTCTGCCTGATGCGCGGCGCGCAACTCGAGTGGGCCATCCAGAAAGAAAGGCTCACCCGGCAAAAGCATCACTGGGGGCGCACGGGCGACTTTTCCGCCATCTACGCGCCGCGCCTGCCGGGGCTGGACCAGCCCATCGACATTTTGGTCGAATGCTATTCGTCGGACGCCGAGCTTGACAATCTGGCCGCGTACGAGCGCGAACTGGCGTCTTCGCTGAAGCTCGCGCCCGGCTGCCTGCGCAGCCACATCTCGCACCACCTGGCGCACGTCTACAGCGTGTTCCATCCATCCCCCTTCGAGCAGGCGGCGGTGATGGTCATCGATGGCCAGGGCAGCCCGGTGTCGGCGCTCACCGAGCACTGGCGCGGTGCGGCCTGGGTGCCCGGCAACTGGTGCGAAGTGGCGTCTTTTTACCGCGCCGACCGCGAGCGCGTGATCTGCATCGACAAGCAGGTCTGGAACCGCGACGACGAACGCCTGGTCGGCCTGGGCATGTTTTACTTTTTGCTGACCCAGGCCATCTTCCCCGGCCACGGCAACGAAGGCAAGGTCATGGGCCTGGCGCCGCACGGCGACCCGAACGCACTGCGCCTGCCCCCGCTGCAGGTGGAGGGCTGGCAGGTGACCATTCCCGCGCAATGGCGCGCCATCATGCGCGAGCGCGGGCGTTTCCGCTACAGCGGCAAGGGCGACCCGCATTTTGCCGCCAGCGCCGCGCTCGCCGCCGCCGGCCAGCGCGCCTTTGAAGATGCACTGGTCAGCGTGGCGCAGTGGCTGCACAAGGAAACCGGGTCCGACAACCTGTGCTTTGCCGGCGGCACCGCCCTGAACTGTTCTGCCAACGAGCGGCTGCTGCGCGAAACAGCGTTCAAGCGCGTATTCATTCCCCCCGCGCCCAGCGACGCGGGCACCGCCCTCGGCTGCGCCCTGTACGGGCTGACGCAACTGGCCGGCCAGGCCTGCACTTACCGCTGGCAGAGCGACTACCTCGGCCCGCAGCCGGCGCGCGCGGCCATTGACGCTGCCGTCGGCGACGCCTCCGACATGCTGGTCGAACCAATCGACCACCAGGACGACCTGTGCGGCCGCCTGGCAGACCTCATCTGCGAGGGCAAGGTGGTGGGCCTGTTCCACGGCCGCAGCGAATTTGGCCCGCGCGCGCTGGGCCACCGCAGCATCCTGGCCGACCCGCGCCTGGCCCACATGCGCGACTGGATCAACGACAAGGTCAAGCTGCGCGAATGGTTCCGGCCCCTGGCGCCGGTGGTGCGGCTGGAACACGCGGACCAGTATTTCGACATCCCCACGCCGTCGCCCTTCATGCAGTACGCGGCGCCGGTCCTGCTTGACGCGGCCAGCGCCGTGCCGGCCATTATCCATGTCGACATCACGGCGCGCCTGCAAACAGTGGGCCCGGCGGACGACCCCATGCTCAATTGCCTGCTCAGAGCATTCCAGCAGCGCACCGGCGTGCCGGTCCTGCTCAACACCTCGTTCAACGGCAAGGACGAGCCGATCGTCGAGACGCCGGCCGAAGCCATGGAAACGTTTCGCAACACACCGATGCATGTGCTGGCCATGCCGCCTTACATCGTCCGCAAGCGCCGCCAACCGGAAGCACCCGCATGATCCACGGCTACGCCGCCAGCGCCAGCGTGTGGCCGGGCCAGCGGCTCGTGCTGCACGTGTCGACCGACGCCACCCGCTTTCGGGTCGGCTTCTACCGCTGGGCGGGCAAGCTGGTCCACATGTTTACCTCCAGCTGGGTCGACGGCGAGCGCGCCTGCGAGCGCGGCGCCGACCAGGACTGGCAATGGCCGGCGTACGGCTTCGCCCTGCCGGCCGGCTGGCCGTCGGGCGCCTACATCGCCCACCTCGAAGAACCCGGGGCAGGCGCGCCGCACGTCGCCCTGCGCGACGCAGCGGTCCTGTTCGTGGTGCGCGGCTACGGCGCCGTTCGGCTGCTCTACAAGATCCCGCTGGCCACCTACAATGCCTACAATTTTTCCGGCGGCGGCTGCTACTACGCCAACCCACCCCGTTCCAGCAATCCGCCTGGAACCAGGCTGTCGTTCCATCGGCCTGGCGGGGGTGTCGGCGGGCCCACCTTCGGCGCACCGGATTATTACGACGCCGCGTCCCCACGCCAGACCTTTGCGCACTGGGATGCGCGCTTCATTGGCTGGCTGCTGCACAAAGGCTACACGCCCGAATTTTGCACCGACCTCGACATCCATGCCGACCCAGGCCTGCTGCGCAACTATCGCCTGCTGCTAAGCGTCGGGCATGACGAATACTGGAGCGAAGCCATGCGCGACGGCGTGGAAGGCTTCATCGGCCGCGGCGGCAACGCCGCCTTTTTTAGCGCCAACCTGTGCTGGTGGCGCATCCACCTGGTCGACGGCGCAAGCGCCATGGTGTGCCATCAGGGCGGCCCGCACGGCGCACTCGACCATTGGTGGCCCGCAAGCGGCGCCGGCCGCCCGGAAGACGCGCTGGCAGGCGTCAGCTACCGGCATGGAGGTGGCTGGTGGGACGGTCCGCGCGAAACAGCCGGGTTCGCCGTGCAAGACCCGGACCACTGGATTTTCGCCGGTACCGGCTTGCGCTGCGGCGAATGCTTTGGTGCCAACACAATTCCACCGCTGGCCGGTTACGAATGCGACGGCGCGCCGCTGGCCGCTTTTGACCACGCCTCTGGCCTGGCCAGTTTGGCGCCGGACGCCCGGCAGTGCGGCACGCCAGCAGGCTTGACGCTCCTTGCGGCTTGTCCGCTCGACGCGCGCTGGCAAGAACGCCCGCTGCGTGAAACGTGCGCCGCAGCGGGCGGGGTCCACGCGGCCACGATGAGCATTTTCACGCGCGGGGGCACCGTCTTCAGCGCAGGCACCACAGACTGGGCACAGGTGCTGGGCAGCGGCCAGGACGAGCGCGTCGACACGATGACCGGCAACGTGATCGACGGTTTGATGGGGCGTTGCGCCCGCCCGCACTGCACCGCGGAATCCCCTGAGCGCGAGGAAACTTCAATCGCGACAACTCTCCTTACGAAAGCAGCCATCCAATGAGCGGGCAAACAGACTCCGGCGCCGAAAGCGGCCGTCCAATGAGTGCACACACAGATTCAGGCACCACGTGGATTGACCAACACGCAGGCGCCACGCTTGCGGTGTTTCGCGCGCTGCAATTGGGCGACATGTTGTGCGCCATCCCGGCCTTGCGTGCCTTGCGCGCCGCGCTGCCGCAGACCCGGATCGCGCTGATCGGGCTGCCCTGGGCGGCGCAGTTCGCGGCGCGCTTTCCTCAATACATTGACGAATTTCTTGCCTTCCCCGGTCACGCAGCGTTTCCCGAACAAGCCGTCCAGCAGCACCTGCTCGCCGAGTTTTACGCATCCATGCGCGCACGCAGGTTTGACATGGCATTGCAAATGCATGGCAGCGGCGAATACAGCAACAACGTCACGCGTGCCTTTGGCGCCTGCGCCATGGCCGGCTACGGCGACGCGGCCAGCGTTGGCCGCGAACAGTTTCATCCCTACCCAGACGGCGGCGCGGAACCGTTGCGTCTGCTGGACCTGGTGGTTTTGTTAGGGGCGCCCGCACAAGGCGATCACCTTGAATTTCCCATCACCGACGCCGACGAACGCGAGCTTGGCGCAAGCGGGCTGTCCGACGGCCTGACGGCGGGCGGCTACGTCTGCATTCATCCTGGCGCGCGCATGCGCGACAAGTGCTGGCACCCTGCCCGCTTCGCCCAGGTTGCCGACCACATCGCCGCCGAGTTTGACGTGCAAATTGTCCTGACGGGTTCGGCGGACGAAGCACCGCTCACTGCCGCGGTTGCCAGCCGCATGCGTTACAAGGCGCTCGACGCCGCCGCGCCCATCTCGATCGGCGCCATGGCCGCCCTGATGAGCCGCGCGCGGCTGCTGATCTGCAACGATACTGGGGTGTCGCACATCGCCGCCGGCCTCAAGTTGCATAGCGTCGTCGTCTTCAGCAAAGCCGACATACGCCGCTGGGCGCCGCTCGACAAGCAGCGCCATCGCTGCCTGTGGGATCCCGAATGCGAGCGCGTGCGCGATGTCATCGACCATGCTTTCAGTCTGCTCAGCTTGCCTTCGTACCTTGATGACGCAGCCGCCGATAACCCCACAGCATTGACGCGGCAACACTCCACCCTTGGCGGTGACACTTGGCGAGAACGGCCATTGGGCTGATGTCGATTCGTGCTTCACGCTTTACTGGCGCGCCCAACTGGTGAGCGATCAAAATTGGTGCCGCTCCCGTACGTCCGGCGTATATGGCGCTCGTTCTGTAAGTAGCGAGTTGCCAAGCTTGAGTGATAAATGCGAGTTGCAAGTTGCGAGTTGCAAGTTGCGATTTACCAGTTGCCAGGCTTGAGTGACGAATACGAGCCGCGAGTTGCCGGTTGCCACTTGCCACTTGCCACTTGCCACTTGCCAAGCATGAGTGACGAATGCCAGTTGGGGGTGGCGAGTTGCGAGGCTTGAGTGACGACTGACAGTTGCGAGGTGCGAGGTGCATCGTGAGGCTTGAGTTGCGTGTGCGAACGCGAGTTGCAAGCTGCGGATCGCACCGCCGACCGCGCTTCACCAGGCCGGTAATGCGTTAATGCATCACCGCGCAGCACGAAACAAATCAATCGCCAGCGCCGTCACCTCTTCGAGCGAGACATCATCGACAAAGCTTGCATCATGCTCGCAGCGCCTGACCGTGTTTTCCATCCCGCATACAGAACAATGCACGCGCGTTGACAAGGCCGCACGGTGCGCGTGCTGGCACAAGGGCGCCGCCTCGATCAGGTTGGTGAACCAGTAGACGCCCACGCACGCCCTGTCCAGCGCCAAGGCCATGTGCAATGGCCCGGTGTCATTCGACACCAGCAACGTGGCACGCTCCAACAATCCACACAGCGCATTGAGCGAGGCCTTTCCGCTCAGGTTAATGGCCGGATAGCGCATCGCTTCAATGACTGCGCCGACGATTGCCGCTTCCGCAGCCGATCCGTTGATCGCCACCAGCGCCCCCTCTTCCACCAGCGCATCAGCCACTGCCGCAAAACGCGCCGCCGGCCAGCAACGGCGTGCATCGCTGGCGCCCGGCTGCACGATGACCAGCCGTTGCCCGGGCGACGCGGGCACCAGCTGCGCAGCGAGCTGCCGGTCGGTAAGGGTTGCTTGCAACTGCCGCTTCATGGGCCACGCTTTGGCGCCGGCCAGCGCCGCCACTTCCAGCAACTGCAAACGCTGGTTGACCATGGTGCGATACACGATGCAGCGGTCCAGCGGCGCCGCGTCCGCCGTCCGCATTCCCGCCGACAGGCGCGCGTTGAACTGCGCAAGCAGCGGATTGGCATGACGCCCACCGCCAAACATCTGCAAGGCCAAATCGAATTTTTCAGCACGCATGGCATCGAGAAAACCATCGGCAGCGGCGGCAGCGGCAGCGGCGGCGGCAGCGCCGGCCCCGCCAATGCCCGGCAGCGGCGGCACGACGGCCACCCGATCAACGGGACCTGGCCGCCCGGCAAGAAACTGGGCATGCCACGGCAAGCCCAGATAGACGATTTCGGCCTCGGGATAGCTTGATCGCAGCGCGTGCAATGCGGGCAGGCAGAACATGAAGTCGCCCACCGCGTTCGGCCGGAACACGGCAATCTTGCGCGCGTCGTGCAGGACGGGTACGCTCATTGCCACAATACCTTTGGCGCATCGACCTCGCGGCGCGCAATCGTGGTTGGCAGCTCCATGTGATACGCCCCCGATGGAATGATCCCGCAGCCGCCGAACCTTGCCATCACGCGCAACTGGGCCAGCACGTCTTCGCCGCAATGTTCCGGCGGCAGCTCGCGCCAAAAGTCGAAGCCTCCCGCAGAGCGCAGCTTGTCGCTGTCAAAGAGCACGCAGCCGCCGACCCACGCCACGCGGTAGCAACGGGTTTCGCGGTGCTCCAGCGCCAGCCGCTGCTGCACGTGGAACAGATTGGCAGCGCTGTGCAAGTGATGGCGTTCCCACGCCGCCGTACCCGGCAAAATTCGCTCAGGCTCAACCTCGGTGTCCCACCACTCGATTTCCTGGTGCTGGGGACGCTGGTCGAACAGATAGCTCAATCCGTGCAAGGCACTGCCGACAAAGCCGCAATCTTTTTCGACCATGGCCTTGTGCAACCGTTCGAGCAGGTCCGGTTCGACGATGACGTCGTCGTCAAGGAACAGGCAGTAGGGCGCTTCGCTGCGTGACAGCAAAAAGGCGCGCTGCTCCGCCATGCCGCGGCGCGGCAAGTGGCGCAGCGCCTCCACGGCGATGTCGCGCGCGGCCAGATAGCGCAGCACCGCGGCAACCTCGGCGCTGCCCAGGGCGCCCGGCGTGTCGGACTGGTCCGAGATGATGATGCGAAAGCGGCGCATGGTTTGCGCCGACAGGGCCGCCAGGGTCACGGCCAGCGCGCACGCACGGTTGCAAGTAGGAATGAGCACGTCAATGGCGACGCCAGGGTTCATCGCGCCGATCCGGACGCCGAAGCCGCCCTTGCATACAAGTACGGATTCATGGAAGGATCGTTGTACATCTTGAACTGGCGGTACACCTTGAAATACGCCTGCCCGCTGTGCGCGTCGATCAGCAGCTGGTCAAGGCAGCATGCCAGGTCGTTGCGCTGCGCCGTGAGCCGTTGCAACTTGGCGCGGCAGGTATCGATATGGGCGGTGCTGGCGTCCGGACGCCGCGTCTGCTGGCGCATATGAAAGATTTTTAGCGCCAGGATGGACAACCGGTCGATCATGGCGCCCGCCGTTTCGCTAGACAGGCGCGCATCATCGTCGTGCCGCACCTCGGACAACTGCGCCAGAATGGCTTCGTCCATGGCTTCGACCGCGTCGTTGCGCAATTGGTTGTGGCGATCGATCAGGCGCTTACTGGCGGCAATCTCGGCCGGATCGACGTCAACCCGACGCGCCCGATCTTCCTCATCCCAAAGCATGCTGTTAAAGCGGTGATTGGCGTCTATCCAGCGCCACACACCATTGAGTGCCGGGCCGATTGTTCCACCCAGCCATTCTTTGCGTGATAAATTTTCGTCGTGAAACTCTACAATCAACAAGGCATCGAACTGCGTCAGCATGGCGTCCCCCGGGCATAGCGAGTGGCCGCAAGTGCGGCCTTACCCTGGTTTGAGAACGGATCAGTTCAACAAGTTCGCGCTCAGCGGGATGCAAGTTCGCGCCAGATCAAACTTGGGTGCGGAGAGTTACGGACGCACAAGTAGAGAAAATAGTCTGCTGTGCAAGCTAAAGGTAAGCGCGAATTTTTCCGCACACTGGGTATCTTGCCAAAGGAGCGGAACATAGGTGTCCACTGATTGGCGGTGGACACCGATGCAAGAGAAACGTGCCGACCCAGAGTTTCAGCTGGTAGTGACGTTTATGCGTCGTGACGGGCAACGCCGCTACGACGCGCAATCGAAGCGGTCCTTGGCGAGGGCGTGCCTGCAGCCCGGCGTTTCGCTGGCGGTCATCGCGGTCAAGCACGGCGTCAATGCCAAGCTGGTCGAGCAATCGATGGGACGTGACCTTTGAGAACTACCCTCCCGGGGCAACGCAGCGGTGGAAACACTACACGAAGCGGCAATGGCTCTCTGCTCTACATCAGCAGACGACAAGGAATGCTGTCATGTACTTCGGAGTTCCACGGCAAACACTTCGCGGGCGGCTGAAAGGCACAGATAAAATTGGGTTCGTCGATCCGTGGCGAACCATTGCGGCGCGAACGCGTGAGACGGTGGCCAACAATGGCGGGCGCCAACAGGCCCGTGCCGATACCTGAAGTACAAGGACAAGGGAGCAGATTTAGCGCATGGGGTCGCTGCAGCAGCGCCACGTCGACCGGTTTTTCCGGGATCACTATCGAACGATAGGGTGTGGCAGAGGCGAACAACGCGATAGCAAGGCCAAGATGCAGGACCGCAACGAGGCAAACCCGGGCGGCTTTTCCGCGTAGTTGAGAAAAATCAGCCGGAATAGATCTCGCAAACATCGCTGCCACCGTTTTTCTATTTAATGGCACTAATATATGCCATCCCATAGCAAAACAAAAGGAAATGTTGGCGATGGCTCGCACTGGATGTCAACACACCCACACGCGCCTGCGCATTTTGCCCACCACGTAAGACAGGAAATTGCGCATCCTGTTGAGATAGCCTCCAGATTCACCGGACACACCTGTCGAGCGTGCGGCGTCGAGCCGTATGCCTATCTGCGCCATGTGCTAACCGAATTGCCGGGCCGGCCAGCGATGACCATGTTCGCGACCTACTGCCGTTCAACTATGCAGCCGTCACGGACCAACTGCAAGCATAGGACGCTGGCAAGGTGCAGCGAAATTAGCGCTTACAGCTAAAGTAATAAGCAAACCTGTCGTTACAACATTATGTTCAGCCTCGATGTATACGACTCGTATACCGTTTATTTGTATGTTACCCGTAAAAATTGACAGCTATTTTGACAAGCCGCCGCCGCACCAGTCCAAACTGGGGCCCGGCCGCCTTCGTCCTGCCTCCCCCCAGCCGCCTAAACTTGTTGCTGTGCAAGGCGTCGCGCCCGATGAAGATCGCCGCGTCAGCAACCGCAGAACGAGCGAGCGGCGCGAAAAGGAACAAGCCTTGTTCCTCGACACGCGCACTGCGCACACCCGCCGGCGCAACCCCGGCCGCCGCGCCGAGGACCAGCTTGCCCCCGAAGCGCGCAAGACCATTTCGATCAAGGCTTAGGCAGCAGGGCCCGCGTCGGGCGTGGCGCCCGCTGCCAGCAGCAGGCGCGCCATCACCGCATCCGGTGCTTCCACCCAGTCCTTGCTAAAGACGCGCTCCAGGTTCCAGCCGGCGCCGGTCATCAGACCGGGCTGCTGCAGGTAGCGTTCAAGCAAATCGACCGTCTCGTAATGGCTGTCGGTATCGACCAGGATGCCAAGGCGATACACTGCATCGCCCTCCTTGCGCACGCCCAGGTCGCAGCGCAAGCCCGATTGTCCGATATTGCTGTCGACCAGGAAACCGTGCGCTTCCAAAGCGGCCCGCACCTGCGCCACCACCGGATGCGCGGCCGGCCGGACTTGCGCCCGGCGCTGGCCGCCCAGTAAGTCAATCACCTGGCGGGCGCCGGCTTCGTCGCCCACGGAACTGAGCTCGGCAAACTGCAGGTAGGACTTGAGCGCAAAGGCGCCCGGGTTGTAGTCGTTCTTGATATCCGTATGCTTGATGCTACTGACCAGGAACATGTGCCGCTTGGCCCGGGAGAACACCACGTTCAAGCGCTTTTCGCCGCCCGCGCGGTTGATCGGCCCGAAATTCATCAGCATCTTGCGCTCGCGATCGTAGCCGTAGCACACGCTCATGATGATCAGGTCGCGCTCGTCGCCCTGCACGTTTTCCAGGTTCTTGATGAACAGGCCGCAAAATTGTCCGTCTTCCTCACGCTCATAGGCGGCGTCCAGCAGCGTTGAAAACGCCTTGTCGGCGCGCGCCAGCGCCAGCAGCGCTTGCTCGATTTCATCTTGCTGCGCTTCCGAAAACGCCACCACGCCCAGCGAGAGCTTGCTGCCGCCCACCAGCAGCGCGCGCACCAGGCTGGCGATGTAGGCCGCTTCGGCCGCGTTGCGCCGCTCGCCATACAGGCCGCCCGGCACGTGATGAAAACTGATCGGGCGCGCCAGTGCCTGTGCCAGCGCCGGGCCGGCCGCAGTGGCGGCGTCGGTGCCCACCACGATCGGCTCGGCCGGATGGTTCAAGGCGTGGTCCGGAATGGTCAGCAGGCGGCCGTCATAAAAGCGGTGGTTGGAAAACGTGATCAGCGCCTCCGAGCGGCTGCGGTAATGCCACTCGAGCATGGTCGACGGCAGGCTGCGCGCCGCCTGCGTCAGAAAGCTGTCGCTCGACAGGTCGGCCAGCATCTCCTCGTCGTCAATCTCGCCCGGGTCGGCATGGCCGCCGAAAAAATTGGTCGGCGGGAGCTGCATTTCGTCGCCCACGATGATCACCTGGCCGCTGCGGTACAGCGATGGAATCGCCTCCTCCACCGGGATCTGGCTGGCCTCATCGAAAATGACGACATCGAAGTAGTCGGTCTCCAGCGGCAGCGTGTCCGAGATCGACAAAGGGCTCATCATCCATACTGGCTTCAAGTCGCGCACCACCAGGCCCGACTCGCCTGACGCCAGCTCGCGAATCGCCTTGTAGCGCATCACCTTTGAAAATTCATTCTCGACTTCGCGCCGGCCTTCCGTGTAGCGCTTCTTGAAGTCCTTGCCGCCTTCGTCCAGGTGAGCCGCGTTCTTGTTGGCCAGCGCCACGCGCGCCAGAAAGGCGTTGCGGCGCCGCTCCAGTATCACTTGCGCGTTCAAGGCATGCAGCTGGCGCACATGGCTTGATAAACGCGCGCACAACTGGTCGATTTGCTCGCCCGTCTGGCGGGCAAAGGCACTGTCGTCACGGTACACGCGGCCAAGCGCGGCGCGCGCCAGCGCCAGTTCCAGCGACAGGCCGGCATGCGGCCACGCGCGCGCCGCCTGCGCAAAGGCGGGCGGCGCCGCGGCCAGCGTTTGCAGATTGGCTACGATCAGCGGCAGCCAGGATGCGTCTTCCTGCATCGCCTGCAGTTCGGCGTGCACCTGGTCGATGCCGTATTCACCCACGCCGGATACGGCCGCGTCAATCGCGTGCAAGGCCGCCTCGCCCAGGTTGGCCAGCGCCAGCAGCGCCCCAGTGTCGGCAAAGGCCCGGTTGGCCACGTCATGCTGGAACATGATCAGCGCCGACGACAGGTTGGCATTGTGCGCGTGGATCTGCTCAACCTGCGCGGCAAACGCGTCCACATCGTCCACCTGCCATTCGCTTTCGATCTGCGCGTGCGTGGCCGCCAGCGCTTCCTGCGCCTGGTAGTCCTGCTGCAGCCATTGCAGGCAGTCGCTCCAGCGCGGCATAACTGCAGTAGGCGCCGCGCTGTAGTGCGACTTGAACAGCGCGCGCAGCTGCCACCAGGCGGGCTTGACGAACGCATACCACTGCGTCTCGAGCTGCCCGGCCTGGACAAGCGCAATGGCCGTCTCGTGCGCTGACGGACGGCGCGTCCAGCCGGCGCTCTTGACGGCGGCTGCCGCTGCCGCTTCCTGCTGCTTGCGCCAGGTTTTGCGCAGCGTGGCAAAGGCCGCGCTGCGCGGCTGTTGCGGGTCGAGCAGTTCGGGCAGCTGGCGCTGCAGCAGCGGCGCGATGGCGCGCAGGTAGTCGGCCAGGCGCCGGATGCGGTCGACGCTGGACCACAGCGTTACAGGCAATGCCTGCAGCTGCTGGTGCAACTGACCAAGCAGCGGCAACGCTTCGGTCGCAGCCGCGCGCGCCGCCTTGGCCGGGTTGTCGCTCGCGAACACGTGCGCGCCCAGCAGACGCACGGCGTGCCGCGCCAGCACCGGGTCCGCGCCCGCTTCGCGCAGCCGCTCCCCGATCGCCAGAAAGTTGGCGCCGTGCGCCAGCCAGGCGCTGTAGTCGGGCAGCGCATCGGCGTCCCCCGGCGCCAGCTCGAACTGCACGCCCAGTATGGCAATGCGCTTGTAGAGCGCGCGCAGCGCCATGCCCACCTCAGGCGGCGCGTCGTTCATGCGATGCGAAAAATCGGCCAGCAGCGCTTCTTCAAGGCGCACTTGCGCCAGCAGGTCGGTGCGCTGCGTTTCGTAGTGCTGCGGATCGGCCAGCGGCGCCATCCACCCTTCGTAGCAAGCCTTCAGATCCTTCACAAAGGACTTCTTGTCGCCCTGCGAATCGTGAATCAGCGCGCACAGCTGTTCCAGCCCCTGCTGCTGCAGCCGGTGGTACACAACGTCGATCGCCGCGCGCTTTTCACACACAAACATCACGCGCTTGCCGCGCGCGACAAAGTCGGCGATCAGGTTGGTGATGGTCTGCGATTTGCCGGTGCCGGGCGGCCCCTGGATGATCATGCTTTCGCCGTCGCGCGCACGCACGATGGCGCGCGCCTGGGTCGGGTCTTGCGGCACCACGGTGAACTGTTCGGCCAGGTCGGTGGGCGCGGCGGCGTCCGTAAACTGGCGGCGCGGCGTGAGCGCAAAAATGCCGTCGAACGAGGGGCTGGGCAAGTCGTCCTGCAGCACCGCATTGTAGTCGCGCACCAGCGACATCTTGCGGTAATTGAAGTTACCGAGCGTGATGGCGCACAGGTCGAATTCCCAGTCGTACGGGGTGCCGGCACGCTCCTGGTCGAAGGCGTAGGTCTGCTGCTCGATGACGTCGTAGTCGGGCGCCACGCACAGCTGGGCCTCAGACGTGTCAGACGCCTCGGGCGCGCTCATGAACATCGCGCGCGGCTTGCCCGCAATGCTTGACAAGGGCGCCGGCTGGGGTTCCACCTGGTCCAGAAACAGCTGGATGCCAAGCGGGTGGTAGGCGCCGTTCGCGTAGCTGTATTCAAAGTCGCCATGGCTGCGCCGCGCCACCCCGCTCATGGTTTTTTTGCGGCGCTTCTCGTACTGGTCCAGGCGCATCCGGGCCTGGCGCCGGATCATCTGGATTTGCGGACGCGCGATCTTGTGCAGCGTGATGCCCGGCTCCGAACGGCGCACCTGGCGCTCCATGTCGGCATGCAGCGCGTCGAGCGCGTCGCCGTCAAGGTCAATCGTTTCGGGCAGCTCCATGCCGTACACCTGGCGCAGCACGTGGCGCAATACGGGATTGACCTCGGCCACCGAGCTTGTCGCCTGCAGCAAATAGGTATCGCGCACGCCCTTTTTGCGGCTGAGGGTGACCGGCAGCAGCAGCAGCGGCGTGGTGATCCGCTCGTCCTTGTCTTCCTTGAAGTTATGCCACCTGAACATGCATACCGCCATGCGCAGCTGCGAGAAACCGTATTCAGCCTGGTCGCGCTGCGCCGTGGCGCGGATCGCGTCAAGCTGCGCCGGCAAAAATGGCAGGTCTTCGAAGCGCAGGTATTTTTGCAGCGGGATCGCCGTTTCGCTGCACACCTGGCGCGCCAGGTCGGCATGCCAGTAAAACAGGGCATTCTCGGTGATGTTGCGCACGTCGAGCATCAGCGGAAATGAGCCAACCGTCATGTTCAGCGTTTGCTGCGACGGCTTGAAGTGCAGCATGCGGTTGCGGCGCGAGACTTCGAACAGGCGGTCGCGCAGGTGCGTTTGCAGCTGGCGCGTGCGCTCGTCGGGCGCGGCGGCCGCGCCCAGCGGCAGGTCGGTGTCCAGGTCGAGCAGGCGGTAGTTGCGCAGCGAGTGAATCACCTCGTTCAAATCCGGCTCGCGCGTGTGGCGCGACAGCTCCGTCATGCGCACGATCAGGCGCGCCCAGACGGGATTCATGCGCGTGCTGAGCGCGAACAGATTGCCGCGATGGGCGACAAAGCGCGCCAAGTCCGCTTCGTCGGACAGATTGAGCCGGCAGGCCACGCTGGCCAAAATCAGGCCCAGTACAAAGATGTCGGTGAGTCCATCGTGATGGCCGCAGCTGTGCTCCCACGAGACGTAACCGGGCAGGTACAGGGGCGCGGCCGGCAGCTCGCCCGCATGCTCGGCGTCGGCGTCGCTGGCAAACAGGTCGCGCGTGAGGTTGTCGTCGGCGAACAGGCGGCGCGTGACGTTGAGCGTCACCAGTTCATCGACCTTGTCGAGCTTCGATTGGGCCAGCACGGGTTCGCGCGCCAGTGCGTTTTCAAACCACAGCTGGTTGTAGTCAAAGCGCAGCACCGCCACCCCTTCCAGCGGCGCCACGCGGTTTTGCGCGTGCAGCGCGGCGACCTGCTCGAACAGGGGCAGCACCCAGCCTTGCAAGTCTTCGGTCTGCGGGTAGTCGGAAAGGGTGGCGAGAAAGTCGAAGAACGATTTTCCGGCGGGAGCGGTCGGGTTGAGCGGTTCAGTCATGGTGCAATTGAGGTAGTGGCTCGTGCGAGCAGGTCGTCGCGCGCAGCTTTCAGCTTAGTCAGCGCGGCCTTCTTGATGCCGGTTTCCTTGAGCAGCAAGGCGTCAAAGGTCTCGCCAATGCCCAGGTGGTCGGCCATGCGCAGCGCGCCGGCGAGCGGCAAGTCGTCCAGCGACGGGTCGACGCATGCGAAGTCCAGCAGGACGAAGGAGAAAAATTCGCTCAGCTGGTGCCCCGGCGGCAGTGCACACGCGCCGTTCGCCGTAGCTTCGCCCGGCTGGAAGTCGGCGTAATAGCGGCGCGCCAGGGCCAGCACGCTGTCGCTGGCGAACCAGGCAGGCGCGAGCAATTGCGCCAGTACGCGGCGCGTAAGCCGGTGCAGTTCGAGCTGATCCAGGATATCGAGCCGGTTCAGGTTGAGCGGACCGGCCAGCAGGAGCGCGAGCGCGGCGTCGATGCCTTCGGCGCCGTCGGCATGCAGCGCCAGCGCCCGCGTGCGGATGAAGTTTTGCGGGTGGCCTGCCTGCTCGCCTGCCACGCTGTCGTGCGCGAGGATGCGCTCGGCCTGCTGCAGGTAGCTGTCAAGGTGCACGGTTGGTGCGCCGGTCTGGATCTTGACCAGGCTGGCGACGCACGGGCCGATGTCGCGACACAGCGCATAGGCGCCGCGGTCGGCATAGATTTCCGTGTATTGCTGGTAGCGGATCGCGGTGCTGGCCCAGACCCCGGGCGGCGACTCTTCCAGTGCCAGGCGCTCGAGGATGCGGCTGGCGATCCAGTAGCGCTGGCCGTCGCGCTGCCACAGCAGGTAGTGCGCCAGTTCGTGGCCGAGCACGGCGTCGATCTCGGCGCCGTTCAGCATACCCAGCACGGTGCCCTGGAAAATGATGTGGGCTTCGCCCGGCGCGGTGTAGACGGCAACATTGGCGAACCCGCCGTCATTCGACTGGTACAGCGAAATCGCCGGCGTGATCCCCAGCGCCTGCGCGGCGCGCGCGGCGGCAGCGTGCAGTTCGGGATGGGCTTTAAGGCTGAGCTGGTAGGTCGTTTTCAGCAGGTGCAGGCGCACTTGCTGCAGGTCGTCCTGGGTCGATAAGGCTCCCCAGCGCCACAGGTCGGGCTCGCGCGCCGAAAGGTAGTTGCAGACATCGGCGTGGTAGGTGGTCGCTTCCAAGTTAATGAGGTCCTGTGGTGTAGGCGGGCGGGCGCGCGGTGGGAAGAATCGGAAGCCAGGATCGGAAGCCAGAATCATAACGCACGGCAGCACGGAACACCGTGGATGGGGCCGCGATTCGTGTGCAAACGCGTGAAACGTTTTACACTTCTGCAACCCTTGCCACATTGTTGGAATGAACATGCGTACTTTCACAGCCGGCCCGATCACTTCCTCTGTAACCCGCCCCCTTCCCGCCCGCACGCAAGACAGGCGCTGGTGAAAATCGTCCTGACCACTGTCGGCATCCTGGCCATCGTGCTTGGCGTGATCGGAATCTTCGTCCCCCTGCTGCCGACGACGCCCTTTCTTTTGCTGGCCGCAGCGTGCTTCGCGCGCAGCAACAAGGACATGCACAACTGGCTGTTGAGCCACCGGCTGTTTGGCAGCTACCTGCGCAACTACGAGGCAGGCCGCGGCATTCCTTTCAGGGCCAAGGTGCTGGCGCTGGTCTTGATGTGGAGCTCGCTCGCGTACGCGGCGTGGCGCTACGAGTCGCTCTGGCTGCGCCTGCTGATCGTGAGCACAGGCGCCGCCGTCAGCATGTTCTTGCTGCGCCTGCCAACGTCGTCAGGGCCGCCGTCCGATTGAGTCGGCAGTGCGATCCGGCGCCGCCGCGCGGTCAGCCTTGCGCCGCCCGCCGCGCGGCGGTGGCGGCATGTTCGGCTGCGTGACCCTGTCGATCACGTAGCGGGGGCGCGACTTGACCTCGTCGACGATCTTGCCGAGATAGGCGCCGATCACGCCGATCGCCAGGATCTGAATTCCACCGAGCATCATGATGGGCAAGACCGTGGACGCCCAGCCCGGCACGATATCATCGGTGAACAATTTCCCCCACAGCACATAGGCCGATGCCGCCATGGCGCCGGCGAACACCAGAAAACCGGTGACCGTGATCATTTGCAGCGGCACGGTTGAAAACGACGTGATCGCCTGCAGCGCGAGCTTGAGCATTTTACTGAGCGGATACTTCGATTCCCCGGCAAAGCGCTCCTTCCTCGCGTACTCGACCGTGGTGGTGCGAAAACCGAGCAGCGGTATGATGCCGCGAAGGTAAAGGTTCACTTCGCGGTATTCGCGCAAGGCTTCCACGGCGCAGCGCGCCATCAGCCTGAAATCGGCGTGGTTGTGCACCAGTTCCACACCAAAAAACGCCAGCAGCCGATAAAAAAACGAGGCGCTGCGGCGCTTGAACACGGTATCGGTGGAACGGTCCGCGCGCACGCCGTAGACGATGTCGTAGCCGTCCAGGTAGCGCTCGACCATGGTGTCGATCGCATTGATATCGTCCTGCAAGTCGGCGTCGATGGTTACGACGGCGTCGCCATCGGCCGCCAGCAGCCCGGCCAGCACGGCGTTCTGATGGCCCCGGTTGCGCGACAGGCTCAAACCGGCCACCCTGCTGCGGGTGCGCGCCTCGTGTTCGATCAGCGACCAGGTGGCGTCGGCGCTGCCGTCATCGACAAAAATGATGCCACTGTCGGCGCCGATCATGCCCTTGCCGATCAGGCGCTCGAGCACGGCGTCGAACTGGCGCGCCGCTTCCGGCAGCACGTCTTGCTCGTTGTAGCAGGGCACGACGATGTGCAGCCTGGTGCGATTGGCGATGGCGTCATTCATAAGGTGAACTGGGTGAACTGGGTGAACTTGGTGAACCGGGTGAACTGGGTGAACTGGTGACGGTGGTGGCCGAAGGCGCCGCGCTGAAGGTTGCATACTCGGCCCGGATGCTGTCGCGCCAGACCAGCTGCACGTTGGTCAGCTGCAGGTAAAACCGCAGCATGATATTGATTGCCACCGGCGGAAAGGCGCTCAAGAACGACTTGCGGTCGGTGAACATCAGGGACCCCGACTTGGCGCCGAACGCGCACAGCCACTTGTGAATGACATCGTTGTTCCTGACGAACAGATCGGCGCTGTAGTTGGGCACTTCAATATAGCCGGCCTTGGCGATGCGGGAAAACTCCGCGCAGACGCGCACCGGATCGTCGAGATGCTCGAGGACGTGGCTGCAGATGATGAAATCGAATTGCTTTTCCTTGAACGGATAGGGAAACTGGTTCAGGTTCAGGTCGTGGAAGGGCAGCGTCTTGGCGCCGCTCGCCACCTTGAAGCCGCCGCGCTGCACGTCGTCGCTCTGCGCGAAATCGACCAGGACGTTGGCGTACTTGTTCGCAAAATGGCCGCAGCCAAAGTCGCCGATGACCAGCATGTCGTCGCTGAGATTGGCCCGGATGATCTTGTTCCTCTTGCGGGTCAACAGCTTTTGCATCACATACAAAAACAGCATTTGCATACGCATCCCATTCTGTGACGTGTGAATCGAAGACAATCTACCGGTCCTGGTCGGGCGGCGCGGGTGCATGGAACACGAAAGCGCGGTTCAACAGGAACGACACCGGTATCGTGATCGCCGCCGCGATGGCGCCGGCCAGGTAATCATTGACGATGGTCCTGGCCAGCGCCTGGATGCCCAGGCTGCAGGCGAACAGGGCCAGCGAAATCAAGGTGAAGCGCAAAAAGCGATGGTCTCCCGGATGGTCGAAAACGTAAGCGCCGTGCAGCTTGAATCCCATCAGCATTCCCACTGTGTAGGCAGCCAGGGTGGCGATCGTGTAATGGCATCCCATCCGGATAAACAGGGCGAAGACCGCGTACGAGGCCAGCGTATTGAGAAACCCGACCATTGAAAAGCGCACCAGGCGCAAGAAGGTGCGGTAAATTGTTGCGGATACTACCACGGGCACACTCCTATAAAGTCCGGTACAGGATGGAACGCAGCACCCCGTTGAGGTGCGAGCGCAGCTTTCCGTACGCGACCAGTGCGCCATGGCCGCGCAGCACGCCTTGGGCCAGGCGGTCGAGGAACAGGGAAAACTGGCGTCCCTGGCGCTTGCCGATCGCCGCGCTCCACTGGCCGGGCGAGACGCGGAACGCGGCCAGCGCCGCATCGCTGTACCAGGCCGGTCCCTGCGCCATCAGGCGCAGCCAATAATCGAGGTCGACCATATACGCGATCGATGCATCGAACCGGCCCGCAGCGGCAGCGCTGCTGGCGCGCAACAGCACCGCGCTCGGTTCGCCGATGATGTTGGTGCCCTGGCGCGCGCAGCGGCGCGCCACCGCATCGAGCGCGACCAGGCCGTCGTCCAGGCCCGCGCCCCGGCTCAGCATTTTTTTGCCATCCGGACCGATGATATCGCGCCGACAAAAGGCCAGCACCGCTTGCGGATGGCGCTCCAGCGCGTCGACCTGCGCGGCCAGGCAACCGGGCAGCAGCAAGTCGTCCTGGTGGAACAGCTTGACGTACTTGCCGCGCGCCGCGCCCAGCGCCCGGTTCCAGTTCCCTTCCGGCCCCAGGTTGCACGCATTGCGTTCGAGGATAACGCGCGCATCGCCGATCTGCTGCAGCCGCTCCCAACTGCCATCGGTCGAGCAATCGTCGAAGATCCGTAGTTCCAGATTTGCGTAGCCCTGTTCCAGCACGGAGCGTATGGCCGGCTCCAGATAGGCGCCGCCATTGTAGATGGGCATGCAGATCGAGACGAGCGGAAGGCAGGCTTGGGCGCGCATGGGTCAGTAGAAATTGATGAACAAGCGATCATGATAGCCAGGGCCGATGGCCGGCAGCGTGGCCAGGCGCGGGCCGACCCACACCACGGCCGGACGCACACCAGGCGGCGCCCCGATGCTGACGCTGCCCACGGCAAGTTCCACCGGTTGCTGCGCGACCGGTTTGCCAGCGACCCGTGCGCCGCGCAGTGGCAGCAATCGCCCCAGTTCGGACTGCATCACCAGATAGCGGCCGGGGTGCAGCACCGTGTAATTGCCCCCGCCGGGCGCGAGCACGCCGCCCAGCAGCCAGAAATCATCGCTCAGCGCAATGTAGCGCTGCTCGATGAATTGCCAGCCGGCGTCGGGAAGCATATTGGTCCGGTAGCTGCGGATGATCACCGAGGCCGGGTGGGCGTTCAGCATCGAGGCCACCGAGGCGATGCTGCCATTGGCAAAGGCGGCCTTGTTGAGCGTATGGTTGTACCAGTTGTAGCCGATGCTGGCGCGCGTGGGCAGCATGCCGATGGCGTCGTAGACGCGATCCTTGCGCGCATCGGTCAGCGCTTCGGCCGCGTCCATCAGGGTTTTTTGCCGCTCGTTGGTGTAGGCGAAGTGCCGGCGGGTGGCGTCGGCAAAGGGAAGCACCTGCCACAGCAGCAGCACGCCAAAGAGGGCCGCGCCCGCATGGCGCCAACCCCAGTCAAAGGCGACCAGCGGCGCGCCGAAGCGAAACGCGAGCAGATAGGCGAACGGCACCAGGTTCACCAGGTTATAGGGGAACGGCGTCGGATTGATCAGCAGTGCGCCATAGCTGCCTAGCGTGAGCAAGGCCTCGGGCAGCAGGCCGTCCCAGGTGAGCGCAGCGCGCCGTTCACGGCACAGCGTGACCACAACCCAGCACAGCGCCATGGCCACCAGTTCGCGCAGCAGCGGAACCTGGCGCGGCAATCGCCCCAGCGCCATCTCGGGATCCATCCGGACGGCGGTCGCGCCACTGGCCGCGCCCGCCTGCAAGCCGGCCAGGAACACCGGCCACGCGCCCGACACCAGATAGGCCGCCGCCACCGCCACGGCCCCACCTGCCGCGCCCAGCAGCCAGGCGCCCAGCAGGGGCGCGCGGCCTTGCCCGTGGGCAGGCGGGGGCAACGCCAGGAAAGCCAGGCTGAGCGGGGCTACATAGACGATTGCCTTCAAGCTCAGGAACGGCATGCACACCGACAGCACGCCAAGGCCGACGTACGACCAGCGCCCGCGCGGCGCGGTGCGGCCCAGCCACCACATGAGCAGCAGGCCGGTGAGGATCAGGTTGTCGTGCCGGATTTCAAACCCGTAGTCCCACAAGGGCGCCAGCGTGGCCGCGCCGAACAGGGCTGCGACGCCCGCGAAGGTCGTCAGCTTGCGGCCGGTATTAAGTGCCAGCAAATAGATGTTGAGCACGAACACGCCCAGGAACAGCAGGCGCGCCGACGTGAAAATCTTGAATGATTCCTCCTGCGCGCTCACCAGCGCCGACATCGGCCCCAGCATCCACAGCAGCGCGTTGGAAAAATAGAGATTGCTTTGGTGCGTGGCCACGACATGCGTCATGAACAGGTTTTGCGCTTCGTCGACCTGGAAGATGCGGTGCAAGGCAAGGTAGGCCGCCGCGCCGGCCAAGGCCAGCAGCGAGAGCAGCATTGCGCCCGTCATCCATCGTAGTTTGTTCGCCGACGTCATTTTTCCACCCTGAGGCACGACCCACATTATTACTTTCTTGACGGTAATGAGGAAGCGAAACTTGTCGGGAGGGGGTGGGACAGGCTTGCGGACAACAAAACCCGCCTCGCAGCGGCCTTGCGCGATGTGATACATGTTTGCATGCGTTATCAAAAATTTTGACACACATCAAGGATTTAGTTGAGCTACATCAATAAGCTGTATCACATACCAACAAGCAACAACCCACAACTAGGAAAACATGATGATCAAGCGCTCCCTTATTGCAATTACCCTCAGCCTGCTCGGTGCGATCGGCACGAGCGCCCATGCGCAAGACGGCGACTGGCTGGTTCGGGTGCGCGCCGCCCATCTCAATCCGGCCGACAAATCCACACCGATCGGTGGTGTCGGCGCGTCCGACCGTATTTCGGTGTCCAACAAGACCATTCCCGAACTCGACATCAGTTACTTCTTTACGCCGCATCTGGCCGCCGAACTGGTGCTGACCTACCCGCAAGAACATGACGTGTTCATCGACGGCGCGCTGGCCGGCAGCTTCAAGCACCTGCCGCCAACGCTGCTGGGCCAGTACCACTTCGATGCGATCGGCCAGTTCACGCCTTACGTGGGTGTCGGCGTCAACTTCACGCGCATTTCGAGCGTGAACTTGTTAGATGGTGCAGGGGACCTGGAAAGCCACAGCGTCGGACTGGCCTTGCAGGCTGGCATCGACTATAAAATCAATGACAAATGGTCGCTCAACCTGGACGTCAAGCGCGTCAATATTCGCAGCGACGTGATCGTTGCTGGCACCACCGTGAGCAAGCTCAAGGTTGATCCGACGATGGTCGCGCTGGGCGTTGGCTACCGCTTCTAAAGCAAGCGCCGTCCCGGCCGAGGAAACAAAAAGCCCTGCAAGTGAATAAGTTGCAGGGCTTTTTTACGCCTGCGCTGCGGCGATAACAATCATCAGCGAGGCACAGGCAGGAGTGATCGCTCTCTTGCTTTGGAAGTTTTGCAGGAACTAATGGAAACCACATCCTGAAAAAATGAATGGACCATCTTCATCTCATCGCCAGACGTAGAAAAATCCCACATCGCCTGTTGACTTGGATGTGACAGTTGTCGCACAATATCGGCAACTGTCGCACGCGGAGCAAACCATGGCAATTCCCTCGATTTCTGAACTGACCTTGCTCAAGTCGCTCTGGCGACAGCAACCTCTCAGCGCGCGCGAAATCCATGATCAGGTAGCTGACGAACTTGGCTGGTCGTTTTCGTCCACCCGCAAGACGCTCGAACGCATGCTCGACAAGGGTTCGGTGCGCCGGTTGGCCGTGCACGGCGTCCAGGTGTACGAGGCAGCGCTCGACAAGGTCGACACCCTGGCCGCGTTCGCGCACGACTTCGGCAAGCGCGTCATGGAGCTGGACACGCCCCTGCCCGTGACCATGTTCACAGGCAGCAAACTGGTAGACGACGCCGAGCTCGCGCAACTGGAACAGCTCCTCAACGACTGGCCCGAAGGCGGCGACGAAGCGAAATGAGCGCCATCGACTTGCTTGGTTTGCGCTTCCTGTTAGCCAGTGGCGGCTGTCTCGCCGCCGGGATGGGCGTGTGGGCGCTGACCGCGCTGTGCCGTCGCCTGGCCGATTCTTCCGCGCACCGTTCCCTGTGGCTGCTGGCCCAGCTGACTGTGGTGGCGGTCTTCCTGGTCATCCTGCTGCCGCACAGCGAACGGCTGCGGCTGGTGCCGGCGATCGACATGGACAGTACAACGGCGTTCGCGCCGGTCCCGGTTGCCGCTGCCGCAGGGCCGCTTGCCGGCGCCGCGCCTGCCGTGCAAAAACCGCAAGATCCGGCCCGCGCCATGCTCGCCAATGCCGCGCGCGCATGGTTGCTGATCTACCTGGCCGGACTTGGCCATGCGCTCATCGCCCTGCTGCGGGCGCGGCGCATGCTGCACTGCCTGGCCGCCGCCGGATCTCCTGCCCCAGCGCTGCCGCACGCGCCCAAGCTGGCCGTCATCGAAGTGGACGCGCCCATCTCGCCCATGCTGTTTGGCCTGTTCAGGCCACGCCTGCTCTTGCCGCAGCACTTGCGCAGCTTCGCTTCGGCACAGCAGCAATTGATCGTCGAACATGAGCTGACCCATTGGCGGCGGCGCGACCTGCAATGGATGTGCGCCGGCATCGTCCTTCAAACCCTGTTCTGGTTTAATCCCTTCATGCGCATGCTGCGCGAAAACCTGTCCTGGGCCCAGGAGCTCGGTTGCGACCGCGCGGTGTTGCGCGGCCGCTCGCGCTCCGCGCGCAAGGATTATGCGGCGGCGCTCGTGGCGCAGCTGACACTGCAGCGCCATGCCGCGAGCGCCGCCCTGGCCTTTGGCGGCGTCAGCCCCAGTTCGCTGTCGGAGCGGATCGCGCTCATCCGTACGCCAGCCGCCCCCGCCCGCGGCCGCTGGGCACGCCTGGCCGCGATCGGCGGGATGGCCGGCGTCGTCATGGGCAGCCTTGCGTTCCAGCCTGCGCTCGCCCGGCATGACGAGGCCGGGCAGTTGTTCGCTTGCACGGAAATGGCGGACGCGGACAGTGGCCAGCGGCTGGCCGACGAAGGCCGGTGCGACGAGCAGGTGACACCGGCATCAACCTTCAATATCGTCGTCAGCCTGATGGGCTATGACAGCGGCATCCTGCGCGACGAACATGCCCCGGCACTGTCATTCAAGCCCGGCTATGCCGGCGATATCCCATCCTGGCGCGCGGAAACTGACCCCACGAGCTGGCTCAAGAATTCCGTGCTGTGGTACGCCCAGCAAGTTACCGCGCACCTGGGCCAGGCGCGCTTGCAGTCCTATGTGACGCGCTTCGGCTATGGCAATCGCGATGTGTCCGGAGACCCCGGCAAGGAAAACGGCCTGACGATGTCGTGGGTCGCTTCAAGCCTGAAAATTTCGCCGGTGGAACAGGTGGCTTTCCTGAGAAAGATGCTCAATCGGCGACTTCCCGTGAGCGCAAACGCGCTCGACATGACAGCTCGCATCATGCCGCGCGTGATGCTGGCCAATGGCTGGGAAGTCCACGGCAAAACCGGTACCGCAAGCCCGGTCCTGCCAAATGGCAAGGATGACGAAACGCGCCAGTACGGCTGGTATGTCGGCTGGGCCAAGAAGGGACAGCGCACCGTGGTTTTTGCCCGCCTCGTGCTCGACCGGCGCCAGGAAAACAGCGCCGCAGGGCCGCGCGCCAAAGAGGCATTCTTGTCCGATCTGGCAAGGCGCCTCGAAACCCTCTGATCAACATTTTGCAAAAGGAACTCACTTGATCATCTTGTCAAAAAGCCTCAAACGCACGGCAACAGCCCTTGTCGCGTCCTGCTTGTTGTCCGCACCCGGCTGGGCGGCAGAGGCCCCGGCCAAGCTGCGGGCCATGGTCGACACGGCGATCCATCCCCTGATGGCAGAGCACGGCGTGCCCGGCATGGCGGTCGGCATCACGATCGACGGCCAGGCCTATGTCTTCAATTACGGCGTCGCCTCGAAAGAAAGCAGGGCGCCGGTAGACGCGGCAACGCTGTTCGAACTCGGCTCCATCAGCAAGACCTTGACGGCCACCCTGGCGACTTACGCACAAGGGCTGGGCAAGCTGTCGCTCGATGAGCACCCGAGCACATACATGGCGCAGCTGAAGGGAAGCGCCATCGACAAGGCCAGCCTGCTCCATCTCGGCACCTTTACAGCTGGCGGGCTGCCGCTGCAGTTTCCCGACGGCGTCACCGACGCCACCATGGCAGACTATTTTCAGCAATGGAAGCCGGACGCGGCACCTGGCGTTCAGCGCCGCTATTCCAACGCGAGCCTGGGCTTGTTCGGGCACCTCGCCGCACTGGCCCTGAAGGCCGACTTTGCCGACGCCATGGAACGGCAGCTGTTTCCCCAGCTCGGTTTGAAGAATACCTATTTCCAGTTGCCTGCCAGCGAAATGGGCCGTTACGCATGGGGGTACAACAAGGAGAGCAAGCCGGTCCGGATGAACCCCGGCGTGCTGGCCAGGCAAAACTATGGCCTGACGTCGACCGCGGCCGACATGATCCGCTTCGTGCAGGCGAACATCGATCCTGCGGGCCTGCCAAGACCGATGCAGCGTGCGCTCGCGGGCACGCACGTGGGCTACTTCAAGTCCGGCGCCATGGTGCAGGGCCTCGGATGGGAGCAGTATCCCTACCCCGTCACCTTAGATGACCTGTTAAGCGGAAACGCGTACGACATGATCATGGATCCGAACCCGGCGCTACGGCTGGAGCGGCCACACGCGCCGGCCACCCCGACCTTGTTCAACAAGACGGGCTCGACGGATGGCTTCGGCAATTACATCGTCTTCGTACCGCAGAAAAAAATCGGCATCGTGCTGCTCTCAAACAGGAACTACCCGATTCCGGCCCGCGTCAAGGCAGCCCATGCGATCCTCGTCCAGCTCGCGCTCATGGCCAAATAAAGCGCGACCGCGCACGCGCCCGATTCGTTCCCCCATCCGTTTGAGCGCATCGGCGCCGCATCCGGCGCCAGCGGGCACACTGGCCCGCATGAGCACTTACCGCATGAGCACTTACCGCAATAACCGCGTGCCCGGCCAAGCCTATTTGTTCACGGTACGTCTGTTCGATCCCGACAGCAACCTGCTGATCGAACACATCCCGGCCTTCGGCGAAGCGATCCGCCAGGCGCGCAGCAAGGGTCGGCCTGTCGGCTTACCTGGATGACCCAGAGCTATCGATCGACACGAACCACCTCGAGCGCGCTCCCTGCAAATGATCCGATGAGTAAAAAGAACCGGCTGTTCAGCTGGGCTGAGTTGGGCGCCAAGCACATCGGCAGTGTGCAAAGCCTGCTGGCGACTTGCCGGCTGCAGGACATCAACCCCCAGCAGTCAAGGGTATCAAGAACTACCTGGATGCGCTCAGCAGTCAGGTCAGGGGCGCGAGTCTTCTTCATTTCTTCGGCTTCCCTTCGCGATGTTCAATGACATTGAGGACGTCAGTGGACTGGTTTGACGTCGCGGTAATCAGGAAGGCGTTTGCTACGCTGAGCCGCACACGCGCCCCGACTGGAACCGCAGGGTCTTCCATAATTGAAAGCAGAAAGTTCATTCGCTCCAATGTCCTCGTCTGGTGCGCCACCCAGTTGTCGGCGCCATACTCCTCAACGTCCAGAGCTTCCCGCGCTTGGTTCAAAAGGTACTCGGTCTCGCTTTTGAGCGAGCGAAGATTTGCGGTCTTGTGATCTTCGCCCTTGACGCACTCCTGCTCCTCGCAATTGATGCAGTCCCGATATAGCTGACATGGCTCGCTTGCGAAATTGTGCGTGCACCAGCCATAGTTTGTAGTGTGGGCGGCGACGAGTCCTATTCCCTTGAACGCGCTGCGCAGGATCAGTTCTCTCGAGCCAGCAGCAGGAACGATGTTTGCTGTGAAGCCCGCTTTAAGAGCTTGGCTGATGGGTGCCTGTACCTCGTCCGAATTCATGTGGTCGTACGCCCGGTTATGTCGGACATCTTTGCGGCCCGCAAAAATCGCAATCTCAGCGCTGCTGAGTCTGCCCATTTCAGCAAGCATGCTGAGGTAGTGCCGCAAGCTGTGGCTCACGAGATCGATAGGCGAGCCATCGTCTTCCGTGTAGCCAAATCGTTCAAAGATGGACTCTTGTGCCACCCTGCCATAGAAATTGGTGATCTTGTTCGAGTCGACGCAGCAGAACATAGTAAGCGCGCTATTTACCCCACCTTCCATTGTTAATTTTCGACACCCAGAATCGGGGCTCCATCAACTAAAGGAGTCACGAACATGCAAGAAGAAACGAAACAGACAATCTGGACGACGCGCCTTCAGGATCACGCAGCGTCGGGTCAGCCGATTCGTTCCTGGTGCGCGGTCAATAACGTAACCGAGGCGTCGTTTCACTACTGGCGCAAGCGGCTTTCGCCGGCACCAGCAACTTCCACAAAACTGATCGCGCTGCCGTTACTGGGAGGCCACGGTGAACAGGTATTGGAAGTCGAAACACCGACCGGCTACGTGATCAGGTTGCGCAGCCAGGCGCAAGTGGACTGGCTTGGCGCGGTTGTGATGGCGTTGCGCTGATGTGGGGTACACCGCAAGGCATGGTGTACCTCGCCACAGGTCATCACGACATGCGCAAGTCGATCAACGGACTGGCGCTGGTAGTGGCCGAGACGCTGGGACTCGATCCAGTCAGCCCGCACTGGTTCGTGTTCTGTAACCGCGCCCGCGATCGGATCAAGATCCTGCACTGGGACACGAACGGTTTCTGGCTGCACTTCCGCCGGCTGGAGGAAGGTCGCTTCCACTGGCCTGAGCACGCCGACGATGCACAGGCGCTGGCCGTGACGGCACGCCAGTTGCGCTGGCTGATCGACGGCTTGAAATGGCAGAACGCGGTGGCGCATCAGGCGATGACACCGCGTGCCATGTGCTAGCAAACTTTATTTCAAAAACATGCAAATGACGTAAACCCAAAACGGAAAATGGTTTGGTAAAGTTACTGCATGTACCCACCCGA
>NZ_JAFCWX010000020.1:0-107441 GCF_049897805.1 Massilia sp. TWP1-3-3
TGCCGGGAAGACCTATCGCCATCGAGAGAATCGTTCGAAGCCCAGGAAGCCCGGCGTAAAACCACACAAGAAGATGACTCAGAAAAACTGTTGAAATGTCTTAACTTGGGTGGATTGGGTCCAGCCCCAGTTTTTTGGAAGCTTAACCGCGCGGGAATTGACATTTCTCAATACGGGGTGGGGGGGCGAAAACGGCAAAGCGTCGATCGATTCCGGCATAAAATATGTGGCCGGCCCGTTTGTGCTGTAACTGGCGGTACAAGCCGGAACCGCCGAAAAATCCGTCCGTGTAGATGCTGTGGTCAAGCATGCAGAATTCGGAAAAAATGGGGAACCGTAAGGATTCCTGCGCAAATGAGTAACATGTTAAAAAACCGTAAGATTTATGGCGTTCTGCGCTACTGGATGACCGGAACGGGCGGCAGCTGCCGAGTCGGTAGCCATCGGTCTGCCGTCGAGTACAATCAACAGCTGCCGGCCAGGGGCGGCAGCACGCGGAATAATTTTTTAACAAAAATTAAAGGCTGTTGATGGAGTTCACACCGAAAGAATTGGCTTTAATCACGAAGGCCGGCAGGAAGACAAAGAACCCAAAGTTCATTCGAATAATTCTGTAGATTGGGATGCTCATCTCAGTCGCCTGCATGTTCGTAGGCGTTCTTGATAGCGACAAATTGGCCTATGGTCTGGTCGTAGTCGTGTTCATCGCCATTGCCCATCCGCAGTTTGTGGACGGGCCGAAGTACGAAGATTTAGTAGCTCTGCTGGAGCAAAAAACAGTTCGGAAAGATTGACGCATGCTACGCCGGCTTTGGGGCGATAGCTGCCCCTTCAATACTTACGTCTCGCATGATCGATGGTACCCGAACACGATCAATTTCTACGAGGACGAAGAGTGGGCTAAGCTTCGAGACCTGATCGACGACTTTAAGGAGGCCATCTGAGTTACCCTTCATTCTAAGGAGAAGAAATGCCCCTTTTTTGCCCTGGCTGTTCCGCAGAACTCAAGAGCGCACATATCCCGCCGGCGTGCTGGAAGTGCGCCGCGGTATTCGGAACAGATCCCCCTTCGGCACCGGTCGCCATCCGGCCGCCGCGTCAGCGGCAGGCGCCGCGACAGCCTGCAAGTGCCGCGACGCCCGTGCCCAAGCCAGTGCCGCCAAGACCACTGGCAACCGGCCGCACGCCAGTCCGTGCGAGTGCGACCGCGCCAGCCACGCAGCCTTCGGGGCTGGCCAAAACATTGATCGCAGCGCCGCTGCTCATCATCGCGGCGCTGTTGCTGCTCGTGGCGGCTCTGATGCGCGACCGTGAAGTCGGCGTGGTCGTGATGCCTGGCCTGGTAGCCCTTGTCCTAGGCTTGACTGCCGCGCTGACAAAACGGAAAGGGATACTGACGGGCGTCATGTTCCTGGGAGGCGCGCTGATCGCGCTGATCTGTCTGGCCCTGTTCACTTTGCCCCCGGTTGGCCGGACCTGAGCAGCGCACAACACCGCGGGGCAAAAAAAATGGCACCAAATTTCCATGGTATGGCAGTCCGTATAGATGATGTTGGGGCCATTGGTGAGCATTGTCACAAATGAAGGGCGTGTTATCGCGGGACCCGATGTCCGCTGAGGGGCGACAGCCGCCGTTCAACAAACCCCATATGACAACGTCCGTTTGAGCATTGCCGAATCGTGGTTGAAAAGGTTCGTTCCCCTCATCCGCCTCCCGCTGCCATAATCCGCGGACGGCTACGTTCTCAAGGCAAACCCATACAAAGCCCCCAACACCGCATCCGGCTGCTCGGCCATCAACGAATGCCCCGCATCGACCATCACCACCTTCCCGTGCGCGATCGCGCCGGTAAGCGTTTTAGTCGAACGCGCCGGCGTCATCATGTCCTTCGTCCCAAAAATGAACAGCACCGGACACGTAACCGCCGCCGCCGCAACCTCGCCATTCGCATACGCGTTACAAGCAAAAAAATCCGTATAAAACAGCTGCTCGGGATTAATCTGCGACATGCGCTGCATCAGCCTGCGCGCGCCGCCCATCACATGCAACCCTGGCGTTGGGCACGCGGGGTTTTGCGCAATCGACGAGTGCAAAAAAATATTCACCATGTCGATCGCCGCCTGTTCGTCGTCCCTGGAAGTGGCCAGCAGCGCGTCGGACACCTTCATCGGATAGGTCGTCCCCAGCATCGCCAGCTGGCTCACGCGCGCCGGCGCCATATGCGACGCTTCGAGCGCAATGAGCGAACCCATGCTGTGCGCGATCATCAGCGCCTTGTCCACCCCCACCGCATCCATCACTTCCAGCACCCACGCAGCCATCGCCTCGACACTGGTGCATGCGCGGCCTTTGCTGCGGCCGTGGCCCGGCAGGTCCAGCGCCAGCACATTGAAGCCGTGGTGCGCAAAATAGCGCGTCTGCAAACTCCACACCGAATGGTCGTTCTGCGCGCCGTGAATGAAGATGGCGGTCGGCTGCGCTGCATTGAACGGCTTGCCGCCGGTGTAGCAATAGGCGTCAACGCCTTGCACTTGTACGATCACGTCATGCTCCTTTCTGCGACAGCTTCAGGCCGCGCGCGAGGTCTTCGATCAGGTCGTCGACGTTTTCCAGTCCCACCGACAGGCGCATCGTTCCCTCCGTGATGCCGGCGGCGGCCAACTGCTCGGCCGGCACCCGAAAGTGCGTCGTCGAAGCAGGGTGGATCACCAGCGACTTGGCGTCACCCACATTGGCCAGGTGCGAAAACACCTTCAGCGCGTCGACAAAGCGGCGCCCGGCGGCGCGGTCGCCCTTGATGCTGAAGGTGAAGACGGCGCCGCAGCCCTTGGGCAGCAGCGTCTTGGCCAGTTCGTAATCAGGGTGCGAATCCAATTCCGGGTACGACACCGATTCGACGGCAGGGTGCTTGAGCAGAAATTCGACCACCTTGCGCGTGTTGGCCACGTGCCGGTCCATGCGCAGGCTGAGCGTCTCTATGCCTTGCAGCACGGCGAACGCGTTGTGCGGACTCATGACGGCGCCAAAGTCGCGCAAGCCCTCGCGCCGCGCGCGCAGCGCGAACGGGGCGACGGTCGATTCTTCGGCAAACACCATGCCGTGAAAGCCGTCATACGGCTCGCACAGTTCGGCGAAGCGGCCGCTCTTGTCGTACGCGCCTTGCCAGTCAAAGGTGCCGCCGTCGACCAGCAGGCCGCCGATGGCGGTGCCGTGCCCGCACAGGAACTTGGTGGCCGAATGGAAGACCAGGTCGGCGCCGTGTTCGAAAGGACGCAGCAGATACGGCGTGGTGAAGGTCGAATCCATCATCAGCGGCAGGTGGTGCTCATGCGCGATGGCGGCCACGGTGGGGATGTCGAGCACGTCCAGGCCCGGATTGCCCAGCGTTTCGGCAAACAGCACCTTGGTGTTGGGCCGGATCGCGCTGCGCCAGGCATCCATGTCGCGCGGGTCGACAAAGGTGGTCTCGATGCCGAAGCGCTTGAGCGTATAGGCGAGCAGGTTGTGCGAGCCGCCGTACAGCGCGCGCGAGGCGACGATGTGCGAGCCGGCGCCGGCAATGGTCGCCAGGCCCAGGAACATGGCGGCCTGGCCGCTGGCGGTGGCAATGCCGGCCACGCCGCCTTCGAGGGCGGCGATGCGCTCTTCGAGCACGGCGTTGGTCGGGTTCGAGATGCGCGAATAAACGTGGCCGGCGCGCTCCATATTGAACAGCGACGCGGCGTGGTCGGAATCCTTGAAGGCGAACGAGGACGTGAAATAGACAGGAGTTGCGCGTGCGCCGGTGGCCGGGTCTGGCGTGGCGCCGGCATGCAGCGACAGGGTGTCGAAGCCGGGATATTGAGGACCGCTCATGGTGGACTCATCTGGTTGATAAAACATGGTAACGAGGGATGGGCAGAATCGTAGCATGCGCGTCCCAAACAAAAGAATGGTTTCCTCGCTAAAATGGTACGTTCGGCAAGGATGGCGCTTTTCCCGGTTTGATTTTTCGCAAAGCTGGATTTTTTGCCACGCATACGCTACATTCGGAGCCAAGGCTTATAAAAAAGCACTCCACTTATAACCTCATCAGACAAGGCGGCCATCATGAAAGTGTCGGAAATTCTCCAAGTGAAGGGCAATATCCTCTATACGGCCACCCCGGACATGCCTTTGGTGGACGCCGTGAACACGATGTCGGAAAAAGATATCGGCTCGCTGGTGGTCATGGAATTTGGCGACCTGGTCGGCATGCTGACCTTCCGCGAAGTGATCAAGGTGCTGCACAAGAATAACGGTTCGGTCGGCGCCGGCACGGTGCGCAAGTACATGGACGACCATCCGATCACCGTCACCCCCGACACGGAAGTCAACGAAGTGCGCCGCATGATGCTCGAAAAGCACGCGCGCTATCTGCCCGTCATGAACGCCAAGACGCTGCTGGGCGTAATTTCCTTTTACGACGTGGCGCGCGCCGTGCTCGAGGCGCAAAGCTTTGAAAACAAGATGCTCAAGGCGTATATCCGCGACTGGCCGGCAGAAGTCACGCAGGACGACTGACAGCGCATGCTTACCCGTATGGGCGCCCGGCGCCGCTTCAAGCAGGTCGACGTTTTTACCCGGGTGCCGTTCAAGGGCAATCCGCTGGCCGTGGTGCTGGACGGCGACGCTCTGGCCGACGAGCAGATGCACGCCATCGCGCGCTGGACCAATCTGTCCGAAACCACCTTTGCATTGACGCCGCGCGATCCGCAAGCCGATTACCGCGTGCGTATTTTTTCGCCCGGCACCGAGTTTCCCTTCGCCGGCCATCCCACCTTAGGTACGGCGCATGCGCTGCTCGAAGCCGGCCTCACGCCCAAGACGCCCGGACGCCTGGTGCAGGAATGCGGCGTGGGTCTGGTCCATATCCGGATCGCGGACGATGGCGCGCTCGCTTTCCGCGCGCCCGAGGCCGAGCTGCGCGCGCTGCACGCGTCGCTCTTTCCCGCCGTGCGCGCGGCTTTGCAAAGCGATGCCTTTCACCTGGGCGGGCCGCCGGTCGTGGCGACCATGGGCATTTGCTGGCTGGTGGTGCGCATGGACAGCGCGCAAGCGTGCCGCGACGTGCGGCCCGACGCGCAGGCGCTGCTGGAGATCACGCGCATGGGCATGACCGGCATCGCCATGTACGGGGCAATGCCGCCGGGCGGTGCAATCGACTACGAAGTGCGCGCCATATTCACCAAGATGGACGTGCTCACCGAAGACCCGGTGACCGGCAGCGCCAATGCCTGCATCGCGCGCGTGCTCGAGGCGCAGGGCTTTCCCGATGGCGGCCACACCAGCGCTGGATACACCGCCTGCCAGGGCGGGCAGGTGCAGTGCGACGGGCGCATTTCGGTGCTGTACCAGGATGGCGCGCCGTGGATCGGCGGGCATTCGGTATCGGTGATTGACGGTACAATCCAGGTATAAAGTAACCTATTGGTTGCAAAAAGTAACCTTTATGTTACATTGCGTTCTCCCATGTCGACGTTCACGAGGAGTCGCAAACATGCAGTCCACAATACCCAACGAAGCTGAGCAACTGGTCGCCTGTTCACGCCGTGGCCTGTGGGTTGCCCTGGTGCTGATGCTCGCGCTGCTCGCCGATGCGCTGATCGTCAACCTGTATCCGGACGGCGCGGCCGCGTTGGTGGCGAGCCGCATGGCGCTGCTGCTGCCGGTCGGAATCGTGGTCGCCGTGGCGTGGCTGCGCTCATCGCTCAAGGGCGTGCGCAGCGATGCCGGCTCGCCTGCCATGCAGTCGATGCTAAACGATGATCTGCGCCAGCAAAGCCTGCGCCTGGCCTATCGCAATGGCTTGTTTGCGGTGCTGTTCGCGCAGCCGCTGCTTGGCTTGCTGCTGGCGGCGGCGGGCCCGCCGCAGCCGATCATGCTGATGGCCAGCGCGACCGCGCTGCTCGGGGTAGTGGCGGTGGTGGGCAGCTTGCTGGCGCATGACCGCTGATGGACGAACATCTAAAAACAACGATGAAGGTGCAGCGCGCCATGCGCGACCTGACGCAGGCCGATCTGGCCGCAATGGCCGGCATTACCCGCAAGTCGATCAATGCCATCGAGATGGGGCATATGGTGCCATCCACGATCCTCGCGCTCAAGCTGGCGCACGCGCTCAAAGTGAGCGTGGAGGAGTTGTTCAGCCTTGAGGTGAGGCCGTAGGGACGGGCGGCCACGCATGGCGCAAGACGCGCTTTGCGCTTTTCCGTCATGCAGTCCAGACTTGAATCGTGGCTGGACTGGCTTTGCGTTCGGCCTGCGATATGGCTCAGGTGGCGGCGCGGCCTTCGCGCATGAAGCGCTGGATGTGGGCCAGCATGACGTCGTCGGCGTAAGGTTTGCCAAGCAGGATGTCGACTCCGGCTTCCTGCGCCTTGGGGCCATAGCTCTCTTCGGCGCTGATCATGATCACCGGGATGTGCGCGGTGGCAGGGTCGTTGCGCAGGTGTTGGGTCAGCTCGAAGCCGTTCATGCCGGGCATTTCGACGTCGGTGATCAATACGTCGGGCATGCGCTCACCGATCTGGCGCAGGGCGTCCAGACCGTCCTCGGCCTGCTGCACCTGGAACTGGTTGTTGACCAGCATGCGGTTGGTCTTGACCCGCACTACCTTGGAGTCGTCCGCAATCATGACGAGCGTCTCGGGCGCGGCCTTTGGCACGCGCTGCGCTGCGGGACTGGCTCGCTGCTGGCCTGTCGTTTCCTGTGCTGTCGCTGCCCGTTCCGCCGCTGCCTGTTCCGCCGCAGCCGCTTCCGCGGCCAGGCGCTTCGCTTCGAGGCGGGCGGCGCTGGCCGCAACCAGGCGCTCGGCTTCCGCGCGCGTGGCTTCCGCCAGTGCCGCGCGCTCCGCTTTCAGGCGCGCAGCTTGCGCTGCTGCCTCGCGTTCGGCTTCCAGGCGCGCCGCTTCATGGGCGGCATTGCGCATCGCTTCCAGGCGTGCTGCTTCCTTGGCCGCGACGCGTTCGGCTTCGGCGCGGGCCAGCCTTTCGGCCGACAGGCGCAGCGCCTCGACGCGGGCCGCTTCCTGTTCGGCCAGGCGCAGCGCCAGCAGGCGCGCCGTTTCTTCGGCAGCCACGCGCTCGTCTTCGCGCCGGATCGCTTCCTCGGCAGCTAGGCGCTGGGCCAGCGCACGGGCGGCCGCTTCGTCGGCGGCGCGGCGCGCTTCCAGCCGGGCCGCTTCTTCAATGGCGATGCGCTGCGCTTCTGCGCGCGCGGCTTCTTCAAGGACGATGCGTTTGGCTTCCACGCGCGCGGCTTCTTCAAGGGCGACGAGTTCAGCTTCAATGCGGGCCGCTTCTTCAGAGGCGAGGCGCTGCGCTTCCACGCGCGCGGCCTCCTCGGCGGCGGCGCGTTCTAATGCGATGCGTTCGGCTTCTTGGGCGGCCACGCGGGCAGCTTCCACCCGCGCCGCTTCCTCGGCGGCTGCCTGTTCGGCTGCCTGGCGCGCTTCTTCTTCGCGCGCGATGCGCTGCGCTTCGGCGCGGGCGGCCTCCTCAAGGGCTACACGCTCGGCCAGGCGATGTGCTTCTTCTTCAGCGGCCAGGCGTTCGGCTTCGGCGCGTGCGGCTTCCGCAAGCGCCAGGCGCGCAGCTTCGGCACGCTCTGCTTCCTCAAGCGCCACGCGCGCAGCTTCTGCGCGGGCCGCTTCTTCCGCGGCGGCGCCTTCAGCGTCGGATCGGGCTGCCGTTTCGGCGGCGATGCGCTCTGCTTCCAGGCGGGCGGCCAGTTCAGCGGCCGCCGCGTGCGCTTGCGCGCGCGCCGTTTCTTCTTCGGCCACGCGCTCAGCCTCGCGCTGCGCGGCAGCGTCTTCGGCCGCGCGCAGCGCTTGCACCCGGTCTTCGTCTTCGAGCGCCACGCGCTGCGCTTCGGCGCGCGCCGCCGTGTCGAGCGCCTGGTGCGCCGCGTCAAGCCGGGCGCGCTCTTCTTCGGCCACGCGCAGCGCTTCGATGCGCGCCGCTTCCTCGTCGGCCATGCGCTTGGCGTAGCGGCGCGCCGTGTCTTCTTCGGCCAGGCGCTGCTCTTCGATCAGCAGCGCTTCTTCGTCGGCCATGACCTTGGCGTCGATATTGGCGGCCAGTTCTGCCGCTGCGCGCTCCGCTTCCAGGCGCGCCGCTTCCTCCCCCGCCAGGCGGTCCGCTTCCAGGCGCAGCGCCTCGGCGGCGGCAGCTTCGCGTTCGGCTTTTTCGCGCGCGGCCATGTGGGCGGCAATACGTTCGTCCTCGGCGCGGAAAATGACCGCCGGGTCGAGCACCGTTTCAGGCGTTTCCAGGACGCTGTTGGCCTGGATGTCGGCGCGCTCGAGCTCATCGGCGGCGCTGCGCAGCGCGTCGAGACGCTCGCGCTCGGCCAGGGCGATAGTGTCGGGGTCGACCGCAACGTCGTCGTCGATCGTGAAATGCTGGCGTATGGCCGGGGGCGGCGCCGCGCGCGACTTGAACCGGCGCACCAGGGCAACCACGAGAACGGAGCCAACCAGCACCGCGATCAAAATCATTGCAATATCTTTAAGTAACACGCGGACAACTCCGTCGAGGCGCCGCGCAGCGGCAACCGGTTGTAAATGGCGAGGGGGTACGAAGTAAGGATATTACACCAACGCAACAGGGGGCGTGTTGCTGTCTTGCAATGCGAACCCAGTTTGTGCCGTGGTTCAGCTGGCAACATTATCCGCTGGCGACCAGGCGGCGTCGATGCCCGCACCGTCATCCTTCGAACTGATCAAGGTCACGCGCCCGGTGTCGATCATGACTTGGGCGCCCGGGTGCAGTTTTTCAACCAGCGCGCTAATTCGCCGTCCGGCGCCGGCCCGAGCGCGCTCCAGCCGTTGCGCCCGTTTTCCTTGACCCAGTACAGCGCCGCGTCGGCCAGTTCAACCAGTTGCTCCCAGCCGGCCAGAGGCAGGTGAGATCGGCTTTCGACGGCCCATGGTTCCACGCGACTCACCCCTGGTCGACGTGCGGGATGTACATGGATTTTACGTGGGCAGCCGCTTGGCGAGCGCCATCGACGCCTGGCGCGACGAAGTAGTGTTGGCTTGACCAAAACGTAGGGCGGAAAAGCGAACGCGCATTCCGCCAGTGCTGGCGTCACGTCGATGCGCGCATTGGCGCAATGCGCATGCGCTTTTCCGCCCACGATGCCACCATGTAGGCCACGTCAGCTCAGGCGGACGGCAATGCCAGGCGCGTGTGCAGGTCGTTGGCCAGCCATTCGTACAGCGCCGGCACCGTCATTGGGCGCGCAAACAAAAAGCCTTGCGCCAGCGGGCAACCCAGATCGCGCAGGATCTGGGCCTGGCGCTCGTCTTCGACGCCTTCGGCGACGATCGACAAGCCCAGATTGCGCCCGAGCTGGATCACCATTTCGGCAATGCTGCTGCCGCGCGCCGAGCCGGTGATTTCGGTGACAAAAGCGCGGTCGATCTTGAGCCGGTCAACCTGCAGGCGCTGCAAGTACGACAGCGATGAAAAGCCGGTGCCAAAGTCGTCGATCGAAATCGACACGCCGGTATGCTTGATCTGGGCCAGCATCTTGATCAACAGGTCCGGCTCTTCCATGGCCATCGATTCGGTGATTTCGAGCTCGATGAATTCGGGCGGTGCCTGGCTGTCTTCAAGCGCCGAGCGCAGCATCTCCAGAAAGTACGGATGGCGAAACTGCACCTGCGAGACGTTGACCGACATCGTGAAATCGCGGTGCCCCGCTTCGCGCAGGCGCACCACTTCGTGGCAGGCGGTGCGCAGCACCCATTCGCCGATGTCGATGATCAGGCCCGAATATTCGGCGATCGGGATGAAGCGGTCGGGCGAAATGAAGACGCCGTCGGCGCCGCGCCAGCGCAGCAGCGCCTCGGCGCCCACCGGCCGGCGCGTGGCCAGGTCGATCTGCGGCTGGTAGACGACGAACAGCTCGCCGTCGGCAAAGCCGCTGCGCAGCGCGTGCATCATGCGCACCCGCTCGCGAATTTCAACGCCCATGCTGCGCGAAAAATAAAAGTGGCCGGCGCGCTGCTGGGTCTTGGCGCGCTTTAAGGCAATATCGGCGTCCTTCAGGGCGTCGGCGCCGCCGCCGTCATGCTCGACCAGGCGCACCAGGCCGAGCGTGGCCGACAGGCGCACTTCCTGGTTCTCGATCAGGAAGGGCGTTTCGAACAAGCACAGGATGGCGACCGGATTGACGGCCGCCGCGTCGCCCAGCACGCAGAAAATATCGCCGCCGATGCGCGCCACCGTCAACTGCTGGCCCAGGCTGGTCTGCAATCGCGTGGCGACGGCCACCAGCAGTGCGTCGCCGAACTGGTGGCCAAGCGCGTCGTTGGTCTCGGCAAAGTGGTCCAGGTCGACCAGGCACAGCGTGGCGTCGTCGCACGCCGGGCCGCACAAGGTGGCGTCGAGGATTTCGACCAGGCGGGTGCGGTTGGGCAGCTTGGAAAGCTGGTCGTAAAAGGCGGCGTTGTGCAGGTGGCTGACCAGTTCCACATTGTCCAGACCGACCGCGACGTTGCTGCAAAATACGTCCAGCAGACGGCGGTCGATGTCGCCCAGCACCCGGTTCACCGAGACGCGGGCCACGAAGTCGCGGCTCGACTTGCCGGCGAAGTAGAGCGTGACGCAGCCCGGTTCGTACAGGTTGCTGCACTGGGACAGGGTGCGCATCATGGCGCTGTAGAGCGGGGCGTCGTCGGCCAGCGTCAGGCGCGCGTTGGCGGCGCGCCGCGCCGTGCCCGCGCTGGCCACCACGCATAGCGCGTCGCCGCCGGCGTCCGGGTTGTCGCGGGCGCACAGCACGCCGTTGGGGGGGATTTGCAAGATCTCGGCAATCTGGGCCAGCACGCCGGCGGCGAAATTTTGCACGCCGTGCAGCGACATCAGCTCGGTGCTGGCGCGCACGATCTGGTCCAGGCCGCGCCGGCTGGCGCTGATCGCGCGGATCTGTTCGTAGGAACGGATCGCCGCCGTCACCGTCGTATACAGCTTGATGCGGGTCAGTTCCGACTTGGTCTTGTAATCGTTGATGTCGAAATCGCGGATGGCGTCGATTTCGGGCGCGTAGCCGGGCTGCCCGGTGCGCAGAATGATGCGCACGTCGGCCAGCTTGAGCGTTTCGCGGATGTAGCGCACCAGGTGCAGGCCGGCGTCGTCCTGTTCCATGACCACGTCGAGCAAAATGACGGCAATGTCGGTCTCGGTCTTGAGCATTTCACGGGCCTGGGCGGCCGAATAGGCATGCACGAATTGCAGTGGACGGTGCTGCATGTCCAGGTTGCCCAGGGCGAAAGTGGTCGTCGAATGGACGTCCTCATCATCATCGATGATCATCACGCGCCATACGTTGGGCAAGCCGTCGGCAGCGGCGCTTGCCGGGTGCTCGTCCAGAAAGACCAGGTCGTCGTGATCGTCCTCGGAACGGACCGGGGGCGTGCTCGATGGGGGCATGTAGCGCTTCTCCAGGATGGCGTTTTTCAGTAGGATACGACGAAAACGCCGCCTCAAGCGAGTTTGCGGTGAGAAAAACAGCTTTCCGTGACGCTTACAGCAATTGCTTTAATGGTAATGTGATGGGGAAGATATTGCCATTCGAGGGCAAGGGTGCAGCAAATGCGCGCGGGCTGGTAGAATTGCTTTTTTCTCCCACTCACTTTTCCCACCATGTCCGGCAACTCATTTGGCAAGCTGTTTTCCGTTACCACCTTTGGCGAATCGCATGGCCCCGCCATCGGCTGCATCATCGACGGTTGCCCGCCGGGCATGCTGCTGTCGGAAGCCGATATCCAGCCGGACCTGGACCGCAGAAAGCCGGGTACCTCGCGCCACGTGACGCAGCGCCAGGAAGCCGACCTGGTCGAAATATTGTCCGGGGTGTACGAGGGCAAGACCACCGGCACGCCGATCATGCTGATGATCCGCAACCAGGACCAGCGCAGCAAGGACTACGGCAACATCGTCGACAGCTTTCGCCCGGGCCATGCCGATTACACCTATTGGCACAAGTACGGCGTGCGCGACCCGCGCGGAGGCGGGCGCTCGTCGGCGCGACTGACCGCGCCCGTGGTGGGCGCCGCCGCCGTCGCCAAAAAGTGGTTGTTCGAGCAGTATGGCACGGTGTTCAAGGGCTGCATGAGCCAGCTGGGCGACATTGCGGTGCCGTTCGCGTCGTGGGAGCACGTGCGCGAGAACCCGTTTTTCGCCGCCAGCGCCGACGCCGCCCTGATCGCGCGCATGGAAGCGGCCATGGATGAGCTGCGGCGCGACGGCGACTCGATCGGCGCACGCATCGACGTGCTGGCGCACAACGTGCCGGTCGGCCTGGGGCAACCCATTTACGACAAGCTCGACGCCGACATCGCCTACGCGATGATGGGCATTAACGCGGTCAAGGGCGTGGAAATTGGGGCCGGCTTCAAGTCGGTGGCGCAGCGCGGCTCCGAGCATGGCGACGAACTGACGCTGGAAGGCTTTGTCGGCAATAACGCCGGCGGCGTGCTGGGCGGGATCTCGACCGGGCAGGACATCACGGTCTCGATCGCTATCAAGCCGACCTCGTCGATCCGCACGCCGCGCCGCTCGATCGACAAGGCGGGTAACCCGGTGCTGGTCGAAACGTTCGGCCGGCACGACCCGTGCGTGGGGATCCGCGCCACGCCGATTGCTGAAGCGATGCTGGCCCTGGTCTTGATCGACCACGCGCTGATGCACCGGGCGCAGTGCGGCGACGTGCGCGTTTCCACGCCCAGGATCGCCCCAAAAATTGCCTGAGCCGCGCGCGCCGATGCCGCTGCAGTCGATTAATTTTTCGCTGTTCCTGTTTGTCTATTACGCCTACGCCGGCACCTTTGGCACCTATGCGACGCTGTATTTCGCCGCGCGCGGCCTGACGGTGCCGCAGATCGGGGTGCTGGTCTCGCTCATTCCCGTGATGCGCATCGTCGGTCCCAACCTGTGGGGCTGGGCGGCCGACCGCAGCGCCCGCCGCGTGCTGGTCATGCGCCTGACGGCGCTCGGCGCGCTGCTCTCGTTCGGCGCCATCTTCGTGGCCGACGCCTACCTGCAGTTTTTCATCGTGATGATGCTGGTGAACCTGTTCGCCAGCGCGTTAAGCCCGCTGTGCGACGCGCTGATGCTGGCCGAAATGCGGGGCGACCTGTCCAACTATGGCAAGCTGCGATTGTGGGGCTCGCTCGGCTTTATCGCCGCGGTGGTGCTGGCCGGGTACCGCCTTGAATGGTTCGGGGTGGAGGCGCTGCTGGGCTTGACGTTCGCGCTGCTGCTGCTGGTGTTTGGGGCCAGCCCGCGCATTGGCGAAACGGCTCACCCGGTGCGCGCGCACGACACGCCGCCCTTGTGGAGCGTGCTGCGCAAGGGCGAAGTGGTGGCGTTTTTTGTCTCGGCGGCGCTGATGTGCGGCGCCCACATGTGCCTGTACGCGTTTTACTCGCTGTACCTGGCGCGCGCCGGTTACGGCAAACCGCTGATCGGCGCGATGTGGGCGCTTGGCGTGGTGGCCGAGGTGGCGTTTTTCTACTTTCAGTCGCACGTGTTTGCGCGCTTCGGGGCGCGCCGCGTGATGCTGTTCGCCTTTGGCGTGGCGCTGCTGCGCTTTGCCATCACCGGGGCGGCGCCCGGCCTGCTGTGGGTGCTCATTGCCGCGCAGTTGATGCATGCGGCCACGTTCGCGGCCCACCATTCGGCCTGCGTAATCACGATGCAGCGCTGGTTTGCAGGCCCCCTGCAGGCCAGCGGCCAGGCGCTCTACATGAGCGTCGCTTACGGTGTCGGCTGCACGCTGGGCGGCCTGGTGCTCACCTTGTGCTGGGACCGCGTCGGGCCGCAGCACATGTTTTATGCGGCCGCCGCGATGGCGCTGGCCGGGGCGGGGGCAGCCTGGTATTGTTTCCATCGCCAGGACGCCGGCGCCGGCGCTCCCGGGTTGATGGTCTGATTTTTTTTCAGGAGCATTGGCGATGTCTGCTGACGAACACCTTGGTGCTAGATTGACCCTCGGCCAGCTGGCCAGCCGCTGCAATGTGCCGCGCACAACGGTGCTGTATTACGAGCAGGTAGGGTTGCTGGCGCCGCTCGAGCGCAGCGGGAGCGGCGAGCGGCTCTATTCGGAACCTGAACTGGCGCGCGTGCTGCAGATCGGCACCTACCGCGCCACCGGGCTGACGCTGGACCAGATTCGCCCCTTGCTGGCGGGCGGCGACAAAATGGCCGCATTCGCCAAGCGCCTGGACGAGATCGGGCAATCAATGCTAGGCCTGCGCGAGCAGCAGGCTTTGCTGGTGGCGTTACTGGAAGGCGGGAGGCGGCCGGCGGCGCCGGGTGTTGCGTTTGAAGATGCGTTTGAAGATGCGTTTGAGGATGCGTTCGGAGCCAGCGGGCTCGATGACGCCGCGATGCACCGCTGGCACGCCGTGTTCGCGCGCCAGAATCCGGAAGGGCACAAGGCCTTTTTGCGCTCGCTCGGCCTGACGGGCGAGGAGGCGGCGCGCCTTGCGGGCGCCGGCGAAGACCAGTAAACGCTGCCGCGCGCCTAGGCATGCTGGCGCCGTTCCAGCGCTTCGAGCACCAGCGCGCGTAGTTCATTGAGCTGGGTGAACTGGCCATGGTCGAGCGGCATTTGGTACATTTCATCGTCCCAGTCGCCGTAAATAAAGCCGACCGGCTGCCCGTTGCGGCACAGCGGCAAGATCACGAAGCTGCGCGCGTTCGCCAGCGACACCTTCCACCAGGCCGGCAGCCGGGGCGCAAACTCGCGGTCGCGCGTGTTTTCAATGAACACCACGCGGTCGTGGCTGAGCGCGGCGTGAAAGACATTCGGCTGGTAGCGGTCGTCGAACGTCAACCGGGGAATCAAGAGGCGCACGCCGGCGCCGAAGCCCATCTTGGCGGCGTAGTTGTGCTCGCGGCGGTTGCGCAAAAAGCCCACCGCGCGCGCCAGGCCCAGGCCCTGATACAGCGTTTCCAGGGCCATCGACATCATCTGGCCAGGGCTGGCCGTATCGAGCACGTCGCGCATGTCGGCAATGCCTGAAGCGAGCAGGCGGCTGTCGCGCGCGCGCACCTTGGCGCGCACCTCGGGCACCTGCGAGCGCTTTTGGGCCGCGCGTGCAAATGGCGCCACCGACAGGTCGGCGATGGCGTTTTCGCGCGCTTTTCCGATGGCGTCCATCACGCTGCCGGCCTGTACGCCGAGCATGGGCGCAAAGCCGGCGGCGAGCAGTTGCAAGGTGTCGGCGCCGGCGTCGTCGTCGTTCCACAGCGAATCGGCGCAGCGGCTCGACATGGTCGACAAGGCGGCCAGCCAGTCGGCGTCGCTGAAGGCGTCGGGCCGCGGCGCCGGTTCGACCCGGCGCATGCTGGCGATCAGCTTGTGCGGCAAGCCCCAGCGTTCGGCAGCGGCGCGCCCCACGTCTTCGAGCGAGAGCCCGAGCAGCTCGGGGGCGGCGTGGTCTTCGCCGCCAACGCCGCCGGCGTCCTGCAGCGCGCTCCATACGTCCGGCAGGTAGAACGTGACGGCCATCCGGCCCAGGGCATGGAGCATGGCGCAGACCACCGCTTCCTCGCTGTCGCGCCCTTCGGCGCTGCCGGCCACCTGCTGCGCGACCATGCCGGCCAGGACCGCCTTTTCCATCTCGGCGTGGGCGTTGCTGCTGGCCTGGGCGCTGGCGTGCAACTCTTCGACCAGTTTCAGTCCGAGCGCCAGGTGACCGATCGCCTCGGTGCCCAGCACCAGCACGGCTTTGGAGACGGTGCTGATGCGCTGGCCAAAGGCGGCGTACATGCCGCTGTTGGCAAGGCGCAGCACCTTTTGCGTCAAGACCGGGTCGGACAGCACGGTCTGGGTCATGCAAAATTCGTGCTCGTCTTCGCCGCGCATGGCGCCCAGGATGGCGCCGATGGCCTTGGCAAAGCCGGGCATGTCGCCCTGCTCGCGCACGCGCTCCCATAGCAGCGCGAGCGTGGTGTCGGCGCTGGCGCCGCAATTGGAGGTGCAATCGGCGCCGCAATCGGGACTGCAACCCGAGCTGCAATCCGAGCTGCAATCCGTGGCGGAAAGGGTTACGTCCATCATACGCGCCCCGTGCGCAAGGCGTTGAAGGTGTCGGCCAGCGCGACCATGGCGACGTGGGCCGGCATTGGACGGCCGGTCAGGTAGCCCTGGATGTACTGGCAGCCGCGCTGGCCCAGGTACTGCAGTTGGTCTTCGGTCTCGACGCCTTCGGCCACCACCGACAGGCCAAGGTGGCGCGCCAGGTCGAGCACCGCGTTGCAGATCGCGCCGTCCTTGCTTGACGCCGGCAAATCCTTGACGAAGGCGCGGTCGACCTTCAACACGGAGATGGGAAAGCGCTTGAGGTAGGCCAGCGACGAGTAGCCGGTGCCGAAGTCGTCGATCGCGATGCGGGCGCGCCGCTCGGCCATGCGCGTCAAGATCGTTTCCGCGTGCTGCGGGTCGAGCATCAGCGTGCCTTCGGTAATCTCGAGCACCAGCTGCTCGCCCGGCAAGCCCGAATAGGCGAGCGCTTCATCGAGCACCGCCAGGAACTGGTCGTTGCGAAACTGGCGCGGGCTGATGTTGACCGACATGTACAGCGTTCGGCCGCAGGCTTGCTCAAACTGGGCCAGCTGCACGCAGGCCGCCTTGAGCGCCCAGGCACCAAGCAGGTTGATCAGCCCGTTCGATTCGGCCAGGCCGATAAAGCGTGCCGGCGGCACCATGCCCAGCGTGGGGTGCTTCCAGCGCATCAAGGTCTCGAACCCCTGGATCTGGCGCGTCGGCGCGTCCACGATGGGCTGGTAAAAGAGCAGGAATTCGCCTTCGCGGATGGCCTGGAACATGGCAGCTTCGAGCGAAATATCGTGTTCCGGCGGGGAGCTCTGGCGCGCGCTGTACAGCACGCAGCGTCCGCGGCCGGTCTGCTTGGCGCGCGACATGGCCGTGTCGGCCAGCGCCACCAGCCGCACCTCATCTTCGGCGTGTTCGGGAAACAGCGCCACCCCGATCGAGGCGCCGATGTAGATCATGTGGTGCTCGACCTCGAAGGCCATCTGCGCCATCGCCAACAGGCGCCCCGTGACCAGCTTGATTTGCGCTTCGCTGTGGGTGCCGGGCAGGATGGCGACGAATTCATCGCCCCCCACGCGCGATAGCGTGTCGCTGTCGCGCAGCGTCTTGCGCATGCGCGCGGCGGCCATTTTGAGCACCGCGTCGCCCACCGGATGGCCCAGGCCATCGTTGACCTTCTTGAAGCCGTCCAGGCCGATGTGGATGACGGCAAACGGCTCGCCCGAGCGGCGCGCCTGCAAGGTGACCATGCGGATCCGGTCCGACAGCAAAATGCGGTTGGGCAGGCCGGTCAGGGCGTCATGGGTGGCCATGTGGCGCAGCATCTCTTCGGTGCCGCGCTGGGCCGACATGTCGCGCCCCACGACCAGCACGTCGGCAATGTCGTCGGGCGTGGTCAGGCGCGACAGGCGCAGCTCGAACCAGGTGTACTGCTCGCCGCACTGCAGGCGCACGACGGCCAGCACCGGCGCGTCCGATGGCGCCGCAGTCACCGCATCGCCCACAGCCTTGGCTAGCGACGGCTGGTCTGCGTCGGCCGCGAGCGAAGCGAGCTTGATGTTGGCGCCGCGCAGTGCGAGCAGTGCGCGGGCGCGGCGGCTGGCGTAACGGACCTGGCCGGCCAAGTCCAGGCGCAGCACGATGTCCCCGGCCGCGTCCATCAGGTGATCGATTTCGCGGGCCGGGCCGCGGTTGTCGCTGGAGATGCTCATGCGCATAAGATAATCGGTCTTTCCGTTGAATTGGACAGCACAATCGTGGACAACACGAGCGAGAAATGTAGCACCAAAAAAATGCCGTTGGGCATTGATTCCTCCTGTTTTGGCCTTTGATAGCAGGAAGTTTGACGCCCATCATGGAACCGGGCGCCATTGCTGGCGGAATCACCGAAACTTGCGTCTGCAGGGGCTTTGCGCTAGCCTGCAACGCTCGCAGTGCACTGCCAGCAAAACAATAAAACGGCGCCAGCGCCGCCATGGAGGCTTCACCATGCACCATTTCGATACCCACGACGTCTTTAACCAGGCCGCGCCGTTTGCCGACATCAACCTGTTCGCCTGCGACCTGGCTTTGCAGGAAGCGCTGCAGCGCGAGGGCGGCGCGCAGGCGGCGCTCGCCTTGCACGCGCTGGGCGAGCAACTGGGGCGCGCCGAGGTGCTGGACCTGGGACGCCAGGCCAACGCCAACGCGCCCAGATTGCATAACTTCGACCGCAGCGGCAGGCGGGTTGACGAAGTCGAATTCCATCCATCCTGGCATGCCTTGATGACGCTGATGATCGAATCGGGCGTGCACGCCTCGCCGTGGGATTCGGGCCTGGCCGGCGCCCAGGTCACGCGCGCGGCCCAGTACCTGCTGTTCGGCCAGGTGGAAAACGGCGCCCAGTGCCCGATCACCATGACGTATGCCTGCGTGCCCGCGCTGCGCCAGGCCGGCGCGCTGGCCGACAAGTGGCTGCCCAAGATCCTGTCGCGGCGCTACGACCCGCGCTCGCTGCCGATCGAGCAAAAGCACGGCGCCTTGATCGGCATGGGCATGACCGAAAAGCAGGGCGGCACCGACGTGCGCGCCAACACCACGCGCGCCGCGCCGCTGGCGCCGGGCGAGGGCCAGGCGCGCTTCGGCGCCGAAGGCGAAGGCGCATTCAACATTGTCGGCCACAAGTGGTTTTTTTCCGCGCCCCAGTCGGACGCGCATTTGATTCTGGCGCAGACCGACGACGAAGGCAGCGCCGGCCTGTCGTGCTTTTTCGTGCCGCGCTTCCTGCCTGACGGCAGCCGCAATGCAATCCGCGTGCAGCGCTTGAAGGACAAGCTGGGCAACCGTTCGAACGCCTCGTCGGAGGTGGAGTTTTGCGATGCGGTGGGCTGGCTGGTCGGCAAAGCGGGGCGCGGCATTCCCACCATCCTGGAAATGGGCGGGCATACGCGGCTCGACTGCGTGGTGGGCAGCGCCGGCATCATGCGCGCCGCACTCACGCACGCGCTGCACCATGCGCGCGGGCGCGCCGCGTTCGGGCGCAAACTGGCCGACCAACCTTTGATGCAAAACGTGCTGGCCGACCTGGCGCTCGAATCGGAGGCGGCAACCGTCTTTGCGCTGCGCCTGGCGCGCTGCTTTGACGAAGGCGATGACCCGGCCCAGGCGCTGTTGGGACGGATCCTCACGCCCGCGGGCAAATACTGGCTGTGCAAGCGCGGGCCGGGCTTCGGCGCCGAAGCGATGGAAGTCATGGGCGGCAACGGCTACGTGGAAGACGGCCCGCTGGCGCGCCTGTACCGCGAGGCGCCGGTCAATTCGATCTGGGAAGGCTCGGGCAATGTGATGTGCCTTGACCTGCTGCGCGCCTTTGGCAAGACGCCGGCCGCGCGCGAGGCGCTGGCCGCCGAACTGGCGCTGGCGGGCAAGGCCAGCGGCCCCTTGAATGCGTATGCGGCGCGCCTGCTGGCCGACATCGATCAAGCGCATGGCGACGAATTCGGCGCGCGTCGGCTGGCCGAGCGCGTCGTCATCGCGGTGCAGGGCGCGCTGCTGGTGCGCCACGCGCCGGCGTTCGTGGCCGAAGCCTTTATCGCCTCGCGCATTGCGGTGGATGTGGGCGGCGCCTTCGGACGCCTGGGGCCGGGCGTCGATTGCAAGGCCATCCTCGAGCGCGCGCTGCCGGCATCGGCTGACAACTAAATTCGGACAAACCGGGCTGCGGCTGGGATAATACGGGCACAAGCCATTACCACGAAAAACTCATCATGAAACAAGATCCACGCTTTCCCAACCTGTTCATCCTGGACCACCCGCTGATCCAGCACAAGCTGTCGCACATGCGCGAGCGCGACACCTCGACCCGCACGTTTCGCGAACTGCTCAAGGAAATTACGCTCCTGATGGGCTACGAGATCACGCGCGACCTGCCGCTCACCACGCGCAAGATTGAAACGCCCCTTGTTACCATCGACGCGCCCGTCATCGCCGGAAAAAAACTGGCGATCGTGCCGATCCTGCGCGCCGGTATCGGCATGAGCGACGGCCTGCTCGAACTGGTGCCGTCGGCCCGCGTGGGCCACGTGGGCGTGTTCCGCGATCCGAACACCCACAAGCCGGTCGAATACCTGGTGCGCCTGCCTGATACGGCCGACCGCATCTTCATCCTGTGCGACCCGATGGTGGCTACCGGCAATTCGGCCGTGCATGCGGTCGACGTGCTCAAAAAGCGCGGCGTCTCCGACGAGCAGATCATTTTCCTGGCGCTGGTGTGCGCGCCGGAAGGCGTGCAGGTATTCCAAGATGCGCATCCGGGCGTCAAGCTGTACGTGGCCTCGCTCGACTCGCACCTGAACGAGCATGCGTACATCGTGCCGGGCCTGGGCGACGCGGGCGACCGTATTTTCGGCACCAAGTAAAGCCTGCTGCGCGATGGCGACACAGATCGACCAGGACTTCTTTGCGCGCCTGCGCGCACTGAACGACAAGTTCGCCGCGGGCATTCCCGAAACGCTGGTGCGCATGCGCCGCGAGCGAGGCGCGTTCAACCCGGATGGGCCGCAGGAAGGGAGCATCAAGGCGCTGCATGAAACCTTGCACACGATTGCCGGTTCGGCGGCCACGTTCGGCTTTCGCGCCTTTGGACAGAAGGCGCGCGAGCTCGAGCAGCGCCTGCGCGTGCTGATGGCCTTCGAGACGGTGGCGGCGTCCGACTGGCAGCGCTGGCTCGATGCGCTCGACGCCTACATCGACTGGGCCGAAATCGACCCCAAGGCGGACGAACACGCAGGCGGACGCGACGTGTAATGCGACATTGAACTGTTGCATATGCGTTAATGCAAGAACCGGTGCGATGATCGTTTGATCTAACGCAAACTTCCAGAGTATCCATGCCCTATATTCATCTTACTGCCGCTGCAAACGGGTTCTGTCATCGTTGATCAACGCAACGATTCTTCAGTCCTCAAGTTTTATTTTGCAGTGAATGTGTTTTTTTTGATTTATTGGGTATAATGCGGGATCGTTGGATTCGAGGTAGTAGTGCAGTCTGTCTGTCATTTCTTTCTTGCTTCTTCAAACGATCTAAAACGGGCGAAAGCCCAACTAACTGAAATAGGAAATTGTAATGGCAACTGGCATCGTAAAATGGTTCAATGATTCGAAGGGCTTCGGCTTTATCACCCCTGACGAAGGCGGCGAAGATCTGTTCGCTCACTTCTCGGCTATCCAGTCGGCAGGCTTCAAATCTTTGCAAGAGAACCAGCGCGTCTCTTTCGAAGTAACCGCTGGCCCTAAAGGCAAGCAAGCTTCGAACATTCAGCCTATTTAATATCGCTGAGTCAACGACTAAAAAAATCCTCGGTTTCCGAGGATTTTTTTTCGCCTGATGGTTTTGAAACGCCGCAGTTAGTAGCAATTCCTCCCTCACATCACTGACCCCGTTGAGGGGGGTGAAGGTGGATCAGCCTTTGCGCCAATATCCCGGCTGGGCGTAGGTGTGGCGCAAGAAATCCACGAACGCCCTGATCCGTAATGGCAAATGGCGGCGCTGGGCGAATACTGCATGGATATCGTTTCCCGGCGCCGCAAACTGGTCCAGCACGGTCTTGAGCTTGCCCGCATCGATTTCGGCATTGACCTCCCACATCGAGCGCCAGGCCAGCCCCTTGCCTGCCAGCGCCCAGTCGTGCAGCACCGCACCGTCGTTGCAGACCATGTTCCCGGCCACCTTGATCGTCACCGCCTTGCCGTGTTCGCGAAAGGTCCAGCCGCGCTGGCTTCCTTCGCTGCTGATCGGCAGGCAGTTGTGCTTTGCCAGGTCGGCCAGCGTTTCAGGCGTGCCATGGCGCTTGAGGTAGGCAGGGGAGGCCACCAGCACGCGCTGATTGTCGGCCAGCTTCATGCCCACCAAAGTGGAATCGGACAGGCTGGCGATGCGAATGGCCACATCCACACCTTCGCCCACCACGTCGACCAAGCGGTCGTTCAGGTTCAGGTTGACCGTCACTTCACGATGCTCGGCGAGAAACGATGGCAGCAGCGGCGCCACGTGCTGGCGTCCAAAGCCGGCAGGCGCGGAGACCAGCAGATGGCCGCTGGCCTTGGCGCTGCGCTCGGCCACGGCGGCCTCGGCTTCTTCGAGCTCGGCCAGGATGCGCTGGCAGTCTTCGAGGAAGGCCGCGCCTTCGTTGGTGAGCACCAGTTTGCGCGTGGTCCGCTGCAGCAGCTTGACGCCCAGGCGCGCCTCTAAGGCGTCGAGGCGGCGCCCGATCATCGCCGGCGCGATCGCCTCGGCGCGCGCCGCAGCCGACAGACTGCCGCGCGCGACAACCTCGACAAAGGTGGAAATCTGTCTGAACTGCCCCATCAACTGCTCCTGTCACTTGTGATAAAAACGCACAGATGAATGTATAAAATGTCTCGTTTAGCTACCAGATAGTGAATATACTGGAAGTCATATGAATCGCCAATGCGTTCGCCAATTAGCCGCGTCAATGCGCTGTACCCGTTTTCCATTTCCACCTTTACAGGAGTACCTATGACAATCGCCACCCCAGCCGGTATGGACATCAAGGCCGAGATCTTGCCTGGCTACGAACAGATTCTGACGCCCCAAGCACTCGACCTGGTCGCAAAACTCACGCGCGCCTTCGAGCCGCGCCGCCAGGAACTGCTGGCCGCGCGCGTGGAACGCGCCAAGCGCCTTGACGCCGGCGAGCGTCCCGACTTTTTGCCAGAAACGGCGCACATCCGCGCCGGCGACTGGAAGATCGCACCGATTCCACCCGCGCTGGAATGCCGCCGCGTTGAAATCACCGGCCCGGTCGAACGCAAGATGGTCATCAACGCCTTCAATTCCGGCGCCGACAGCTACATGACCGACTTCGAAGACTCGAACACGCCGAACTGGGACAACCAGATCACCGGCCAGATCAACATGCGCGACGCCGTGCGCCGCACCATCTCGATGGAGCAAAACGGCAAGACCTACAAGCTGAACGACAAGATCGCCACGCTGGTGGTGCGTCCGCGCGGCTGGCACCTCGACGAAAAGCACGTGCTGGTCGACGGCAAGCGCATCTCGGGCGGCATTTTCGACTTCGCGCTGTTCATGGTCCACAACGCCAAAGAGCAGCTCGCACGCGGCGCCGGCCCGTATTTTTATCTGCCCAAGATGGAGTCGCACCTTGAAGCGCGCCTGTGGAACGACATCTTCGTGATGACGCAAAACGAACTGGGGCTGCCGCAAGGGACGATCAAGGCCACGGTACTGATCGAGACCATCCTCGCCGCCTTCGAGATGGACGAGATTTTGTACGAGCTGCGCGAACACAGCTCCGGCCTGAATGCGGGTCGCTGGGACTACATCTTCTCATGCATCAAAAAATTCAAGCTCGACAAAGACTTCTGCCTGGCGGACCGGCCCAAGGTGACGATGACGTCGCCGTTCATGCGCGCCTACGCCTTGCTGCTGCTGCAAACGTGCCACAAGCGCAATGCGCCGGCCATTGGCGGCATGGCGGCGCTGATCCCGATCAAGAACGATCCGGAGAAAAATGACATCGCGATGGGCGGCGTTCGCAGCGACAAGGCGCGCGACGCGACCGACGGCTACGACGGCGGCTGGGTTGCGCATCCGGGCCTGGTGGCGCTGGCGATGGGCGAATTCACCAAGGTGCTGGGCGATAAAAAGAACCAGATCGACAAGCAGCGCCCGGACATCAGCGTCACCGCCGCCGAACTGCTGGACTTCAAGCCGGAAGCGCCGATCACGGAGGCGGGCCTGCGCTACAACATCAACGTCGGCATCCATTATCTGGGCAGCTGGCTGGCCGGTAACGGCTGCGTGCCGATCCATAACCTGATGGAAGACGCGGCCACCGCCGAGATCAGCCGCTCGCAGGTGTGGCAGTGGATCCGTTCGACCAAGGGCGTGCTCGAAGACGGGCGCAAGGTCACCGCCGACATGGTGCGCGCGATGATTCCCGAGGAATTGGTGAAGGTGAAGGGCGTGGCGCCAAATGGCGACAATCCGACGTACGTGCGCGCCGCGCAGATCTTTGAAGAGATGTCGACGTCGGAAGACTTTGCCGAATTCCTGACGCTGCCGTTGTACGAAGAGATTTAAGGTTGCGATTTGGCGCAATGCGCTTTTCCGCCCTACGAAGACGCCGCCGTGACGCGGCGTTTTTTTTGGCCCGGGCTGCGAAAAGGACGAAGTCCCCATCGCGCCAAGCGTGACGAGGACACTGCCTTGCCAACAGCGCCTATACCAGCCTGGCTTCCCGTTCCCGCACCAATTGCGCAAATTGCGCAGCCGGCACCGCCGGGCTCAGATAGTACCCCTGCAAGAGATCGCAAAACTGCTCGCGCAGGTAGTTCAGCTGCGCTTGCGTCTCCACGCCCTCGGCCACCACTTCCAGCCTCAGGCTGTGTGCAAGCGCGATGATCCCCTTGATGATCGCCGCGTCGTCGGCATCTTGCGGCACGTCGCGCACGAACGAGCGGTCGATCTTGATGATGTCGACCGGGAAGCGCTTCAAATACGACAGCGACGAATACCCGGTGCCGAAGTCGTCGATCGAGATCCGCACGCCGAGCGCGCGCAGCCGGTGCAGCGCCTGCAGCGTGTCCGATGCATGCTCCATCAGCGTGCTTTCGGTGATCTCCAGCTCCAGCAAGTGCGCCGGCAAGCCGGTATCGATCAGGGCCGCTTCCACCGTCGCGGCGAAGTTTTTCTGCAGCAGCTGGCGCACCGACAGGTTGACCGCCACCCGCATCGACGGCAAACCCTCGTCGAGCCACGCGCGCAGCTGCGCGCAGGCGGTGCGCAGCACGAACTCGCCCAGCGGGTTAATCAGGCCGGTTTCTTCGGCCAGCGGGATGAAGTCATTCGGCGCCACCATGCCGCGCGTGGCGTGGTTCCAGCGCACCAGCGCTTCCATACCGATGATGCGCTCGTCCCCCAGCCGCGCCTGCGGCTGGTAGTACACATCCAGTTCGCCGTGTTCGAGTGCGCGCCGCAAGTCGCTTTCCAGGCGCACGTGTTCCGAGATGGTGTTTTCCATCGACGCTTCGTAGAACTGAAAGCCGGTGTTGGTCTTTTTGGCGCGGTACATGGCGCTGTCGGCGTGCTTGACCAGTGTTGCCACATCGAGCCCGTCGTGCGGATACAGCGCAATGCCCACGCTGCTGGTGACAAAAATGTCGTGGCCATCGATCTGGAAAGGCGCGGCCAGTGCGCGGCAGATATTCTGGGCCGCGCTTGCCGCCGGCGCGGGGCCGTCGATATCGGCAAGCACGATGGTGAATTCGTCCCCGCCCAGGCGCGCCAGCGTGTCCACGCTGCGCACGGTGCGCCGCATGCGCTGCGCCACGGCCACCAGCAGGCGGTCGCCCACATCGTGACCGAGATTGTCATTGACGTACTTAAAACGGTCCAGGTCCAGAAACAGCACCGCCAGCATCGACTGTTGCATCTGCGCCTGGTGCACCGCCTGCCCGAGCAGGTCGAAGAACAGCGTGCGGTTGGGCAGGCCCGTCAACAAGTCGTTATAGGCCAGGTGGCGAATCCGCTTTTCGGCGCGGTTGGCCTCGATGATGCGGCGCACGCGCTGCGACAGCACGGCGTAATGAATCGGCTTGGGGATGTAGTCGCTGGCGCCGGCGGCAAAGGCCCGTTCGACCGAGGAGTTGTCTTCCAGCGCGGTGATCATCAAGACCGGTATCGCCCGGCCGCCGGGCAGCTCCTGCATGCGCGCGCAGGCGGTGAAGCCATCCATGACGGGCATCACCGCGTCCATCAGGATCACGTCGGGCTTGAAACGCTTGAGCATGGTCAGGGCCTGGGCGCCGTCGGCCGCTTCCTCGACCTTGAAGCCGTCGCGCTGCAGCGTGTAGCGCAGCGTGCTGCGGGTGCTGCGGTCGTCGTCGACGATCAGTACCTGCGCGACATCGTCGGTGTCGACGGGCGCGTTGTGGAAGCTGTCGCTGCCGCTCACTACGCTGGCAAGCGAACCGGCGACGGCATTGTAGGCCATGCGCAGGCGCGCCAACAGCGGCACGATCTGTTCGAGGTCGCCGGCCATGGCCAGTTCTTCGGCTTCCTTGGCCAGTTGCGCCAGGCCGCCGGCGCCCAGGTTGCCGGACGCGCCCTTGATGGCGTGCGCCCTGGCGCGGGCGGTGCCGGCGTCGCGCCCGTGTACGGCAGCTTCCAGTTCGAGCAGGTATTGCGCCGTGTCTTCCAGGAAGGGCGCGACGGCTTGCGGCAGCATCGGCCCCATGACTTCGCGCAGCTCGGCGAACGTGGGCAGGTCGATCGGGCTCCCGGCGTCGTCGCCGTCCATGTCCGCCTGAATGCGCGGCAACCACTTGTCGAGCTTCTGGCGCAGTTCGACCAGGGTGATGGGCTTGGCGAGGTAGTCGTCCATGCCGGCAGCGAGGCATTTTTCGGCGTCGCCGCTCTGGGTGTTGGCCGTCATGGCCACCAGAGGCGTGCGGCGAGCGCTGCCCATTTCGTGCGCGCGGATCTGCGCGGTCGCTTCGTAGCCGTCCATGTCGGGCATGCTGCAATCCATCAGGATCAGGTCGAAGTGTCCGGCCCGCGCCGCCTCCAGCGCTTCGCGTCCGTTCGCTGCGAACTCGCACGCGCAGCCATTTATGGCCAGCATGGCGGCGGCGACCATCTGGTTGGTGCGATTGTCTTCGGCCACGAGGACGCGGTAGGCAAGGGGCTGGGGCGCCCCCGGTGCGCTTGCCGGGGGGGACGGCGCGGGGGCGCCATCAAACAGGTCCTGGAGCGCCCGCAGCAGGCGGCTCTGGCGCAGCGGCTTGCCGAGCGTGGCCTGGCCGTCGACCAGGCTGCCCCCGCCCGGCGCGCCGAAGCGGTCCAGGATCAGCACGCGGGTGCCGGGCGCCTGTAGCGCGATCTGGCGCGCCAGGTCGTTGCCGTCGTCGTCGAGCGCGCCGATGTCCATGATCGCGATGGCGTAAGGTTGTGCGCTGTCGCTGCCCGCCTTGAGCTGCGCCAGCGCCGCGCCGCCCCAGCGCGTGGCGTGGCACGTCATGCCGTGGCGCGCCAGGCATTGTTCAATGAAGCTGCGTACGACCAGGCTGTCGTCGACGGCGATCACGCGCAGGCCGGCCAGCGCGGGATGGGGCCGGGGCGGCGCCAGGTCGGGCGCAGGGCGGCACAAGATGGTAAATGCAAAAACGCTGCCTTCGCCGGGCGTGCTGGCGACGGTGATGGCGCCGCCCATCAGGCCAACGAGCTGCTTGCAAATCGCCAGGCCAAGGCCGGTGCCGCCGTACCTGCGCGTGGTTGACGGGTCGGCCTGGGCGAACGACTCGAACAAGCGGGCCTGCTGAGCGCAGCTCATGCCGATGCCGCTGTCGCGCACCTCGACGCGCAGCGCGAACTGCGGACCGGGCACCAGGCCAAGCGCAATTGCAACGTCGCCGTGTTCGGTGAACTTGACGGCGTTGCCGACCAGGTTGATGAGCACCTGGCGCAGGCGCAGCGCGTCGCCCACCACGCGCGCGGGCACATCGGCGTCCAGCAGGTAAGCGAGTTCCACGTCGCGCTCCTGCGCCTGTTGGGCAACGAGCTCGATGACTTCTTCGAGCAGTTCGCGCAGGTCGAAGTCGACTTCTTCCAGCGCCAGCTTGCCCGCTTCCATTTTGGAGAAGTCGAGGATGTTGTTGATCAGTTCAATGAGCGTGCGCGACGAATTCCAGGCCACGTCAACGCACTGGGCCTGGCGCTGGTTCAGGTTCATTTCCTTGAGCATGTCGAGCATGCCGACCACGCCATTTAACGGGGTGCGCACTTCGTGGCTGGCGGTGGCGGCAAACTGCGCCTTCATGGCGGCCATGCTGACGGCGGCGTCGCGCGAGTCCTTCAGTTCGGCCTCGCGCTGTTCGAGTACGACCATCATCTTGTTAAAGGCGCTGGCCATGTCGATGATGTCGCGCGGGCCGTCGGGCGCGGCGCGCATGCCCGACTCGCCCAGTTCGGCGCGCCGCATCAGATGCGACAAGGCGTTGAGGGGGTTGATCATGCGCCGCGTGAGCAGGCGCACCACGGCGAGCAGGATCACGGCGAACGACAGGCTGATGGCCAGGTTGCCGACCAGGAGCGAGAGCGTTAGGCGGCGCAGGGTATCCTTGGCCACCCACACGTGCACGTAGCCGAGCAGTTGCGGCGCGCTTTCGTGCAGGTCGAAGGGCGAGGCGGCCGCGGCGCCCCCGTACACGGGTGCGATGAAGCGCCAGGCGCTGTCGCTCTCGCCGGCCAGCATGGCATGCGCCAGCGCTGTTGGCACGGCGGGGGCGGTGACGGGTGCGGCGTCCTTCTGGCTGCGCGCCAGCAGCACATGCTGGAGCGTGTCGGTGATCTGGACGTGCGAGACGTCCGGAAAGCTGAGGGTGGTGGCAACGACCTCGCTGGCGTTTTCGCCCGAGTGGTAAAGCAGCGCCAGCGTGCTCTGGCGGGCCAGATTTTCGGCGATGCGCTGGCCTTGCTCGACAAAATGCTCGCGCATGCGGGTCCTGGCTTCCCAGGAGTTGATCAGCGACGAAAAAAGCGCCAGGCCCAGGATCGCCGCCGAGACAATGATCGTGAGCTGGCGACGAAAACCGGTGCGGCGCAGGAAGCCATTGATCATCGCGTCAAGGCTCCGGAAAAATGAAGTCGAACGTGCGTTGCTGCTGGTAGCCGATGTTCAGGCCCATGTGGTGGGCGGTACGCAAATTGAGCGCGGTGTGCAATTCGCGCAGCGGCTGCACGCCTTTGCGGCGCAGTTCGCCCGCCATCAGGCCGAGCGCCGAACTTGCCAGCGACTTGCCCAGCTCGACATTGTTGGGACTCATGGCGAACAGCGCGCCTTTTTTCGCGTGCAGCACGTTGCTTGAAAAAATAGGCACGCCCTGGTTCCAGGACTGCTTCAGGATCAGCGGCAGCAGCGTGCTTTCTTCGACGGTGGTGGTGTCGTGCGGCAGCCACAGCGCGTCGCGCTTGCCGTCGGCCGCCTTCAGTACGCTGGCGTAAAGGGTCGCGGCCTGGCCCAGGTCGCGCGCTTCGTGGGCCACCAGTTCCAGGCCCTGGGCGCGCGCCGCCTCGCGCGCCAGGCGCAGCAGCCATTCGGTTTTGGTCGGGTCGTACACCACCAGCACGCGCCGCACGTCCGGCAGCAGCGTACGCAGGCGCGCAAACAGCAGGGCCGGATCGGGGGTCAGGCTGATCCCATTCAAGTTGACGATTTCGGCGTCCGACAGCAGCAGCGCGCCGCCCACCAGGACCAGGATGTCGCGATCCAGGCCTGCGGCCGCGGCCAGGCCCTGGCGCCCGAGCGCGATGACAACGCGGGTATTGGCGCGCTTGAGGCGTGCGTTCAGTTCGGCCGGGTCGGTGCGCGCTTCGACCAGATAGCTGCGCACCCGTACCCGGGTGCGTTCTTCGATCCCCTGGATCATGGCAATGAAGGCGCTGCGCACCGGTTCCGACACGTCCGGATAGAGCACGGCGATGGCGCCCTTGCCGGCGCTGGCCTGCAGTTCCGGGCGACGCAGCTGGTCTTCGAGCTGGGCCAGCGTGATCGGGCGCATAGCATAGGCCGCGCCGGGGGCGCCGGCGTCGAGCCGCTCAAGCATATGGGCCGACGCGGCAAAGCCGGCCGCACTGGCGGTGCTGATCTCGGCCGCGGCGTCGGTGCGCGCCCGGGCCGCCGCAGGGGCAAGCAAGGCCAGCGCCAGCAACAGGCAGACGGCGGCGCGCAGGACGCGCCCGGCATGAAAGAGCATAGTGATCATTGACAGCGACGCGAGGTGCCAACCAGGTTAAGCGACGGCCGCAAGGGGCGACAGTTTCCACGCGGCAGTATAAATCAGAAAAGTAGCTTTAAAGAAATAATGTTTATTGTCGGGCGTACGGGATCAGCGTGCGCGAGGCCATTTGCTTGCACGTATGCTTGCCATCTTAGAAATATTCCCCGTTCGACTTTGCTTGCCCGACCCGGGCCAGCAATGAACGCGCCCGGGCCGGTGGCAGCGCCATGCTGACAATGAGCACCATGAGGGCGGCGCGCCGCTGTGTCGATACCGGTGTCTTCATTCGCGCCTCGATGGCCGGCAACAAGGCGCGCCCCTCTTGCTTTAACACGGCAAGCTTTTCCAGCGTACTTGAAAAAGGTTCCTTGCCGGGCCCGGCGCCGATCTGCCTGGCGAACGCGGCCAATACTGCCGGTTCGCCGTCCGCCACCACCAACAGCGCCTCGAGCGCCTTGCGACCCGATTCGCCGCCCTGTTCCATCAGGCCGATCAACACCGGCGTGCTGGAGCTGGCCTTGCGAGCGTGCCGCGCCAGCATGTCGACCGCTGCGCCGCTACCGTGGCGCGCCGCCTCGGTCAGCAGCGCGATCGCCTTGTCCGGGTTGGTGGCGCCGGCCACGTCGTTGCAATCCAGGCAAGCTTGTTCGCGCAGCGCGGCAACGCCGGCATGGCGCAGCAAGACCTGATGCAAGCGTGGATCGTCGCCAATGATGCCGGTCAGGGCGTGCGCCGCATGGCCGGCCCGTACGCCGTCACCCTGGGCGGCCGCCAGCAAGGCAGGCACCAGGGGCGCGGCGTCCTTCCCGAACGTGGCGATCATGTCGCCAGCCTGCGCCGACTGGGCGCTGGCGCCCCCGGTCAGTGCCGCAAAAAGGGCGGGCAGGATTGGCCGCAGCAATGTGTTGGCGCTTGCCGGGGCCGCCGCATCGGACGCCGACTTCAGGTTGTTCAAAAGCGCATACGCGCTCTCTTCTGCATCCCGGGCGAGTTTGGCGTCGGACGACACCATGTCTTGCGCCAGCAGCTTGCCGAAAGGCTCCACGAAAGCGCGGCTTTGCGCCGGCGCCAAGATGAACAGGGTGGCCAAGGCCGCCCTGGCGCAGCCCTTGGCTGACACGCTCGCCGACGCTGCGCTTGTGGTCGATGCAAGCTTGAGCAGATCGGGCATGGCCGCAACGTCGCCGGCGGACAGTTCGCCCCCCTGTGCGTGACCGGTCATGCACACGGCTTGCGCGATGCGCTCCTTGTTGCCACTGGCCAGCGCTTGCTTGAGCATGCCAAAGCCGGTGCACGAAGCGCCCTTGGGGTTGGCGAAATCCACGCCGGTGATGCCTGAGGGACGCAGTGTGTCTTCGACCTCCAGCATTCCGGCCCAGCCGCGAATGCTGACCCGGCCGCCGGCCCCGTCACAGGGCATGAGGATCATGTCGGCCCCATTGCCGCGCGCCGTTGCGCCCAACTTGGGCGCGTCGCAGGCATTGGACTGGTAAAGTAATTGCGCAAAAGGCGTGCTCGCCTTTGTCGGGCCCCCTACGGCGCGAATGGCCGAGAAATACAGGATTGCGCCCGCGTAGCGCTTTAGCCCGTCCGGGACGACATAATGAAAATCCTGCACGGTGGCAGCCGACGCGTACCCGCACGACCCGCCTGCGGGCCTTGCCATCATCTTGCGCTCGGGACGGCCGTCAAGCGCCAGCGCGTAGTCGGCGCCCGTCATGGTTACCGGTGCAGCGTCGATCGCATGCTCCACCTTTGCCTGATAGCGCCAGGAAGCGCTTGGCCCCTGGTATGCAATGGCATAACGCGCGCCCGCTTTGAAACCGGCGGTCGGTCCGATGCGCACCAGGCCGGTCGCCGCTTGCATGGCTGCGCTGATGTCGATCAGCCGCCCCGCGCGCAACATGGCTTGCCAGTTCAAGGGACGTGACGAAACGCGAAAGCGCGCCCGGTCGGCGGCGCTGGCAAAGCGAAACGCGCGCGGGGCGGCGATGCCGTCGGCGGCGCCCGGCAGCGTGACGCGCGTGATGCGAACCGGAATGGGCCCCTTGTCCAGCGTGGACGTCATCGTAAAACTGGACGGGGACAGGGCGCGTGGCACGCCACTGTAAATGACGAAGTCGCCTTCGGCGCGCAGGATGCTGGCCTGAGGCGGCCGGGTTGGCAGGAACAGGGCCCCGCGTGCGTTCGCCGGAAGTTGCTTCATATCGGCATGAATGAATCCGGCTTCTTCAGCAAAGTTGCACGAGCATGCCAGCGCTGCCTGAGGCCACATCGTGGCAGCAAGCATCATCAGGGCGCCCATCGTATATGTCGTCATGTGTCTATTCCTTGAGCGCGCACGCGCTTGGGGCTGTTGGACCAGGATGGACGCTGGTTCAGGCGGCACCGGGCCTGCGGCACGCAGCGGCAGTCCGCGTCAATACAGGCGCAAGTCCGATCTAAGCAGTGGAAATATTTTCGTTCCGCAAGGAATGTCAGAAAGTATTCTTCCATTCGCGCAGGGCCGCAAAGACTGCCGGCGGAGCGGCGCCCGGGGCCAGTTTTCCGGCGTCCACGAGCTCGCTTGCGATGGCGCTTTGGGTAGCGCGCAGGAAAGGATTGGTGGCTTTTTCCAGGCCGATGGTCGATGGAATGGTCGGCAAGCCGCGCGCGCGCTTGGCGTTTTCGGCCTCGATGCGCGCGCCAATGGCAGTGTTGCCCGGCTCGACTGCATGCGCGAACGCCAGGTTGGCCAGCGTGTATTCGTGCGCGCAATAGACCAGCGTGTCGTCGGGCAGCGCGGCCAGTCTGGTCAGCGAATCGTGCAACTGGGCCGGCGTGCCTTCGAACAGGCGTCCGCACCCGCCGGCAAAGAGCGTGTCGCCGCAAAACAGCCATGGCTGCGCTGGTGTCCGGCGCAGGTAGGCGATATGCCCGAGCGTGTGGCCGGGCACGTCAAAGACGCGCAGGGCAAGGTCGAGCCCGGGCACGTCGATGCAATCGCCTTCGCCCAGCGGCACCGTGACCGCTGCAATACCGTCGCCGCGCGGGCCGAACACGGGCACATCTGCCGTGGCGAGCAAGGCCGGCACGCCGCCGATATGGTCAGCATGGTGATGCGTGAGTAAAATGGCAGTGAGCGTGAGATGATGTGCGGCCAGCGCGGCGAGGATGGGTGCCGCGTCGCCCGGGTCGACGACGGCCGCGTGGACGCCGTCATGCACCAGCCACAAGTAATTGTTCTGGAAGGCGGGGACGGCGAGAACGCGCAACGCGTGCTGCGATGAGGTGGGCATAGTGGAAGTTTCCGAGAGAATCAACGAGGGTCAGGCATGGACAGTGCGGCATCAGAGAAGTCCATTATAGCGCTCGACGAGTGGCTGCAAACACCGGCCGGCGTGTATGTGCGTGCGTGGGAGCAAGCTTGCCTGGACGAATTGACGGCTGATATTTTCGGTTTCAATGCCATCCAGGTCGGCCTGCCGCAAATCAATGCGCTGGCGGCCAATCGCATGCCCAACAAATGGCAGGCGGCCACGCGCACCTCCAGCATGGCCCAGTTGCAACAGGTCGCCGACGGCAAACAGATTGCCGTGGCGCTCGATTTTGCCGAGTTGCCCTTCGCCTCGCAAAGCCTGGACCTGGTGGTCTTGCCGCATGTGCTGGAGTTTGCCGCCGAGCCGCACCAGGTGTTGCGCGAAGTCGAGCGGGTGCTCATTCCTGAAGGCCAGGTCATCATTTGCGGCTTCAATCCAGCCAGCCTGTGGGGCGCGCGCCAGGGCGTAAGTCGGATCACGCGCAAGCACTACCTGCCGGTCGCGGGCGAATTCATCTCTATGCCGCGCATGAAAGACTGGTTAAAATTGTTGAACCTGCGGGTGGGCGGCAGCCACTTCGGCTGTTATTCGCCGCCCTGTCGCACGGCCAAATGGCTCAACCGCTTTGCCTTTATGGAAAATGCGGGACAGCGCTGGTGGCCTTACTTGGGCGCGGTGTACATGGTGCATGCGGTCAAGCGGGTCAAGGGCATGACAATGGTCGGGCCTGCATGGAATAGAAAGTCTGCCTCGTCTTCCCAGGCGGTGCCGGCGACGAATCGGAAATAGAACGCGTGAGCGAGACAGAGAAAGCAAGTATGAGTAAAGTGGATATTTTTACCGATGGCGCTTGCAAGGGCAATCCAGGCAAGGGCGGTTGGGGGGCATTGCTGGTGGCCGACGGCCACGAGAAGGAAATTTTTGGCGGCGAGCCGAACACCACCAACAACCGCATGGAATTGCGCGCCGTAATCGAAGCGCTGACGATCTTGACGCGCCCTTGTGAAGTGGTGCTGCACACCGACAGCCAGTACGTCCAAAAAGGTATTTCCGAGTGGATCCATGGCTGGAAGGCGCGCGGCTGGAAAACGGCCGCCAAGGAACCGGTCAAGAATGAAGATTTGTGGAAGGCGCTGGACCTGGCCCAGCACCAGCATAAGGTCGAGTGGAAATGGGTGCGCGGACACAATGGGCATCCAGGCAATGAACGGGCCGACGTGCTGGCCAATCGCGGCGCCGAGACCGTCGGCCGCTAGCCGTTTCCCGTGTCCGCCGGCGCGCTTTGCTATACTGCGCGCCTTTCTTTGCCCAACACCTGGAACAGCATGCGTCAAATCGTCCTCGATACTGAAACTACCGGCCTGAACCCTCGCACGGGCGACCGGGTGATTGAAATTGGCTGCGTGGAATTGAAAAACCGCATGCTGACGGGAAATAATTTTCACCGGTATATCAATCCGGAGCGCGATTCGGAAGAGGGCGCGTTGGCGGTGCACGGCATCACGACCGAATTTTTGCGCGACAAGCCGAAGTTTGCGGAGATTGTCGCTGAGCTGCGCGACTATATCCAGGGCGCCGAAGTCATCATCCACAACGCGCCGTTCGACCTGGGCTTTTTGAACAACGAATTCAAATTGCTCGGCTTGCCATCGTTTACCGGGCATTGTAGCAGCGTGATCGATACGCTGGTCAACGCCAAGGAAATGCGGCCAGGCAAGCGCAACTCGCTCGACGCGCTGTGCGATCACTATGGCGTGTCGAACGCGCACCGCAAGCTGCACGGCGCGCTGCTCGACGCCGAATTGCTGGCCGATGTGTATTTGTCGATGACACGCGGACAAAACAGCCTGTCCATGGATCTCGAGGAAGAAGTGGCCGAAGGCGGCGGCTTGCTGGAGGCGGTCGCGCTGGCCGACATCGTGTTGCTGGCCGCGAGCGCCGAAGAGCTGGCCGAACATGAAACCCTGCTCGGCGGCCTCGACAAGGCGGTCAAAGGCAGCTGTATTTGGAGAAATTACGCGCCAAGCGTGACGATTTGAGAATGGTGTGCGATAATACGCCGCGTTTCGGGAGGTTAGCTCAGGGGTAGAGCACTGCATTCACACTGCAGGGGTCGCAAGTTCGAAACTTGCACTTCCCACCAAGAATTCGTTCTATATTAAAGGCTTGCAATGTTCAGTTGCAGGCCTTTTTTGCGTGTACGGGAAAAGTACGGGAAAACGTAGCCGGAAGTCGGCGCGTCTGGATCGAGGCGCAGGCCCGCAAGTTCGCCTTTGTTCGCGGAACTGAACGCGTGGCTTGGCCAGCGTGACCCGACGTTGTGGCGCGGATTGCCTCATCCCGAGTACCCAGGAGCTGAGCGTCGCCGACGTGTTGGAACAGGAGCAATCGCAGATGCTGCCGATGCCAACCGCCGTCGGCCGTCATCTCTCGGTGGCGGGAGATATAACGCTAATATCACGTGATAGGATCGTGAATGCCACTTGATTGGATCGAAGTAACGAGGGCAGCCCACCAACTGGCACTCGATCATGGTAGCCGCGCTCACCTTTATGTAGCGAAGCTGGCGACTGCAGCCATGAAAAAATGTTGTATGAAGATGAAAAATTTTGGAGTGCAGTTGCGGCCACACTTCAGCCCCGTACATCAGGCGTCAAGAGAATGCAACTCGAGACTTCAATTGCGCCTCAGCTTAAGGCACTTGGTTTCCGCAAACAGGGTCAAACTTGGTGGCTCTCGAATATCGAAACAATTGGCGTCATCAATATCCAAAAAAGTTCCTTTGGACCTGGGGTCTACATCAACCTGGGGGTGTACGTTAAACAACTGGGACAAGAAGAACGCCCGCCTGAGTACCGCTGCCATGTCCGAGCGCGCCTTGAACAAATCGCTTCTGATCGCTTCTGGAACGAGATCGTCTCTGCAGAATCCATTGCTCCCCCCTCGGCATCACTGATTGAGGCCATACTGGGCGATGGAGTGGCCTGGCTTGAGCAACTTTCCACGCTTGATGGGATACGCCACTACATCAGGTCAGGGGGAGTAGAAGCGGTTCTCTCCGTAAAAAAGCTGGTCGGCGAATAGCACTGCAAGCTAATTCAAGTCATGCGTTGAAGTCATCAAACGGCCAGTACAGATGGCAGTTTCGGAGTGGCCGCCGCCTTTCGCCTCGCACAACTTAGTCACTTGATGTCAAGGCCGCAGCAGGTTAAGGAAGCTAGATTGAATTAACAATTTAAACCATTTATATCGTTAACTTGCGGGCGCAAATAGGGGAATGTGCTACCCACCTCCCATACACACGAATTCATCGCCGTTAAGTTGATAAATTTATTGCGGCTGCTACTCAAAACCGCAGCCCCGCTCGGGGTCGCATTTGCATCGGCGCGGTGGGTCAAATTTGGATCGGCGCCAACGAATAGAGTTCATCTGGCGCTCCGGCTGCGCTGAGCCTGGCCGGCGCCTGAGCAGCGGCAGATAAACACTGTTGGACTGAGCCGCACCACCGGCGCTCAATATGGAGATTGTAAGCGTCGCCCGAGCATTGCATTAGGCGGCCCTGACGCGATGTCGGTCAATGCCAATGTGTTTTGGTCCCCCGAGCACGTTGGCCCGGTTCCCGGCGCGGGCGGCGATGGCATGCCGCGCGGCGATTTCATGGATGCCGACGCACCCATCCACGGCACCTGTGCGCGCCATGGCACGTCGTTGCGCAATCGAGCGCTCCAGGTCCCTCGCGTCATGGCGGTGGCCCTCTCGCATTGCACGCATGCCAGCGTGGCGCGATGGCTTCGACGAAGCGAAAGGTCCCGTACGCGCAACAGGTGCAGCGCGTGACGTCGATGGCGGCGACGCGGTGCATGAAGGCCTCGACCGCCTCGATCACGGCCGGCTCGGGTTGCGGCAGCGCGAGCGCGCTCCGGCAGCGTTCGAGCCGCTCGCGCTTGTGGCAGTTGGCCAGCAGGCCGTAATGGCGGATGCGCTTGAAACCGGGCGGCAGCACATGCGACAGGAAGCGTCCGATGAAGGTGTCGACCGGTAGGCGTTCGATGCGCTTCTTGCCGGAATGATCGCGCGCGCGCGCCCGAAACAGCACCTCGCCGTCGCGCACGGCGACGATCCGCTCATTGGAAATGGCGGTCTTGTGCGTATATCGGCCCAGATAGTCGAGCACCTGGGCCGGTCCGCCCAGCGGCTCCTTGGCATACACGACCCAATCGTGCCGGCGCAGCGCCGCCAGCAAGCCAGCCCAGTTCGCACCGTCGCCCGCCGGACCGAGGCGCCGGTCGCTGCGCGCCAGTGTGAGCGCGTCGATGAACTTCTCGCGAAACACCTTCGACAAGGCCTTGACCGGAAACAGGAAATGCGGCTTGCCGTGTATCCATCGTCCGTCGTCGGCGAGCGCGCCGTTGGCCACCAGCGCATGCACATGCAGGTGGCGCAGCAGGTTCTGGGTCCACGTGTGCAGCACCAGCGAGAGGGCCAGCGCGCCGCCGAGCCAGCGCGGATTGGCGCCGAACTCGAGCAGCGTGCGCGCGCTCGCCGCGAACAGGATATCGGTGACGAGCCGGAAGTGGCTGCCTGCCAGGCCGTTCAAGGCGTGCGGAATGGTAAACACCAGATGCACATACGGCACCGGCAGCAATTCGCGCTGACGCGCCGCTATCCATTGCTCCTTGGCGCGCGTCTGGCACTTCGGGCAATGCCGGTTGCGGCATGAGTGGTAGACGTGCCGGGTCGCGCCGCAGCTGTCGCACTGTTCGACATGGCCGCCAAGCGCGGCGGTGCGGCAGGCGACGATGGCGCGCCATGCCTTGGCCTGACTGCGCGCGAGCCGGTGCCTGGCCAGCCAGGCAGGCCCGTGAATGCGCAGGATATCGGCCAGTTCGACGCGGCCGGCGCCGGACACGGCCTAATGCCGGGTGCGCAGCCCCGATAGCAGGTCCAGCGGAGAGTCGGTGTTGGCCACCTGCGCGCGCAGATGCAGGTAGCGCGCGGTGGTGTCGATCCGGTCGTGTCCCATCAAGGTGCCGATGGTGTGGATGTCGACGCCCGCTTCGAGCAGGTGGGTGGCGAACGCGTGACGCAGCGAATGGATGCCGCCGCGCTTGACCACTTCGGCACGCTGCTTGGCCGCGTAGAAGACCTTCTGCACCACACCGGTCTTCAACGCCAGTCCGTTGCCGGCGCTGGGAAACAGCCAGTCGGTCGGACGGGCGCCGCGCCAGTACTGGCGCAGCAGCGCGAGCAGCGCCGGCGACAGCAGGGTGTAGCGATCCTTGCCGCCCTTACCGCCGGACACGCGCAGCATCATTCGATCGCTGTCGATGTCGGCCACCTTCAGCGCGCATGTTTCCGTCACGCGCAACCCGGCCGCGTAGGTGGTCGTCAGCAAGACCTTGCGCCGCAGGTTGCTGCAGGCGTCGAGAACGCGCTGCACTTCCTCCCGCGAGAGAATTTCCGGCAGTTTGGCCGGAACCTTCCGGTTCGGAATGATGAAGCCGATATCGTCCCGCGCCAGCGTCACGTGGTAAAAAAAGCGCAGCGCACAGGCCATCTGGTTGGTGCTCGACCAGGCCAGCTTGCGCTCCTCGATCAGGTGCAGCAGGTAGCATTGCACTTCCTGCTGAGACAGGGCGTCCGGGCGCTTGTTGTAGTGGGCCGCCAGCCCATTCACGGCGGCGATGTAGTGCTGCTGTGTTCGCGGCGACAGGCCGCGCAGGACCATATCGGCCTGCATTTGACTGCGCAAGGTGTTCATGACTGATTCCTCCGCCAAAGCCGGGAACATCCCCCGATTTCAGCATATGAACCAGCGCACTAATTCCTAGCGAAAACCGCCGAAATGCCACCCGCCGCGCAGCGGCTTAGTCCAACAGTTTTGACCAGCTCGTACAGATTACACCATTTAAGATGAATGCCGTTCAGCCTTAATTGAACGGCATTCGGGCTTAACCCCTTTTTTGCTTGGTCCGCTGGCGTATGGAGGCGTGAAGTAAAAAACCTCCCGCAGATTAGTCCGCGGGAGGTTCATGCAAAATGCTTTCTGATTGGTCCTATTCGAGCATCAGCGAGATCTTGCGAGCCTGCAATCCGGCCGTGGGCGAGGCGGTCGCTTCCACTGATACAGCATGGCCAGCCAGGTTCGCCGCCTCGATGCCGATGAAGGTGGTCGCGCTCCCGTAGTGCACCGTCAGCGTTTCCTTGGCCGTCGTCATGCTGAACGTATGGGCAGCCGCATCGACCGCACTTACTTTGCCTTGGCGGGTGACGACAATGGTGCCGTCGGCCACTTTTTCGCACTTGATAGCCGCGCTCTTGACTGCGCCGCCAGGCGCCAGGCTGCCGAACACCGCCACTTGCAATTCGTTGGCCAGGTGGCTGACGCCGGGGCAGGAGGCGCTGTCGAGCACGACGCCGGTGGCGTCCACCCGCACGCCGCGCACCTTGAAGTCGGCAACCGATTTGAAGTCGACAATTGTGCCGTGCAGTTCAATGTCCTTGCCTTTTTCCTGTTCTACACCGCGGATGACTACGCTTGCAGCCTTGAGGACGTTCTCGCCGCTATAAATTCCCTTGACGACGATGTAAGCGCCTGGCTTCAGGTCGGCCAAGCCCTTGCCTTCCTGCGTAAAGGCGACGGCCGCTATATCGACCTTGACGCCGTTTAACGTCAGCACGCGTGTTTCGGTATTGAAGGCCGCTACCGCGCCGCCGAGTTCAACTTCCTTGCCCAGTGTTTCCGCTTTGCGGTCCTTGACCTTGATGGCGCTGGCCTTGACGGCGACGCCTTTTTCCACAGTGCCCAAAGGAATGGTTACCGTCACTTCGCTGTCCTTGGTCAGCACCACGCCGGCAGGCACCATGGTGGCGGTACTGTAGTCGACCAGCAGATTGCCGACCTTGAAGGTATGGTTCGCGCTCGACAAGTCAAATACGATGCCGTTGACGCGGTCTGCGACTTCGGCCATCACTTTTTTCTCGACGCGGGTGGCCTGCAGCGTAGCCTTGCCGCTCGCATCGGTTCTAAGCAAACCATGGATTTCCACCCCATCGGCCAGTTTGACGTCAGCCAGACTGGCATACGGGGCGCCGAAGACGGTGACCGGTCCAAGCGCGGCGTCGGTGTTGATGGTGATGGTCTGGCCGAGTACGGTCAAGGTTTTTGCGGAAAAGTCGAGCGCGGCGACGGCGCCCTCGGCTTCGGCGGCAACCCGGATTTTGGTAGCGACCAGGTTGCCGTCGTGTTCGACCTCGACATGCTGGCCCAGTTTCAGTTCGATGCTGGCGAGGGCGCCGTCGGCATGCTCCTTCAATGCCGCGACGAGCTTATCGTCGATCCGCACCCCATCGACAATAATGCTGCCGAAGCCGGTCACGGTGCCGTAGATGGTGGGTGCACCGGGCACGGCAGGCGCAGGTGCAGGCGCAGGTGCAGGTGCGGGTGCGGGTGCAGGTGCGGGAAGCGGTGCGGGGATTGGCGCCGCTGCGCCGCCACCGCTACCGCCGCCGCAGGCAGCCATCAGGAGGGCGGCGCAAGCGGCGCCGATCAAGGTGCGTGGCAATGTGAGCTTGTTCATATTTTTATCTCCTCAAAAAGACCGTGACCGAGCGATCCGGTGACTGAATTTTAATTGCCATATAGAAATAAAAATGATTTATATTAAATTTTTGTTCGCCTGTTGTTATCTGCATTTTCGTCAGGGGTTCGTCAGGGTCGTATGGTATTTTCTCAATGATGGCGGGCGCCGTTGCACGTTTGACCCTCCGCGCGCGCCGTCGCTCTGCTGACAAAAAGCGTCAACTGCGGCCGCTAAATTTGTGCGGAAGTCCTTGCGCGTTCCGTACAGTGGGAGCGGGAACGGGACTGCGGGAATAGCACTGCGGGAATAGCACGGCGGGAATAGCACGGCGGGAATAGCACGGCGGGAACAGCATTGTTTTCTGTCGGGGAAAAAGTGACGATTTGCGTCAGGCGATGAAAGCCTGCACACAGGCTGGTTCATAGGTACTGGCCGACATTGCGGTGGTTAACCATCGCGCTGGCGCACTGTCCGGGTGCCAGCTAGACCACCAGCACACTGCTCGCGCGCAGTTCCCGCCGCAGTTCCTGCGCCACCTTCTCGCGCTCTTCAAGCGAAACAAAGGCGCCAAGTTCCACCTTTACTCCGCGCGACTCTAGCGCGATCAGCGTGTGCCGCCGGCTCGGTACGGCAATCTTGGTCCAGTACGGATCAAGCCTGATTTGCTTCACTTCGCCAGCTTCGATCCTTTCAATGAGCAGGCAACCGTCAGTGAGCGCAACGTGTTCCTGGTCCGTTGCATGGCTCGCGTAGTAAAGCAGCGCCCATGCCAGTGCGACGAGTTCGAGGACGCCAAAGGCGAACACGAACCAGACTCCCCGCGCGGCGAACGCCAAACCGATTGCCAGCACGAACCCGGCCAGCGTGCCGTACGCTTTTCCCACCTGGCGCGGCGACAGCGAGCAGTTGCGTTTTAGCCGCCATTCGCGCGTCATGGGAAGCCCTACTTGATGAGCGGGGGCCGCTCAAAGGTATGGAAGGGGGCCGGACTCGGCACCGTCCATTCGAGCCCTTCAGCACCTTCCCAAGGTTTGGCGGGCGCCTTTTCGCCGCCGCGAATGTTGGGGATGACGACGGCGAAAAGCCAGTACACCTGCGACAGGCCGAACAGAAAGGCGCCGACGGATGTAAAGCTGTGCAGATCGGTGAACTGGGTGGGATAGTCGGCGTAGCGGCGCGGCATGCCGGCCAGTCCGAGGAAGTGCATGGGGAAAAAGGTGACGTTGACCCAGATAAGCGAATTCCAGAAGTGAAACCTGCCGCGCCGCTCGTTGATCGTGTGCCCGGTCCACTTGGGGGCCCAGAAATAGTAGCCGGCGAACAGGCAGAACAGGGAACCGGCCACCAGCACGTAATGGAAGTGGGCGACGACGTAGTAGGTGTCGTGCACCTGGATGTCGATGGGCGCGACCGCCAGCAGCAGCCCGGAAAAGCCGCCGATGGTAAACACCCAGATGAAGCCGATGGCGAACAGCATGGGCGTCTCGAACGTGAGCGCACCGCGCCACATGGTAGCGATCCAGTTGAATACCTTCACGCCAGTGGGCACGGCCACCAGCATGGTCGCGTACATGAAGAACAGCTGGCCGGTGACCGGCATGCCGGTGGCGAACATATGGTGCGCCCACACGACAAAGGACACGATGGCAATGGCCGCCGTCGCGTACACCATCGATGCATAGCCGAACAGGGGCTTGCGCGCAAAGGCGGGAATAATGTGCGAGATCATGCCAAAGCCCGGCAGGATCATGATGTAAACCTCAGGATGGCCAAAGAACCAGAACACGTGCTGGAACATGACGGGGTCGCCGCTGCCGGCCGCGTTGAAGAACGTGGTGCCGAAGTGGCGGTCGGTCAGCAGCATCGTTACGGCTGTCGCCAGCACCGGCATGACGGCAATGAGGAGATAGGCGGTGATGAGCCAGGTCCAGCAAAACATGGGCAATTTCATTAACGTCATGCCCGGCGCGCGCATGTTCAGGATGGTGGTGATGATGTTGATCGAGCCCATGATCGAGGAGGCCCCCATCAGGTGGATGGCGAAGATGGTCATGTCCATGCCCGCGCCCATCTGCAGCGACAGTGGCGGATACATGGTCCAGCCCGACCCGGTGGCGCCGCCTCCCGTGAAAAAACTTGCCACCAGCAGCAGCGCGGCCGGCGGCAGCAACCAGAACGAAAAATTGTTCATGCGCGCAAACGCCATGTCGCCCGCGCCCACCTGCAGCGGCACCATCCAGTTGGCGAAGCCGACAAAGGCGGGCATGATGGCGCCGAACACCATGATCAGCCCGTGCATGGTGACAAACTGGTTGTAGAGCTCCGGCGCGAAATATTGCAGGCCCGGTCGGAACAGTTCCATGCGCAGCAGCAGCGCAAGCACGCCACCCACCATGAACATGGTCACGGAAAACCACAGGTACAGCGTGCCGATATCCTTGTGGTTGGTGGCGTACAGCCAGCGCCGCCAGCCGTGCGGATGTCCGTGTTCGTGCTCGTCAACAAATTCCGGGGTTTCGCCATCTGCCGTCGTGACACGCATTGCCGCCTCCTGCAATATTAAAACCGATCACAGATCAATTACAGTGCGACTGACTATAGCGAGGCGAGGCGGGGGCACGATAAGGCGTTTTAGCGCGCCTTGACGCCGGTCATGCGGGCGCGTAGCGCACGAAACTTGGACCGTGTTCAGATGTCGCCCAGCCGCAGGGAATTTCCGGCGACGAATGGGACTTGGAATCCGGTAAGAATCTTGTAAGAATCTGGTAAGAATCTGGTAAGAATCTGGTAAAATATCGCCCCTTACGACAAAGGGTCACATGGGCAACGCTTGCGGCGTCGATTTCGGGACGTCTAATTCCACGGTTGGTTTCATCAGTCCGCGCGCCAATGGCGAGGCGGGTTCGGCTTTGCTCGCGCTCGAAGACGGCAAGCCGACTTTGCCGTCGGTGGTGTTTTTCAACGCTGACGACGACGAGGTCAGCTACGGCCGCGCGGCCCTGGCCGGCTACCTGGCCGGCTACGAGGGCCGCCTGATGCGCTCGCTTAAAAGCTTGCTGGGGACGAGTCTGATCGATGGTCAGACCGAAGTGGGCGGGCGCGCCTTGCCGTTTCGCATGCTGCTGACGCACTTCATTGGCGAAGTCAAGCGGCGCGCCGAGCGCGAGGCGGGCCGCGAATTTACCTCGGCAGTGTTCGGCCGTCCCGTGTTTTTCATCGACGATAGCGCCACTGCCGACAAGTTGGCCGAAGATACGCTGGCCGGCATCGCGCACGCGGTCGGCTTTAAAGACGTGGCCTTTCAGTTCGAGCCGATCGCCGCCGCGTTCGACTACGAATCGCAAATATCTAGCGAAGAACTGGTGCTGATCGCCGACATTGGCGGCGGTACGTCCGACTTTTCACTGGTGCGCCTGTCGCCGGAGCGCTCCCGCAAGGCAGAACGGCGCGACGATATCCTCGCGACTGGCGGCGTGCATATCGGCGGCACCGATTTCGACAAATACCTCAGCTTGTCGTCCGTCATGCCGCTGCTTGGCTACCAGAGCCTGATGAACAATGGCAGCGCCATTCCGTCGAGCTATTACTTTAACCTGGCAACCTGGCACACGATTAATCTTGCCTATACCAAGAAGATCTGGACCCAGCTGGCCGATGTGGCGCGCGACGCGCGCGAGCCCAAAAAACTCGGCCGCCTGCAGCGCCTGATCGATGACCGCGCCGGCCACTGGCTGGCGATGAAGGTGGAGGAGGGCAAGATCGCCCTGTCGGGCGCGGCCAGCACCGAATTGCACCTGGAGCGCTTGTCGCCGCCCGAAAACCTGGTGCTGCACCGCAAGGATTTTGAAGAATCCATTGTCCACCTGGTCGGCCAGATCGACCAGACCGTGCTCAAGCTGCTGGCGGACGCGGGCGTGCGTGCCGACGCGGTCGATACCGTTTTCTTTACCGGTGGCTCGAGCGGCGTGCGCATGCTGCGCGAACGGATCGGGGCGCTGTTGCCCCGGGCGCGCAAGGTCGAAGGCGATCTGTTCGGCAGCATTGGCGCCGGCCTGGCCCTTGATGCAGTGCGCAAATACGGGTAGGCTACGGCATGTTTGAAAAACCTATCGTCATGCTTGACTTCGAGACCACCGGGCTTTCGCCCGCGATGGGAGACCGCATCACCGAGGTGGCCGCGCTGCGCATCGTGGGCGGCAAGGTCACCGAGCGCTACGTGTCGCTGATCAATTGCCAGGTCAGAATTCCTTCCTTTATCACCCACCTGACCGGCATTTCCCAAGCCATGGTCGACAGTGCGCCGCCAGCCTCGCGCGTGGTGCCCGAGCTGCTCGACTTCATCGGGGACGACGCCTTGTCGGCCCACAACGCAAGCTTTGACGAAAAGTTCCTCAAGGCCGAGGCGGCGCGGCTGGATTTGGCGCCGCGTCACGTCGGCCTGGTCTGTTCGCTAAAACTGTCGCGCCGCGTGTTCCCTGGACTGGGCAGCTACAAGCTCGGTTTGCTGTCCGGGCAGCTCGGTATTCGCTTTCGCAGCGCGGCGCACAGGGCCGAGTCCGATGCCGAAGTGGCGGCCGAAGTGCTGATCCATATTAGCCGCCATCTGGGCAGTACTTACAAGCTCGGACCGGTTTGTCCCCAGCTACTGGTCTCGGTAAATAAATTAAGTGCGGCCAAAGTGCCCGACTTCCTGCATAAATACGCTGTTACAAATAAGCAGCCAGATATTTCCTAATCGTCTTACAATAGCGCTACCATGACCCGCCAGGCCTTCGTCCGTGTTCTGTTGTCGCTGCTACTGCTTGTTTCACAGCAGTTGGCGTCCACGCACGTGCTCTCGCACTTGACCGGGCAGCGTAACAATGCCGGTACGGCGCAGGCCCAGGCCCGGACCCAGGTCGACGCCGACGGCGCCCTGAAGGCGGCGCTGGCGCAGGACCAGAGCTGTAACCAGTGCCTCGCCTTTGCGCAGCTGGCCGGACCGCTGGTCAGTTCGCCGGCGCAACTAGACGTGCCGCAGCAAGCGTCTTTTGCCATCGCCGGCATTCCGGCGCGCGCCGCTGGCGCCCGCATCATTCTCGCCTTCCAGTCCCGCGCTCCCCCCGTCCTGTCCTAGTTTTTTTGCATTTGCTCGTCCGCTGCGCCTTGCGCAGGGGCTTGTCATTCTTATTGCTAACAGGATTATCATGTTCAAACGTTCCATTCTTGGCGCGGCATTGCTTGCCGCGTTTGCAGCACCGGTGTCGGCTTTCGCCGCTGACGACAAGGAACTGGCCGCCATCCGCGCCCAGATCCAGGAAATGAAGCAATCCTACGAAGCGCGCCTGCAAGCGCTCGAGCAGCGTTTGCAAGATGCGCAGGCCGCTACGGCGCAGGCCCAAAACAGCGCGGCCCAGGCCGCTGTCCAGACTCCAGCGCAGGCGCCGGCCCCAGCCGTCGCGCCGGTGGCGGCCAACAGCAATGCCTTCAATCCCGATATCTCCATGGTTCTCGGCGGCAGCTTCAACAACCTGTCGCAAGACCCAGGCAGCTACCGCATCCAGGGCTTCATGCCGCTGGGCGGCGAAGTAGGCCCGGGCGCGCGCAGTTTCAATTTGGGCGAGTCGGAATTGACCTTGTCGGCCAATATCGATCCCATGTTCAGCGGGCGCCTGACCTTTGCCTTGTCCGGCGAAAACGAGATTGGCGTGGAAGAAGCGTTTGTGCAAACGCGCGCGCTTGCCGGCGGCGTCAATGCGCGGGCCGGGCGCTTCCTGTCCTCGATCGGTTACCTGAACGGCCAGCATGCGCACACCTGGGACTTTGTCGATGCGCCGCTGGCGTACCAGGCCATGTTCGGCGGCCAGTACAAGACCGATGGCGGCCAACTGACCTGGCTGGCGCCGACCGACACCTATATTCAACTGGGCATGGAAGCCGGACGCGGCGCTGCGCCGCCAGGCAACGATCGCAACAAAAATGGCTTCAATTCCACGGCCGTGTTCGCCCACGCCGGCAACGATATCGGCGACTCGGCAAGCTGGCGCGCCGGCCTGTCCTACCTGCGCACGGGCGCTGTCGAGCGCGCCTTCGACAACGCCGGCTTGACCGCCGCCTTCACGGGCCGCTCCACGGTGCTGATGGCCGACGCGGTCTATAAATGGGCGCCGAATGGCAACGCCACCCAGCGCAACTTCAAGCTGCAAGGCGAGTATTTGCGGCGCAAGGAAAGCGGCAGCCTGGCCAATGACGGCGCCAGCGGCGACTACGCCGCCGTCCAGTCGGGCTGGTATGCGCAGGCGGTCTACCAGTTCATGCCGGCCTGGCGCGCCGGCCTGCGCTACGACCGCCTGGCGTCGGGCACGCCGGCTATCGGCCTGACCGGTGCCATGTTTCCGATCCTGGAAAGCTATGCGCCACGGCGCAGCAGCCTGATGCTCGACTATAGCCCGTCGGAATTTTCTCGCATGCGCCTGCAGTTCGCGCGCGACCAGGCCCGTTCCGGCACGCCCGACAATCAAATATTCCTGCAGTACATCATGAGCCTGGGCACACACGCTGCCCACGCGTTCTAAGGAGCACAATAATGAACAACATTATCAACAACATCGTCAAACAATCGCTGGTTTCGATTTTTCTCGCCGCAGCAAGCCTGAGCGCGCACGCGGCCGTGAGCGTGCTGGCCTGCGAACCGGAATGGGAAGCGCTCACCGTGGAACTGGGTGGCGACAAGGTTAAAGTAAGCAGCGCCACCAATGCCTTGCAAGATCCGCACCGGATCGAAGCGCGCCCGGGCTTGATCGCGCGCACCCGCAATGCCGACCTGATCGTGTGCACCGGGCTGGAACTGGAAACGGGCTGGTTGCCGGTACTGGTCCAGCAGTCGGGCAATGCCAAGATTGCCGCCGGCCAGCCGGGCAACTTTGTAGCGGGCAGCTTTGTGCCGCGCCTTGACGTGCCGGCCAAGCTGGACCGCAGCGAAGGTGACGTGCACGCATCGGGCAATCCGCACATTCAGCAAAATCCCCATAATATTGCGCTGGTTGCCGCCGCCCTGTCCAAGCGCCTGGCAGAGATCGACCCGGCCAATGCCGCCCACTATCAAGTGCGCTACAAGGATTTTTCCGGGCGCTGGAACGCCGCCATGCTCAAGTGGGAACAGCAGGCGGCGCCGCTGCGCAATGTGGCCGTGGTCGAGCATCACAAGAACATGGAGTATTTGATGAACTGGCTCGGCTTGCGCCAGGTCGGCACGCTCGAGGCCAAGCCGGGCGTCGAGCCTAGCGCGGCCCAGCTTGGGCAATTACTGTCCCAGCTGCAAGGCCAACCGGCGAAGATGGTCTTGCGCGCCGCCTACCAGGATGCGCGCGCGTCCAATTGGCTCTCCGAGCATGCCCGTATTCCCGCGGTCGTGCTGCCGTTTACGGTGGGCGCCGATGCGCAGTCGAAAGATCTGTTCGCCATGTTTGACACCACCGTCCAGCGCCTGCTGGCTGCAGCGAAATGAACGACACGGGTCTGGACTTGATGATCGTGCTGCCGGCCTTTCTGGCCGGCATCCTGGTGCTTGCCACCCATGTTCCACTGGGCGCGCAAGTGCTCAAGCGCGGCATCGTCTTCATCGATCTGGCCATCGCGCAGATCGCCGCGCTCGGCGTCATCATTGCCAGCAGCGGCCAGCTCGACCCCAGCGGCTGGGCGGTGCAGGTGGCAGCCGGCGTGGCGGCGGTGCTGGGCGCCTTGCTGCTGACCTGGACCGAAAAACGCTGGCCCGACGTGCAGGAGGCGCAGATCGGGGTCATGTTTATTTTGGCGGCCACCGCCGGCCTGCTGCTGGTGGCGCACAACCCCCATGGTGGCGAGCATATGCAGGAGTTGCTTGCCGGGCAGATTCTGTGGGTCAGTTTCGGACAGTTACTGATGCCGGCATTGGGTTCGGTCGCGATCCTGGCGATCCTGTACTTCTTCAATCACCGCATGGGGCGTCTGGGTTTCTACCTGGTGTTCGCGATGGCCGTGACCGCCTCGGTCCAGCTGGTGGGCGTGTACCTGGTCTTCGCCAGCCTGATCGTGCCCAGCCTGGCGGTGCGCCATTATGCCGAACCGCGCAAGCTGCCGCTCGCTTACCTGACCGGTGTGGGCGGCTATGGCTGCGGGTTGGTGGCGTCGGTGTTTCTCGATCTTCCGTCCGGTGCGCTGATCGTCTGGTGCCTGGCGTTGCTGGCGATGGTGGTGTACGCATGCGGTCCCAAGCCGGCCCGGGAGGCGGCCAAAGTGGGCGTCAGATGCGACCATGTCCCGATGAGGCACTAACCCGAAACAGGGCCGATGCTGCTCCGGCGCGCCCGATACTTTCCGCATGCAATTGAAACCCCGCCGTGAACACGCACTGCGGGGTTTTTTCATGTGCCATATCGTGCGTGCACGGCCACGCTTTTGCGAACAGTCAAACGCCGTCATTCTTCCCATATTAAAATTTTAGCAATACTTCTCAGCTCGCTTAGTGCCTGTTGCAGCTCCATTAATCCTGCGTTTTTACGGCTTCGCGCCGGAGGATGAGCATGAACCGCCAGAATATATCTCGCGAGAACTATCAGACTTACGTGTGGTTCCGCCAGGCAGCTGAGCGCGGCGACGCATATGCCCAGTTCAATCTGGGCCTGATGTACAAAAAAGGCGATTGCATCGAGCGCGATTACGCGCACGCCTACAAGTGGTTGCGCCAGGCTGCGCTGCAAGGACTTGCCTTTGCCCAGAACCACCTCGGCGCCCTGTATTACAACGGCCGCGGCGTCGAGCGCAGTGATGCCGAGGCCACCTACTGGTTTCGCCACGCGGCCGAGCAGGGCGACGCGTCGGCCCAGCAAAACCTCGGGCAAATGTACAAGAAAGGCCGCGGCCTTGAACAAAACCATGAACTGGCCCTCGCCTGGTTTTACCGGGCGGCCGAGCAAGGCGTGGCCAGCGCGCAAAGCTTGCTGGCCGAATGCTATCTGTTTGGCCACGGCGCGCCGATGAACTTTCCGCTTGCCATGGCCTGGTTTCGCAAGGCGGCGGTGCAGGGCGAAGTGCAGGCCCAGCTCAACCTGGGCTTGATGTACAAGCGCGGGCAGGGGGTTGAAGCGAATGACGCGCAAGCGCTGTGCTGGTTTCGCCAGGCGGCAGCGCAAGGCTGTGCCGGCGCCCAGCGCCAGCTGGGCGTGGCCTATGCCGAAGGCCTGGGCGTGCGCTGCGATGCCTTGCGCGCCTTTGCCTGGCTGCAGCGCGCAGCCGAGCAGGGCGACCGCGACGCCCAGTTCAGCCTGGGCGTGATGCTGGCCAACGGCCAGGGCGTCAAGCAGGATGAAGCGCTTGCCATGGCCTGGTACCTGCGCTCGGCCGAGCAAGGCCACATCCTGGCGCAATACAACTTGGGCAGCATGTACGCCAACGGCCGCGGCGCGCCGCGCGACGAATTGCGCGCGCTGGAATGGTATCGCCGCGCCGCCGACCAGGGAGCACCCAACGCCCAGTTTAACCTGGGCGTTATTTATGCTACCGGCCAGGGCGTCCCCAAGAATGAAGCGCAAGCGGCGCGCTGGTACCGCATCGCCGCCGAGCAGGGCGACGCCAGTGCGCAAAACAATCTCGGCGTCATGTATGCGAACGGGCAAGGCGTTGCGCAGGACGACGCACTGGCCGTGCACTGGTACCAGCAGGCGGCCGAACAGGGCCATGCGCTGGCCCAGTACAACCTGGGCGGCATGTACAGCAGCGGGCGCGGCGTGCCGCGCGACACCGTGCGCTCCTACATGTGGATGCTGCTGGCCGCCGACGCTGGCGACGAAACGGCCAGCGCCAACAAGAGCATCGTCGCGCGCCGCCTCACCCCGTCCGAAATCGGCTCGGCGCTCGACCTGTCGCGCCAGTGGCAACTGAGCCATGCAACGGGCGCCGCCGCCCGCGGCGCGCACTGAGCGGCAGCGCGGGCATGTATATAAAGACAAGGCGTGCAATGTGCCGTGCCGAATTGCCCTGGCGCGATTGAAAGTTCTTCTCGGAACTTTCGCGATGGCGCTACAATAGTCCGGCAGGCAGGCATACCGATGCCATACTTCCACCCGACCGAGGCTCATGAAACTTCCCTTCCGACCCGCCTTGCTGGCAACAATGTGTTTGGCCGCGTACGGCGCCCACGCCGGCGCGCTGACGGTGCAGGTCAGCGACAGCGCCGGCAAGCCGCTCGCCGACGCCGTCGTGGTTGTCGACGCCGAGGGCGGTGTGGCCATGCCGCGCGTGTTAACACCCGGTCAGATCGAACAGCGCGGCCTGAAGTTCCTGCCCTTGGTCACCGTGATCCAGACCGGCAGCCGCGTGTCGTTTCCCAATAACGACAAGGTCAAGCACCATATCTATTCGTTTTCGCCCGCCAAAAAATTCGACCAAAAACTCTATAGCGGCGTGACGGCCGCGCCGCAAGTGTTCGAGAAAGCCGGCCTGGTGGTCTTGGGATGCAATATCCATGATCGCATGGTGTCATATGTGAAAGTCGTCGATTCTCCCTATTTTGCCAAGACCGACGCGGCCGGCGTGGCGCGCATCGAGGTGCCGGCCGCCGGCAAATACACCGTGACGGCCTGGCACTACCAGATGAGCGGCGCCATTGCCGAGCAAAGCGTCGCGCTCAGGAGTGAAGCGCCGTCGGCACTTTCGTTCAAGCTGCCGCTCAAACCGCCGCCAATCGGGGCCGACGCGCAGAGCAACTAGTGAAGATGCGCTTCAACAGCCTGGAAGGGCGCATCGCGACACTGTTTCTGGCCTTGATCATCGTCGTACAGGTGCTCGGCTTGCTGGTAATCCAGCAAGGCATCGAGCGCAATGCGCGCGCCTCCATCGCCACCGAACTCGATAACGGCGAGAAGGTGTTCAGCAAGCTTCTGGAGCAAAGCGCGCAAACCCAGCGCTTTTCGGCCCAGGTACTGGCGCGCGACACCGCTTTCGTGCAAGCGGTCGGCAATGGCGCTGCGAACGACCGCGCCACCATCGAATCAGCCTTGCAAAACAGCGCGCGCCGCGCGCACGCGGACCTGACCATGCTGATCGACGGCGAGCGCAAGGTGAGCGCTGCCAGCGGTATCGCCATGCGCTCGTCGATCGAACATCTGGTCCTCGGCCTGCTCGACCGCGCCGAACAGGCCGACGGCGCCAGCGCCATTGCCGTGGTCGACAACCGCCCGGTGCAGATCGTCGTCATGCCGGTCAAGGCGCCGATCACGATCGCCTGGGTGGCGATGGGTTTTGCCATCGAGCGCGAGCTGGCGGTGGACATGCAGCAGTTGTCCGCCCTTGACGTGGCCATCCTTGCGCGCGCGCCCGACGGGCGCTGGACGCCGGTTGCCTCGACGCTGGCGCCGGCGCTGATGCCCCAGGTGGTCAGCGACTTGCACGCCTTGCCCGGCAAGTCGGCGCGTTCCATCGAGATCGATATCGGCGGCAGCCCGTACAGCGCGCGCCTGGTGCAGATCGGTCCGGATGCGGGCGTCCTGCTGGCGCGCTCAATTGACGCCGCCACCGCGCAGTACGTACGGCTCGAACGCACGCTGGTAGCCTTGACCGTGATCGGGATTTTGGTGGCCGGCGTGGCGGCGGTGCTGACCGCCAAGCGCGTCGCCCAGCCGCTGCGCGAACTGGCGGCCACCGCGCGCCGGCTTGAACGGGGCGACTACCGCGGCCAGATCAATCTGGAGCGCAATGACGAAATCGGCGCGCTGGCCAAGGCCTTTGACAGTATGCGCGACGGGATCGCCAAGCGCGAGCACGAGATCGGCCGCCTGGCCTACTGGGATTCGCTGACGGGCCTGCCTAACCGCGCCCAGTTCGTGCTGCTGCTGGGCGAAGCGCTGACCGAGGCGGGCCGCGCCGGTCACGCGGCGTTCGTGCTGATGATGGACCTGAACCGCTTCAAGCACGTCAACGACGTCATGGGCCACGACTTCGGCGACGAGCTGCTGCGCCAGGTCGCCGCGCGCCTCAAGCTGCACATGGCGGCCGCCGATCCGTCGGCGCACGTGGCGCGCCTGGGCGGCGACGAATTTGCGGTGCTGCTCTCGGCCGTCAACGTGGAGCGCGCGCAATCTGTCGCGGCGGGCATCCTGCAGGTGCTCGAAGTACCGATTTCACTCGATGACCAGACCGTCGACATCGGCGCCGGGCTAGGCATCGCAGCCTTTCCCGCGCATGGCGCCAAAGCCGAGGAGCTGCTGTCGATGGCCGAAGTGGCGATGTACCAGGCCAAGCAGCGCAACGACGGCGCTATTTTGTACGAGGCGGCCATGGACACGGCCAGCGCCAAGAGCCTGGGCTTGTTGAGCGAACTGCGCAACGCGATCGAACGCGACGAATTTCGCCTGCACCTGCAGCCCAAGCTGCGCCTGGACACCGGCGAAGTGGTGGGCGCCGAAGCGCTGGTGCGCTGGGTCCATCCCGAGCGCGGCAACGTGTTCCCGGACGAATTCATCCCGTTTGCCGAGCAGACCGGATTCATTCGCGTACTCACGCGCTGGGTGCTGGAGCGCTCGGCGGCGCTGTGCCGGCAGCTGGCCGAGCAAGGCATCCACCTGAAAATATCGGTCAACCTGTCGACCCGCGATTTGCTCGACCAGGACCTGCCGGCCAAGTTTGGCGAGATTTTGGAGCGCCACAAAGTGGCGGCGCAATCGTTCTGCCTTGAGATCACCGAGAGCGCCATCATGGACGACCCGGTGCGCGCCCAGCTCACGCTCGAGCGGCTCCATGCGATGGGCGTGGATTTGTCGATCGACGATTTCGGCACCGGTTATTCGTCGCTGGCCTACCTCAAGCGGCTGCCGGTCGACGAACTGAAGATCGACAAGTCGTTCGTGCTCAACATGGAGCACGATAGCGGCGACACCAAGATCGTGCGTTCGACGATCGACCTTGGCCACAACATGGGTTTACGCGTAGTGGCCGAGGGGATCGAGAGCGAGGCGGTGTGGCGCCTGCTGGCGGCGTTGGGATGCGACCAGGGGCAGGGCTATTTCATGAGTCGGGCAATGCCGGGCGACGAGCTGGCCGCGTGGATCGCGGCCTGGGTGCCGCCGGTATAGCCACATTTGCAGGGCTCCGCCCAAAAAGTCTCGGCACCCGTGCAGGTCGAAATGCGCTGCGCTTTTCCGTATCGACGGCCTACTGTTCCTGGTTCTACGAAGTATTTTTTTAGCCATGTTGAGCTCGCCCGTGCCGCATTTTCACGTTATCATCTCCCCCGGCATATCGCCAGCAGCGGCAGTCCGCGATCCGGTCTTGCCGTCTTCGACTCTTTACCCAAAAGACGGAAATTTTATGCAAATGAGGCACGTCACCCTGGTCGCCAGCCTGCTCGCCATGCTCGGCACACTCAGCACGTTCAGCGCAAACGCAGTCGCGCAATCCTGCCCCCCGGGCGCGTCAACAATGAGCTATCCGGCGACTCTGAAGGGCACGCAGCAGGATATTTACCACGGCACCACCATCGCCGACCCGTACCGCTGGCTCGAAGACGCCAACAGCGCCGAGACGCGCGCCTGGGTCGAGGCCGAGAACAAGGTCACGCAAGCGTTCCTGGCCCAGATCCCGGAGCGCGAGACCATCAAGCAGCGCCTGACCAAGCTGTGGAACTATGAGCGCTACGGCGTGCCGTACAAGGAAAGCGGGCGCTATTTCTACAGCCGCAACGACGGCCTGCAAAACCAGGCGGTCCTGTACACGATGAAGTCCCTCGCTGACGAGCCGCGCCTGCTGCTCGACCCGAATACGCTGGCCGCCGACGGCACCGTCGCCCTGGCCGGCAGCGCCGTCAGCCCGGACGGCAAATATCTCGCCTACGGCACTGCAGCGTCAGGCTCGGACTGGAACGAATGGAAGGTGCGCGACATCGACACCGGCAAGGACCTTGACGACCACCTCAAGTGGGTTAAGTTCTCCGGCGCCTCCTGGACTGCGGACGGCAAGGGCTTTTTCTACAGCCGCTACGACGCGCCCGACGAAGCGGGCATGCTGGCCAGCGTGAACTACTTCCAGAAGCTGTACTTCCATAAAATCGGCACGCCCCAAAGCGCCGACGTGCTGGTCTACGACCGGCCCGACGAGAAGGAGTGGGGCTTCGGCGGCGAAGTGACCGACGACGGCAAATACCTGATCATCACCGCCTCCAAGGGCACGGCACCCCGGAACCGCGTGTTCTACAAGGATCTGTCGAAACCGGGCAGCAAGGTGCTGCCGCTGATCGACAAGTTCGAAGCATCGTACGACTTTATCGACAACGACGGCGCAGTTTTTTACTTTAAGACCGACAAGAACGCCGCGCGCGCGCGCGTGGTCGCCATCGACACGCGCCACCCGCAGGAAGCTTCCTGGAAGCAGGTCCTCGGGGAGTCTGCGCAAACGCTGGTGGGCGCCAACCTGGTCAACAACCAGATCGTTGCCGAGTACCTGGCCGACGCGCGCAGCATGGTCAAGGTGTTCGACCGCAAAGGCAAGCTGGTACGCGACATCACCTTGCCCGGCATCGGCACGGTCAGCGGTTTTGGCGGCAAGCGCAAGGATGGCGAGACGTTCTATTCGTTCACCGGTTTCACCAACCCGACCACCATCTACCGCCTCGACATGAAGAGCGGCGCAAGCACGGTGTTTCGCAAGCCGAAGGTCGACTTCGACCCGGCCGGGTACGAAACGCGCCAGCAGTTCTACACCAGCCGCGATGGTACCAAGGTGCCGATGTTCATCGTCTCCAAAAAAGGCATCAAGCTCGATGGCAGCAATCCGACCTACCTGTACGGCTACGGCGGCTTTAACGTCTCGATCACGCCGAGCTTTTCGCCCGCCAACCTGGCGTGGATGGAAATGGGCGGCGTGTACGCGGTGGCCAACCTGCGCGGCGGCGGCGAATACGGCGAAGCCTGGCACGAGGCCGGGACCAAGCTGCACAAGCAGAACGTGTTCGACGACTTCATCGGCGCGGCCGAATGGCTGATCGCGAACAAGGTCACGTCGCCCGCCAAGCTGGCGATCGGTGGCGGCAGCAACGGCGGCCTGTTGGTGGGCGCGGCGATGACGCAGCGTCCGGAGCTGTTCGGCGCGGCCATCCCGCAGGTGGGCGTGCTCGACATGCTGCGCTTTCACAAGTTCACCATCGGCTGGGCGTGGACGTCCGACTACGGCTCGTCCGACAACGCCGACGAATTCAAGGCGCTGGTCAAGTATTCGCCGCTGCATAACATCAAGCCTGGCGTGTGCTACCCGGCCACGATGATCACGACGGCGGACCACGATGACCGCGTGGTCCCGGCGCACAGCTTCAAGTTTGCCGCGACCGCGCAGGCCGCGCAGCCAAGCGGCGGCGCGCCTATCCTGATCCGCATCGACGTCAAGGCGGGCCACGGCGCCGGCAAGCCGACCACCAAGGTGATCGAAGAAGTCGCCGACCGCTGGGGCTTCTTGAGCCGCACCCTGCAAATGGCGGCGCCGGCCAAGGTGGCCGCGCAGTAAAGAGCTGTGCAACGACGTCGCCTTCGCGGCGACGTCGTGCGCGTGGTGGATTCAAGCGCGGCGGTATCATATTTCGGTACGCAAGGTCGCCTTGCAAGGTACGCGCGGCCCTCGGGTATCGTCATCAAGCCTGGCCGGTCACACTGGGGTTTTTCAACGCCAAGGACCACCATGCCGCTTGCCCCTGCCAGAGTGCACCTCGCCCCGTACCTGGGCTTTGCCTTGATTGTCGCGCTGACCGCTTTCGGTCCCATCGCACAAACGGCCAACTATCACGACTTTGCCGACCAGCGCACGCTCTTTGGCTTGGCCAATGCCGGCGACGTCTTGTCCAACCTGGGTTTTCTGCTGGTAGCCATGGTTGGCTTTGCCGCGCTGCGCCGCGCGCGCCGTGACGATCCGGCCCGCCTGGCCTACGCGGTGTTTTTCGGCGCCATCGGCGCGACGGCGCTCGGGTCAACCTGGTATCACATGGCGCCCGACAATGCACGCCTGGTGTGGGACCGGTTGCCCATCGCGCTCGCATGCGCGGCCTTGCTGGCAGCGGCCGTGCGCGACGCCTATCCGAATACGAAGACGCAACTGCCGCTGCTGGTGCTGACGGGCTTGGGGGCGCTGAGCGTGTTCTGGTGGTCATGGAGCGGCGACTTGCGCTTCTATCTGCTGATCCAGGCCGCGCCCCTGGTGCTGATTCCGGTGCTGCAGTGGCAGTCCGGCGCGCCGATGGCCCAGCGTACCTTCTTCTTTGTCGCGATAGGGTTGTATGTGTGGGCCAAGCTGTTCGAAGTGGCCGATCAGGCGGTGTTTCAGGCGCTGGGCTTTGTCAGCGGACACACGCTCAAGCATCTGCTGGCGGTGGCTGCGGCCTTTGTGCTGGCCTTTGCATTTGCCAGGCGGCGCTAAATGTCACCTTGTGCCGGTGACGCGGCATCGCCCCAAATGTAGGGTGGAAAAGGCCGCAGGCCGCATTCCACCACGCGTCGCCAGCGACCTACCGGTGCACAACCACCAGCAAGGCCTTGGCCTCGGTCTTGCCCGCATTGCGCAGTACGTGGTTCTGGTCGGCCGGATACCTGGCGGTGCCGCCCACCTTCAGCTTCTTTTTCTCGACCCCGACTTCCACTTCCAGTGTCCCGTGCAGCACCGTCACGTGCTCGGTCGTTCCCGGGTCATGCGCCTGCGACGCTAGTTCGCCCCCTGGCGCGAGCGTGAGCTCATACCATTCATACTTGCCGGCCATCTCCATCGGCCCCAGGATACGCAGCACGTAGCCCGCATGCGCGCCCGGCAAGGTGGGCGTTTCATGCGCGTCGAGCACGCGGATCGTCTCGGCCGCGCGCGTACCAGACGAGAGCAGCTCGCCGATCGCCACGCCCAGCGCATTGGCCAGGCGCCAGGTGATGGCAATCGTCGGATTCGCTTTCTCTCTTTCAATTTGCGACAACATCGATTTCGACACCCCGGCGATGCGCGACAAGTCCTCCAGCGTCAAACCGCGCGCGAGGCGCAAGCGCTGCAGCGTTGCGCCCACTTCAGGAGGAGAATTGGGACCGAGCGTGATATTCATGATTTTTGCCAATTCATAGGTGCGAGACAACTAGGTGCGAAACCCGGTGCGAGACGAAACAAACTGATGCTTGCCAAGTTCAACGGCCTTGGGTAATATCCACTATATTGAATTTTAGTTCGATATCGCGGAATTGCCATCATAGTGCGATCACGGTACAGCATACTGCAACAGTCGGTCAAGCCGGCAACCACAGACGAGGGACAAGATGAGCGATCAAGCGAAAAATGCATTTTTTACCGGCCTGCAAGCCAACCTGGACACGCTGCGCGGCCAGGGCCTGTACAAGCCTGAGCGCGTGCTCGCTTCGCGCCAGGGCGCCGAAGTGGTGGCCGACGACGGGCGCACCCTGATCAATATGTGCGCCAATAATTACCTTGGCCTGTCGGGCGACCTGGAAACCCAGAAGGCGTCGATCGAAGCGACCGAAAAATACGGCTACGGCCTGTCGTCGGTGCGCTTTATTTGCGGCACCCAGACCGTGCACAAGGAACTGGAAAAAGCCCTTTCCAGCTTTCTGGGCATGGAGGACACGATCCTGTACGCGGCAGCGTTCGACGCCAACGGCGGCCTGTTCGAGCCGCTCTTCGACGAGAACGACGCCATCATCTCCGACGCGCTGAACCACGCATCGCTCATCGATGGCATTCGCCTGTGCAAGGCGGGGCGCTATCGCTACGCGCACAACGACATGGCCGACCTTGAAGCGCAGCTCAAGGCCGCCTTTGATGCGGGCAAGCGGCACAAGGTCATCGTGACCGACGGCGTATTCTCGATGGACGGCACGATCGCGCGGCTCGACAAGATCTGCGACCTGGCCGACCAGTACGGCGCGCTGGTGATGATCGACGAGTGCCACGCATCGGGCTTTATGGGCAAGACCGGGCGCGGCACGCACGAGCACCATGACGTGATGGGCCGCATCGACATCATCACCGGCACGCTGGGCAAGGCGCTGGGCGGCGCGATGGGCGGCTTTACGGCTGCGCGCAAGGAAGTGATCGACACGCTGCGCCAGAAGTCGCGCCCCTATCTGTTTTCCAACACGCTGGCGCCATCGATTGCCGGCGCCTCGCTGTCGGTGCTCGAGCGCCTGTCCAAGTCGACTGCGCTGCGCGACCGCCTGCACGAGAACACGGCCTACTTTCGCAAGGAGATCGAGCGCATCGGCTTTACCATCAAGCCGGGCACCCATCCGGTGGTGCCGGTGATGCTGTTCGAAGCGCCCATCGCCCAGAAATTTGCGGCGCGAATGTACGAGCTGGGCGTGCTGCTGTCGGGCTTTTTCTATCCGGTGGTACCGATGGGCCAGGCCCGCGTACGCGTCCAGCTATCGGCAGCCCACACCCGCGAGCAGCTCGACATCGTCTTGAAGGCCTTTGAACAGGCCGGGCGCGAGCTGGACATCCTGAAGAACTAAGTAATGAACTAAGCATTGCTACACGCATCAACAGATCGGAAAAAATACCATGGAACGCATCCTCGTAATTGGCGCCAACGGCCAAATCGGCAGTGAACTGGTGGGCGCGCTGGCAGACCAGCATGGCGCGGCCAACGTGATCGCCTCCGACATCGGCGCGCTCAACGTCTACCAGGCGGCGCGCTACACGCGGCTCGACGTGCTGGACCAGGCGCGCCTGGCGGCCCTGGTGGAAGAAGAGGGCATCACCCAGGTCTACCAGCTGGCCGCGCTGCTCTCGGCCACCGGCGAAAAAGCCCCGCTCAAGGCGTGGGAACTGAACATGGACGGCTTGCTCAACATCCTGGAAGTGGCGCGCCTGCGCGGCGAAGCGGGCAAGCCGCTGCGCGTGTTCTGGCCGTCGTCGATCGCCGCCTTCGGCCCCAACACCCCGGCCCGGAACACGCCCCAATTTACGGTCATGGATCCAACCACGATCTACGGCATCAGCAAGCTGGCCGGCGAACGGCTGTGCGAGTACTACTTCACCAAGTATGGCGTGGACGTGCGCAGCATCCGCTACCCCGGCATCATCAGCTTCAAGTCGCCCCCGGGCGGCGGCACCACCGACTACGCTATTGCCATCTTCCACGCCGCGCTCAAGGGCGAAAAATACGATTGCTTCCTTGGCCCCGAGACCACGCTGCCAATGATCTACATGCCCGACGCGATTCGCGCCACCATCGAATTGATGGATGCACCGGCCGACAAAATCGCCGTGCGTTCGGCCTACAATGTGGCCGGCGTGTCGTTCAACCCACGCGAGCTGGCCGCCGCGATTACCCTCGCCGTACCAGCGTTCACGATCGGCTACACGCCTGACAGCCGGCAGGCGATTGCCGCCACCTGGCCGCAAAGCCTGGACGACAGCACAGCAGCAGAACACTGGGGATGGAAAGCGGCGATCGGACTCGAACAGCTGGTCACCGACATGCTCGCAAACATCGACGTCGCTCTGGGCCAGGCCGCCTGACACGTTTCACAAAAACCTGGAGAACCCGATGGACATGAGCGTATTTGACCTATTCAAGATCGGCATTGGTCCGTCGAGTTCCCACACGGTGGGGCCGATGCTCGCCGCGCGCCGCTTTCTGCTCGAATGCGGCCCGCTGGACAACGCCGTCGGCGTCGAAGCGGCTCTGTATGGTTCGCTCGCGCTGACCGGCGTGGGCCACGCCACCGACAAGGCGGTCATCCTGGGCCTGATGGGCGAAACGCCGCAAGGCATCGACCCTGAAGCGGTGGAAGAGCGGCTGGCCGAAGCGGAGATGGATGGCGTCATCAAGCTGCTGGGCGTAAAAGACGTGCCGTTCACGGCCAAGGCCAACCTGTTGTGGAACAAGAGTTCGAGCCTGCCGGAGCACCCGAACGGCATGCGCTTTACGCTCAGGCTGGCCGACGGTTCGGCCATCGAGCGTATTTTCTATTCGGTCGGCGGCGGCTTCATTCACGCCGCGGGCGAATCGCACGCGCGCCAAAGCGGTTCGGGCGGCGAGAACCCGATTCCTTTTCCCTTCGATACCATGGACCAGCTGCTGGCCCATGGCAAAGCGACCGGCAACAGCATTGCCCACATGCTGCGCGCGAATGAACTGGCGCGCATGGGCGAAGCGGAGCTGGACGCAGGCCTGGACAAAATTTGGGACGTCATGCACGCCTGTATCGCCCATGGTCTGGTGACGGGCGGCCAGCTGCCCGGCGGCTTGAACGTCAAGCGCCGCGCGGCCAACCTGTGGAAGCAGGCGCAAGACGCCAAGAACAGCGACAACCGCGCCAACGACCTGCCGCACGACGCGCTGCACCAGGTCAGCCTGTATGCGATGGCCGTCAACGAGGAAAACGCGGCCGGCGGGCGGGTGGTGACGGCGCCGACCAACGGCGCGGCCGGGATCATCCCGGCGGTGCTGCGCTACTATGCCGAGGACTGCCGGCCGAGCGACCCGGTGGCGGGCGTACGCGCCTTCATGCTGACGGCGGCCGGCATCGGCATGCTGTGCAAGAAGAACGCATCAATCTCGGGCGCCGAAATCGGCTGCCAGGGCGAAGTGGGCGTGGCCTGCGCGATGGCGGCGGCGGGCCTGGTGGCGGCACTGGGCGGCAGCAACGAACAAATCGAAAACGCGGCCGAAATCGGCATCGAGCACCACCTGGGCATGACGTGCGACCCGATCGGCGGCCTGGTGCAGATTCCCTGCATTGAGCGCAACGGCATGGGTGCGATCAAGGCCATCACGGCCGCCTCGCTCGCGCTCAAGGGCGACGGCACCCACTTCGTCAGCCTGGACGACGTCATCGAAACGATGCGCCAGACCGGCGCCGACATGCAGGATAAGTACAAGGAAACGTCGCTTGGCGGCCTGGCCATCCACGTCGTCACCGTCAACCACGCCGCCTGCTAAAAAACAACATCTCCCCCGGGGTCAGTTCCCCCATTACGACACGAGCTCAACTGCAAACAGCTGAGCTCGTGTCGTAATATGGGAGAACTGACCCCGCGGGAGGGACTTGTCATTGCGCTTGAAAGCGGTTACTTTTGGCAGCACCGACCGCACCGATTGAGGATTGCATGTTTTTCTTCCGCTGGCGCCTGTTTCTGCTGATTGCAGCGCTGTGTGCGCCGTCAATCGTCGCCGCCGAGGTGGTGGTGCGCTATCCGCGCCCGGAAAGCGCGCCCGACGAGCGCTCCTATTACCCCTTGCGCCTGCTGGCAATGGCGCTTGAGCGCGCCGACATCGCCTACCGCGTCGAGCAGCACCCGGTGCGCATGCTGCAAGGACGCGCGCTGCTGCGCCTGGAAAACGGCGACGGTATCGATGTCGTCAGTACCATGACGTCGACCGAGCGCGAAGCCAGGCTGCTGCCAATCCGCATTCCGCTCGACAAGGGCTTGATCGGCTGGCGCCTGCTGCTCATTAACAAGACGCATGCGTCGACCTTCAATGCACTGCGCAGCATCAACGACCTCAAGCGGCTCACGGCCGGGCAGGGCAGCGACTGGCCCGATACGTCCATCCTGCGCGCCAACGGCTTGAACGTGTACGGCACGTCCAATTACGCGGCGCTGTTCAGCATGCTGGAAAGCGAACGCATCGACTATTTCCCCCGCTCCGTCACCGAAATATGGGCTGAGCTCGCGCTCTACCAGCAGCGCTTGGCCGTCGAACCTTCCGTGGTGCTGCATTACCCGACCGCCATTTATTTCTTCGTGCGTCAGGGCAACACCCAACTGGCTGCCGATATCACGGACGGTCTGGAAAAAATGATCGCCGATGGTTCGTTTGAAAAGTTGTTCCAGCGATACTATGGCGCCACGATCAGGAAAGCGGCCCTCAAAGAGCGCCGAGTCTTCGAGCTGAAGAATCCGCTGATGCCCAAAGACATGCCCATCGGCCGCAAAGCGCTGTGGTTCCACGAATAATTCGGAAAAACAAGCGTTTCGCGCAAGGAGCGTCGGTCCGCACTATAATATTCGCTCGAACGCCCTGTTGTGCTCCACGCTGCCAGCCCTAAACGGACCCCTCATACCATGCATTACGTCTCCACCCGCGCCGACAAGGCCGCCGCTTCGCCCACTCCCGCACAATTTTCCGACATTCTGCTTGGCGGCCTGGCGCCCGATGGCGGGCTGTATTTGCCGTCCGAATATCCGCAAGTCACTTGCGCCGAACTGGACGCCTGGCGCAAGCTGTCCTACGCCGACCTCGCCTTTGAAATCCTGCGCAAGTTCGCCACCGACATTCCAGACCATGATCTGAGGGCGCTGACAAAAAAAACCTACACGCCGGCGGTCTACCGCAACGTGCGCAAGGGCGAAAAGGCAGCCGAGATCACGCCGCTGCGCGTGCTTGAACAAGACGGCGACAAGACTTTGATCCTGCAGGCGTTGTCGAACGGACCGACGCTCGCTTTCAAGGACATGGCGATGCAGTTGCTGGGCAACCTGTTCGAGTACACGCTGGCCAAGGACGGCGCCGAACTGAATATTTTCGGCGCCACCTCGGGCGACACCGGCAGCGCCGCCGAATACGCGATGCGCGGCAAGAAGGGCATCCGCGTGTTCATGCTCTCGCCGCACAAGAAGATGAGCGCGTTCCAGAGCGCGCAAATGTTCAGCCTACAGGACCCGAACATCTTCAACATCGCCGTCGAAGGCGTGTTCGACGATTGCCAGGACCTGGTCAAGGCGGTCTCGAACGACCTGCCGTTCAAGGGCGCGCAAAAAATCGGCACCGTCAATTCGATCAACTGGGCGCGCGTGGTGGCGCAGGTGGTGTACTACTTCCGCGGCTACCTGGCCGCCACGACCGAGAACACCCAGAAAGTCTCGTTCACGGTCCCGTCTGGCAACTTCGGCAATATCTGCGCCGGCCACATTGCCCGCATGATGGGTTTGCCGATCGACCGCCTAGTGGCCGCCACCAACGAAAACGACGTCCTCGACGAATTTTTCCGCACCGGCGTGTACCGGGTGCGCAAGTCGGCCGAAACGTACCACACGAGCAGCCCGTCGATGGATATTTCCAAGGCATCCAACTTCGAGCGCTTTATCTACGACCTGGTCGGGCGCGACAGCGAACGTGTGCGCGCGCTGTTTCACAAGGTGGAAACGCAGGGCGGCTTTGACCTGTCCGGCAAACCGGGCAGCGATGGCGACGAATTCAAGCTGGTCTCCGAATACGGTTTCCAGTCCGGCAAATCGACCCACAAGGACCGCGTGAACACCATCCGCGACGTGGCCGACGACTACGACATCACGATCGACACCCACACCGCCGACGGCATCAAGGTCGCGCGCCGGTACATGGCGCCGGGCGTACCGATGATCGTGCTCGAAACGGCACTGGCGGCCAAGTTCAACGAGACCATCCTGGAAGCGCTGGGCGTGGACGCCGAACGTCCGGCCGGCTTCGAGAACATCGAAGCGCTGCCGCAAAAGTTCGTCGTCTTGCCGCCGGACGTGGCGCAGATGAAGGCCTTCATCGCGGCCAATACGGGTCTGTAACGTGGACCTCGGCGACAGGGACATGAGCGCCGGGGAACAGCGCCCGGCGCGCCCACCGATGCTGTCGGTGCAGGAGGCGCTCGCGTTCATGGCGCGTGCGGCGCTTGCCCCCGGTGCCGGCATGGAGAGCGAACTGGTAGCGACCCTGGCGGCGAACGGTCGCGTGCTGGCCGCGCCACAGGTGTCGGGCATCGACGTGCCCACGGCCGACAATACGCAAATGGATGGCTACGCCGTGCGCGCCGCCGACTGTGCCGGCGGCAGCGCCGTCTTGACCGTCTCGCAGCGCATCGCGGCCGGCCAGGTGGGCGACTATCTCGCGCCAGGCTGCGCGGCGCGCATCTTCACCGGCGCCATGATTCCGGACGGCGCCGACGCGGTGGTGATGCAGGAGCAGTGCGAAGCGGGCGAAGGCAAGGTCATCATCAGGCATGCGCCCCAGAGCGGCGAATGGATACGGCGGGCGGGTGAAGACATCGCCAGCGGCGCCGTCATCCTGGAACAGGGCACGCGCCTACGCAGCCAGGAGCTGGGCCTGGCCGCGTCGATCGGACTGGCGCAACTGCAGGTGTTCCGCAAGCTGCGCGTTGCCGTCTTTTTTACCGGCGACGAACTGGTCATGCCGGGCGAGGCGCTGGCGCCCGGTGCGCTCTACAATTCGAACCGCTTCACCTTGCGCGCCCTGCTGGAAAACCTCGGCTGCGAGCTGACCGACTTTGGCATCGTTCCCGATACGCTGGCAGCTACGCGCGACACCTTGCGCCAGGCCGCGCGCGCGCATGACCTGATCATCACCTCGGGCGGCGTGTCGGTGGGCGAAGAAGACCATATCAAGCCTGCGGTCGAAGCACAAGGGCGCCTGAACATGTGGCAGATCGCCGTCAAGCCCGGCAAGCCGCTTGCCTTTGGCGAGATAGACCGCGACGGCGATCCCGCTTTTTTTATCGGCTTGCCCGGCAATCCGGTATCGAGCTTCATCACTTTTTTATTGTTCGTGCGGCCCTTTATCCTGCGCCTGCAAGGCGTGGCGAACGTCAAGGCGCCGCGCGCCTTTGCCATGCGCGCGGACTTCAGCTGGCCCAAGGCGGACCGCCGCAACGAATTTCTGCGCGTGCGCATCAACGACGGGGGCGGCCTGGAGCTGTTTCCCAATCAGGGCTCCGGCGTGCTGACTTCGACCGTGTGGGGCGACGGCCTGGTCGACAATCCGCCCGGCCGCATCATCGTGCCCGGCGACAGCGTGCGCTTTATCCCGTTTAACGAATTACTGTACTAGGACTTCATGAAAATTACGCTGCGTTTTTTTGCCAGCGTGCGCGAGCAGCTCGGCACGTCCCAGGAAAACCTCGCGCTGCCGGAAGGCGCTGCCACGGTCGAGGATGTACGTTTGCTGCTGGTGCAGCGCGGCGGCGTGTGGGCCACGGCGCTCGCGGGCGACAAGTCGCTGCGCACGGCGCTCAACCATGTCATGTGCAGCAGCGACACGCCATTGGCGCAGGACTGCGAAGTCGCATTTTTCCCGCCGGTGACAGGCGGCTAGCCGAAGGCAGAGATGCGTCGGTATCGGCCCCAAACCTCTGCAAAAAGCGCGGTGTCACTGCGCGCCAACTGTTTTTTTAGCCTGCCGCAAAGCTCGCGTCGGCCAGCAGCAGCTCGAACGCTGGCAGCGGCACCGGCTGGCTGAAGTAGTTACCCTGCACCTGGTCGCACCCGTTCTGCTTGAGAAAATCGCGCTGGCCCGGCGTTTCCACGCCTTCGCCGATGACGCCCATGTTCATCAGGTGGCCGATGCCAATGATCGTCTTGGCCATCATGTCGCTCAGGTTGTCGGTGGTCAGGCGCCCCACATAGGACTTGAAGATCTTCAGGTTCGTCACCGGCAGCGCGTTCAGGTTCTTGAGACTGGAGACCCCGGCGCCGAATTCATCGACCGTCAGCCGGATGCCCTGGCGCGCGATGTCGGTAAAGATGCGCTGCGACAGTTCGGCATTGCGCAGCAGGTTCGCTTCGCTGATCTCCAGCTCGAACGTTTCGGGGGCCAGATCCGACTGGCGCAGCTTTTCACCCAGCAGGGCAATGAAGCCGCGCTGGTTCAGTTCCCGAAACGACACGTTCATCGACATCACCAAACCCTGGAAGCCGAGCTGCTTGAGGCGCTGCATGACTTCGCACAGGCGGTTGAATACCCATTCGCCGAACGGCACGATGGCGCCGTTTTCCTCGGCCTCGAGGATGAACGAGGCTGGCAGCAGCAGACCCTGTTCGGGGTGGCGCCAGCGCGGCAGCGCCTCGGCGCCGACGATTTTTCCGGTCTTGAGCGAGAGCTTGGGTTGAAACACCAGGAACATTTCATCGTTCTCGAGCGCGTGGCGCATATGCGTTTCAAGCTTGAGCTTGGCGTCGGTGGCGACCTTCATGTCGTGCGAAAAAAACTGCACATCGTTGCGGCCGGCCAGCTTGGCGTGGTACATGGCCGTGTCGGCCGCGTGGATCAGTTCGCCCGCGTTGGCGCCGTCATGCGGGAAAACGTTCACGCCCATGCTCGCCTGCACGGCCACTTCGCGACCGTCGATGGTGACCGCGTTTTCCATGCCCTTGCGCAGGCGCTCGATCATGCGCAGCGTGTAGCGCAGCGACGGCTGGTTGACCAGCACCAGCACGAATTCGTCGCCGCCCAGGCGCGCCACGGTGTCGCTCTCGCGCACCGAACCGAGCATTTTGCGCGCCACCACGCGCAGCACTTCGTCGCCGGCTTCATGGCCGAGCGTGTCATTGATGACCTTGAAGTTGTCAAGGTCGACCAGAATGGTGGCCACCAGCGCCTTGCTGCGCTGGGCCATGTGGATGGCTTGCTCAAGGCGGTCCCAGAGCAGGTTGCGGTTGGCCAGCCCGGTGAGCATGTCGTGGTTGATTTCGTGTTCGAGGAAGGAGGTGCGCTGCTTCGATTCGGTCACGTCGTTCATGACGCCGATGAAATGGGTGCCGGCGCCGCTCTCGTTGACGACCGGCGCGACCGTCATCTCGTTCCAGAAGATTTCACCGTTCTTGCGCAAGTGGCGGCACGTGACGCGCGTTTCGCGCCGCTCGCGAATGGCGGCGCGCGCCAGCGCGTGCTGGTCGTCGTCGATGCCCGGGATGAACATCAGCGCGCTCACGTGCTCCCAATTGGTGCCCACGATGTCGGCGGCGCGGTAACCGGTGATGCGCTCAAAGGCCGGGTTGACGTACTCGATCGGATGCGATTGGCCGCTGTAGCGCGCGATCACGATGCCGTTGCTGCTGGCGTGCAGCGCCCGTTCGCGCAAGCGCAGCTGTTCTTCCTGCTTGCGGCGCTCGGAAATGTCCAGCCCCATGCCGCACACATAGGGCACGTCATTGACCAGGATGCGCGTGCCCGTAAACAGGAAGGGCGTGCTCGCGCCGCCGCCCGAGAGCAGGCTTGCCTCGACCACGACGGGCCCGTCGCGCTGCAGCATTTGCTCGATGCGGGACTGCACCAGGGCGCGTTCGTCCGGCGGAAACAGGTCGATGGCCGCAGTCGCTTCCACTTCGGCGTACGACAAGCCGGTGGCCCGTTCGACCCAGGTGTTCCACAACACCAGCCGCCCGGCCGGATTGATCATGTAGAACGTGCCCGGCAACAGGTCGATCACTTCGCCCGGCGGCGTGCGCGAGAGCAGGTCGTGTTCGCACAGCGCGGCTGCCGCCCCGCCATGCATGCGGCCGGCCCGCAGCAGGGCGCCAAAGCCGCACAGGCGGCCGGTCTTGCGGCATTGGGGCGCGAGCGTCAGCGCCGCCGGTACCACCGAGCCGTCGGCGTGCATCAGGTCGGACTCGACCGTCACCGGCGCTTCGCGCGCCGTTTCCAGCAGTTTGGCCAGGCGTTGCTGCGCTGAGTGCGGCAACAGGCGCTCCAGCGGGCGCGCGAGGATGTCGCGCGTGGCGTAGCCGAGCAACTGTGCGCAGGCGTCGTTCCAGGTCGCGATTTTGCCGTTGGGGGCGATCCAGAAGTTGACGACAGCGCTTTCGGTAGTAGCTTGCATGTTTGTCCCAGTCTCCCTGGAACGTGTCATAACTTGAATAAAGTAGTAGACAACCGGTCAAGGGCAAGCGTTCATGCGGCGGGCAAATGAATGCAAAATTGTCGGTTTGTCGGGCTCATCGTGCAACTATCGCGCACCAGACATGTCTTAGTTAGTTAATGCAGCCAAAGACCATGTCATGAAAGAAAATGAATTCATCCGTAGCGGCCCGCTGATGGCGTTGGACAGCTACCCCGAGTGGGCGCAAGACATGATGCTGTCGGCGGAAGGCGTCAAACAGAAAGTGGTCAACCATGAGCTGTTCGACATGATCCGCGAGGCGCGTTTGCCGGCCGACGCCGTGTATCAATTTTTTGTGGGAGGCTGGCCCGTCATCGAGCAGTTCCCGCAGTACATGGCGGTCAATCTTTGCAAGGTCAAGTACGGCCGTTCAGTGGCCGAGAACATGGCGCGCAAATACCTGATGAAAAACATCCGGGTCGAGCAGAACCATGCCGATCACTGGGTGGAGTGGGCCATCGCCAGCGGCGTTTCGCGCGACGAGCTGTTTGATGCCGACGTGCCCGTTGAAAGCCAGGCGCTCAATCACTGGTGCTGGCACAGCTGCGAGCGCGATTCGCTCGCCACCAGCATGGCGGCGACCAACCTGGCGATTGAAGGTGCGACGGGGGAGTGGTCAACACGGATCTGCGCCTCCGACGCGTACGAAAATTCGTTCGATCCAGATGAGCGCAAGAAGGGCATGCGCTGGCTGAAGATGCATGCGCATTACGACGATACGCACCCCTGGGAGGCGCTTGAAATCGTGTGTTCGCTGATCGGTCGCAAGGCCGAGCCAGCCTATGCGACCCTGTTAGGCAGGTGCATCGCCAACAGTTACGCGTACATGGCGCTGTCGCTGGACAGGTGCTTGATGGCCCCGTTGCAGCGTCGGCATTAACGGGGGGCGCAATAAAAGCGCCAGACCCTGTGTTTGAGAACGCTTGACCACATCGTCCTCGCGAACGAGGGTGTCGTAAAGCGCGTTGAGATCGGTCGGCCCGACAGAAATCGCGAAGGCTGCGAACGCGCAAAAGAGAACAACGATGTGGGGGCGAGCTGTTTGCAGGTATAGTTTCATGCGAGCATGAAACTTCGTGTGAACGATGCAGGACTGCTGCACCGTCCTTCCTTTCGCAACGGTGCCGATCACGAATGTCGTGCCAGATCAGCCCGTCCGTCCGGGGCGCGATGCGCAGGTATCAACTCACTGCGGCAGCGCCTTCAAATACGCCGCAATCGCCTCACCCACCGCCTGCGGCTGGTCGAACATCGCAAAATGCCGTGCCGGCGACACTATCTTGACCGTCGCATGTGGCGTGCCCTGCATCAGCGAGGTGTAATACGCCGCCTTGCCCGCTTCATCCAGCGGCTGCTGCCCCGCGTCAACCGGCGAATACGGCGCAATCACCAGGACCGGCACCTTGATGGCCGGCAGCGCGCTGCGCAAGTCGATCGCCACGCCGTCAGCCATGTAGCGCATGACGGCTGCCGGGTCGCTCTTGCCGCTCAGCTTGGCCAGTTCGTCGGCGCGCGCCATGTCCAGCGTGCCGGTGCCGCGCATGTATTGCTGCTGCTGGGCCGCAAACGCTAGCGCCGTTGGCGCCGGCTTGGGACTGTTGAGCATCGCGACCATTTGGGTGCGCTGTTCCGGCGGCCAATTTTCAGTTCCCGGCAACACCGGCAAACCATCGATCGCCACCACGCCCCGCACCAGGTCGGGGTGCGCCGCGGCCAGCGCCAGCGACATGGTCGCGCCCAGGCTGTGCCCGATCAGCACCGGCAGCTTGAGCTTGCGCGTTTCGATCAGCGCGCGCACCGATTCCTGCGCCGCCGCCATGCCCTTGCCGTCAACCGCCGCCCGGCCATCAAAACCGGGCAATGTCAGCACATAGATCACGTGCTCCTTGCTGAACTGGCCGATCGTGTCCTGGAACGCCCAGGGTCCGCTGGCCAGGCCCGGAATGAGGATCAGCGGCGTGCCTTTGTTGCCGTGCCGTTCGACTAGCGTGGCGCCGACCTCGAAGCGTTCCACCGGCACCGCCGTCGCGGCGTAGCGGTTGGTTTCGGCGGCAAATGCGGGAACACTGGCGCACAGTGCTGCGGCAAGAATAAGACGGGCAATCATGAAGCCTCCTGGTCAGGTGTAAAAATAGCCTCGATGGGCCGGGAAAAAAGTCTGGAAATGGCAAACGCGAGTGGCAAGCTGGGGTCGTAACGCCCGGTTTCGATGGCGTTCACCGTCTGGCGCGACACGCTCAGCAGGTCGGCGAGATGGGCCTGGCTCCAGCCCAGCTCTGCCCGCAGTGTTCGGATGGTGTTGTTCATCGGTTCATAAAGGCGCGAACGACAGTCGAGCCCCACCAGGTTCCGCCCATCACGCACCATACGGTGAACATCGACAGCTTTTCGTAGCCGGCGGTCTCCAGAAAACCGTAGGTAAAGGTGGCGGCCGCGGTTACCGCTGCCGCGATGGCGATGTTTTCCAGCGTGAACTTGCGAATGTACTCATCGACCCGCATCAGATGGCGCCCGATCGCCCATACCACGCCCAGAAAGCCGAGCATGGGGAGCATCAAAACGACCGTGCGCAGCGGTCCCTCGGCCATCGGGCGTCCGAACTTGATCGTTCCCACCAGAATGATCCCATACACCGCAAAGCCGGCCGCCATCTCCATAAGGTAGGCGCGGCTTACCGTTTTCTCGTGCATCATGTTGCTCCTTGTTGTAAAGTATGCTTTACATAGTAGGCAGCTTCGCAAGCGGTGTCAAGTAAGCTTTACATATTTTTTGTGACAGTATTCTGGACTACAATGCTCACCTTGTTATTCGAGCCATGCCATGCCTGCCAAGTCTTCCTCTCCACCGCGCGTTGCCGTCATTGGCGGCGGCCCCGCAGGCCTGATGGCCGCCGAAGTCCTCAGCCAGGGCGGCTTGCAGGTCGACCTGTATGACGCGATGCCCTCGGTGGGCCGCAAATTCCTGCTGGCCGGCAAGGGCGGCATGAACATCACCCATGCCGAACCGTATCCCGCGTTCGTGCAGCGCTACGGCGCGCGCCACGCACAGGTCGCGCCCTGGCTGCAAGCGTTCGACGCTGCTGCCGTGCGCGGCTGGATCCACCAACTCGGGTTCGACACTTTCATCGGCACCTCGGGCCGCGTGTTCCCGACCGACATGAAAGCGGCGCCGCTGCTGCGCGCCTGGCTGCACCGGCTGCGCGAGGGCGGCGTGCAGCTGCACATGCGGCATCGCTGGCTGGGCTGGGATCAGGAAACGCTGCGCTTTGCCACGCCCACCGGCGAGCTGCGGGTGCAGGCCGACGCGCTGGTGCTGGCGCTGGGCGGAGGCAGCTGGGCAAGGCTGGGCTCGGACGGTGCGTGGGTGCCGCTGCTGCAACAGCGCGCGGTGCCGGTGGCGCCCTTGATGCCGTCCAATTGCGGCTTCGACACCGGCTGGAGCGCGCATTTCAGCAGCCGCCATGCGGGCGCGCCCTTGACCACGGTGGCCATCACTTCCACCGACGCACATGGCGCGCAGGTGCGCCGCCAGGGCCAGTTCATCATTACCGCCACCGGCGTTGAAGGCAGCCTGATTTACGCGCTGTCGGCCGCGCTGCGCGAGCAGATCGCCGCCGCCGGCAGCGCCACCATCTATTTGGATCTGGTCCCGGACTTCAGCGCCGCGCGCGTGCATGCCGAAGTCACGCGGCCGCGTGGCGCGCGCTCGATGGCGAGCCACCTGCAAAGCCGGCTGGGCATCAAGGGCGTCAAGTCGGGCTTGCTGCGCGAATGCCTGTCGGCGACCGAATTCGCCGACACCGACCGCCTGGCCGAAGCGCTGAAAATGCTGCCGGTCGTGCTCACCGAAACGCGCCCGCTCGACGAAGCGATCAGCAGCGCGGGCGGCGTGATGTTCAAAGGGATCGATGGCGCCAGCGGCATGCTGCGCGCCATCCCCGGCGTGTTCGTCGCCGGCGAAATGATCGACTGGGAAGCGCCGACCGGCGGCTACCTGCTCACCGCCTGCTTTGCCAGCGGGCGCGCCGCAGGGCAGGGCGCGCTGGCCTGGCTGGCCGCACGCGGCCTTATTTGAACGTGACGTCGCCCGAGCCGGTGCGGCTGACAACGCGCTCGCCAGGATTGCCCAGCACGCTGACGTCGCCGCTGCCGCGCACGGTCACTTCTGCACTCTTGAACGCCTGAACCGACGCGCTGCCAGAACCGTGCAGTTCGATTGTTGCAGCGTCGGCCGCAAGATGCTCTGCGTCGAGCGTGCCCGAGCCGGTCTGGCTGGCCTTGAATTGCTTGCACGAACCGACAACCGTCATTTTTCCGGACCCGGACAGCGCCACATCCACCGTGTCGCTGGCGCCGCCATTGACTTCCATGTCGCCGCTGCCGCGCACCTGCGCATGGACTTCCTTGAAGCGGCCGTTGAACTTGACCAGGCCCGAGCCGTCTAAGACAACGTCGAGGCGCTCCCCGCTAAAACCATTGATGGTGCTCTCGCCGCTGCCCTTGATGCGCACCGTATCAATGGTCGGCAGCACCAGAATGACTTGCAGCGGCAGGCGCTTGTGCAGCAGCATGCCCTTGACGGCGATCTGCAGCGCGTTGCCATCGGCCATGGTATCCACGTTGCCGAGCAGGCGCTGCTCGCCGCGCACCGTCAGCGCCGGCACCGCGCCCTGGCGCAGCGTCAAGTCAACCGCGCCGCTGACGTTAATTTCCGTCACCGTGGCAGGGACCGTGCGCGTTTCGCTGGCCAGTTCCCGCCCTTCGCTCTGGCCACGGGTATTCACGCCTTGCACGCGCAGCATGGAAAAGGTCAGGCCGATCAGCACAAAGGCCAGCAGCAGCAGTCCCGAACCGATCTTGAGTAAGGTGCGCATGGTTTCCTCAGTTTCCCTTGAGCAGGGAGAAATTCATTTCGATGTAGCGCCAGGCGGCGATGAAGGTATAGCGGGTGACCATCAGGCATAGCAGCAGCATCAGGATTCCGCCCAGCACCAGGCCAAAGCCAAAAAAGGTTTGGGTGGTGCGCGAAGCCTCATCCATTTCGGTATTGAACTTGACGCCGATGGTGGCGACCTGTTCGGCCCGGCGCAGCGCGCGGATGGTTTGCTTGCCTTCGCTGTCGTCCACTTCGGCGTCGGCGGCGTCCGCGGTGGCCTTGTTGAGCGCGCCGGCTACCGGTTCCGTGTAAATTTGGATGTTGCCGCCGCTGATGGCGACCTTGGTCTGGCGTTCGCCGTCGCGCCGCTCGTCATTGTTGTCGTCGTCATGGATCACCATGCTCTTGAACGGGCCGTCGAGCTTGACTTCAGTAGCGCCGGACAGGCCGCTGGCCGTGATCACCACGCCGTATAGATACAACGCCAGGCCAAGCGCGTACAGCGATGCCAGCACGGCCGCATAGACCACGGCCGGCACCACCATCACCAGGTTGAAGATCAACAGGCCGATCGCGGCAAAGCCCATCCGCACGAAGTTGGCCGGGTTCTTGCGCGTTTCAAAAGCTTGCATGTGCACGCTGGCGCGCAGCGTCATGGCGATTTTTTTCGGGTCGCCCAGTTCGGTGGTCAGGTCGGCCTCGCTGCGCCCGGCCAACGCGCCGTCCACAAAGCGCTGCTCGTAAAAGGCGAGCGTTTGGGCCTGCGTTGCCGGCGCCAGGCCGGTCATGGCGCGCTTGAGCGCGTCCAGGTAGTCAATTTTGCCCATGATGTGCTTCTCGGTTGCGTGCGTTCAGAAATGGCTCAATGGCTCAATGGCTCAATGGCTCAGTGGCTCAGTGGGGTAAGAACAATCACGGCGGTCGCTGCTGCGACAAACGCGAGCAGGGTCAAGGCGCGCAATCCCAGAGTGATGTCCATTTTGCAATCCCGTCTTCAGGTATCAGTATCGATGGTGCGACTGTACGAAAAGGGCACGCTCTTGGCCATGTGCATGCGACAGTCTGCGTCTTTCAGGGGGCAGACGACCGGATAGCGCGACGGCGCCGTGGCGCATCAGGGGAAGGGACGCGCCTTTCAGCGTGTCCGCACCAGGCGGGCGGCGCCCACGCCACTGCGCACGGCCGACTCCAGCGTGGCCGGATAGTCGCTCGCGGTGTAGTCCCCGGCCAGCGCCAGGCCTGGCAAGCCAACGTCAATGGCGGGCCGTTGCAAGCCGGGCGTGCAGGCAAAGGTGGCGCGCTTTTCGGTGATCACCTGGCTCCAGGCCGGCGTGGCCAGTTCCGGGCGTGCAAACGCGTGCGCCAATTGTTCGGCAATGGCGCCGCTCAAGGCGTGCCGCTCGAGCGCGCCGGCCTGGGATGAGGCGCTGACCACCACCGACAGCAGGCCTGGCTGGGCCAATTCGAGCTGGCCGCGGTCGAACACGAACTGTCCCCAGCGCCCGCTCGCCGGGTCATCGAGCAAGGCGTAAAAGGGCAGGTCCAGCCGCGTGCCAAGGCCGTATTGCAGGTAGCAGGTGGTGATCGGTTCGTACTCGAAGGCCATCAGTGCCGTCGCCAGTTCTTGTTTGCCAAGTTTGGCCAGTAGTACGGCGCTTGACGGCGCGCCGCCGGCCAGCACTGCCGCGTCCACCTGCACGCTCCAGTTGCCGTCCACTTGATTGCCGGTCGCTTCCACCTGCCAGCGGCCGTCGCTCTGCGCTATTGGCGACAGCGCGCCGACCTTGGCGCCGGTGCGCACCATGCCCCCGCGCGCGATAATGTAAGCGGCGGCGGCGGTCGGGAACAGCGCCGACAGGTCGGTGCGCGGCAACAGCATGTCGGAGGCGGCGCGGCGCGCGCCCAGGCTGTCGCGCAGCACGTTGAGAAACACCTGCGCCGACGCGCGCTCGGGCGGCGTGTTCAGCGCCGCCAGGCACAGCGGACGCCACATCAGTGCGATCAAGCGGTCGGTCTGGTCGAAACGCTCCAGCAGTTCGCTCACGCTGCAATCAACGTGCAGGCGCCAGTCCATCCAGCGCGCCGTGGTTGAAAAGCGCGCCAGCGACATCTTGTCGGCGCGCGTGAGCCCCTTGGCGCGCAGCAGCGCCACGGCCAGGTGCAGCGGCGCGATCAGGCGCGGCGCGATGAAATCCATGCCCTGGCCGGCCGGCGGATAGCGCATCTGCAGCGGCACATTGAGCAGCGCGCTGGCCGGATCGATGTCCACCAGGCGCAGCAGGCGCAGCGTTTCAGTGTACGCGCCCAGCAAAATGTGCTGGCCGTTGTCGAGCGTCAGTCCATTCGCTTCGACCGCGCGCGCGCGCCCGCCCAGCGTGCGCGCGGCCTCGAACAGGGTGACCTTGTAGCCGGCGCGGGCCAGCTCCACCGCCGCGCTGCAGCCGGCCCAGCCACCGCCGATCACGGCTGCCGTTTTCACGCTGTCAGCCACGAATATAGGTTTTCCACGCGAGCCACAGTTTGCGGATCGGCGTGAGCGAGATGCGCTGCGTGAGCACGCGGTAGTTGTCGCGCTCGATTTCGTCGAGCACCGTGCGGTAGATGGCGGCCATCATCAAGCCCGGACGCTGGGCGCGCCGGTCGGCCTGCGGCAGCAGTGCGAACGCTTCGTCGTAGACCTTTTTTGCGCGCTCGACCTGGAAGCGCATCAGCGCTTCGAACTTGTCGCTGTGGCGCGCGTTGAGCAAGTCGGCCGCCGTCACGCCGAACTGCTGCAGCTCGTTGACCGGCAGGTAAATGCGGCCCTTGCGCGCGTCTTCCCCCACGTCGCGGATGATGTTGGTGAGCTGGAAAGCCAGGCCCAGCTTTTCGGCGTATTCCAGCGTCTTGGGATTGGTCACGCCAAAAATGCTGGCCGACAAAATGCCCACCACGCTGGCCACGTGCCAGCAATAGCGCTGCATGGCGGGGAAATCAAGGTAGCGGGTCTGGTCCAGGTCCATTTCCATGCCGTCGATGATCGCCTGCAAGTGCTTTTCCTGCAGATTGTAGAGCGCCAGGTGCGGCTGCAGGGCCAGCATCACCGGGTGCGTGGGGGTGCCCATGTACATGGTTGACACTTCCGTGCGCCACCAGGCCAGCTTGATGCGGGCAATGGATTGGTCGGTGCACTCGTCCACCGTATCGTCCACTTCGCGGCAAAAGGCGTACATGGCCGTGATCGCGCGCCTGCGCTCGGGCGGCAGGAACAGGAAACTGTAGTAGAAACTGGAGCCGCTCTGGACGGTTTTTTGTTGGCAGTATTCGTCGGGGGACATGGTCAGAAATGCAATAGTGGGCAGGGCGAAGCCGCTATTCTATAGCGCCGCGACCCATGCGAGGGCGCGCGGTGTTGGTTTTTGGTTCACATGGCGCAATCAGATGCCAGATTCGCGTGTCCATTCACATCCACAAGGCGCGCCACATAATCACGATCCAGTCGCGCGCCTTGAGCTTGGGGCGGCGCCGAAATACGTCGAACTGCACCGCTTCGATCGCCTGCAGTATGCGCAGCCCGCCCTGGACCACCAGCCGCAGTTCCCAGCCAATGCGCCCGGGCAGGCGCTTGGCCAGCGGCGCGCCTGCAAGCATCAGCGCGCGCGCGCGCGTTACCTCGAAAAACATCATGGCCTGGAACCTGGCATCGGCGTTGCCCGGGTCGAGCTGGGCGGCAGTCACGCCGAAGCGCTGCATGTCGTCCAAGGGGACGTAAATGCGCTGCTTCTCGCGGTCAATCGCCACATCCTGCAAAAAATTGATCAACTGCAGGGCCGAGCAAATGGCGTCGGACTCGGCCACGTTGCCCGGCGTCGCCGCCCCATACAGATGCAGCATCAACAGGCCGACCGGGTTGGCCGAGCGGCGGCAATAGTCGAGCAACAGCGCGAACGTGGCGTAGCTGGTGGTGCCCACATCCTGCTTGAAGGCCGACAGCAAATCGTTAAACGGTTGCAGCGGCAAGCCGTACTGGGCAATGACGCCGGCCAGGCGCGCAAACATGGGTTCTGGCTGCTGCTCGCCGCGGCCGATCGAGGCCAGCGCCGCTTCATAGGCACCCAGCGCGGCCAGGCGCTCATTGGGCAGGGCGTCGCCCTCGTCGGCGATATCGTCGGCGCTGCGGGCAAAGGCATAGATGGCTTCGACGGCCGGCACCAGCCGCTTGGGCAGCAATACAGAAGCTACCGGGAAATTTTCGTAATGATCGACGGGCATGAGAATCTAAGGACGCTTGCGAGCAATGTTTGTACTATTGTAATTAATAACCGAAAAGTCAGTTAGCTGTAGTTGCCGTACGAGTAGTAGCATCATGCATTTCGTCCCGGCGCCGGGTTGCCCAAGCCCCACGCATAGTAAAGGAAAACCAGTGCTTGCCCTAAAAAACCTGCTCCTCCTCCACCTTCTTTTGCTTGGCGGCTGTGCCAAGGAAGCGGCAAAGGTGGAAGATATCCGCCCGGTGCGGGTGCTCGTGCTGACCTCCAGCAATGTCGGCATCAATGCCGAATTTGCCGGTGAAGTGCGCTCCCGGGTCGAATCGCGCCTGGCGTTTCGCGTGCCCGGCAAGATCACCGCCCGCAAAGTGGACCCCGGCACCGTGGTCAAGCGCGGCCAGATACTCATGCAGCTCGATCCGCAGGATTTGCGCTTGTCGCAGGCCCAGTCCAAGGCCACGCTGACGGCGGCGGAAACATCGCGCGACCTGGCCAAGGCCGAACTGAAACGCTACCAGGAACTGCGCATCAAAAATTTCGTCAGCGGGGCGGTGCTGGACCAGAAGCTGTCGGCATGGAAGGCGGCCCAGGCCAATGTGGACGCCGCGCAGGCCGGCTATTTTGGCCAGTCCAACCAGGCCGGCTATGCCACGCTGGTGGCCGACATCGACGGCGTGGTCACCGCCGTCGACGCCGACGTCGGCTCGGTGGTGTTGCCCGGCACGCCAGTGGTGCGGGTGGCCAAGGCGGGCGACAAGGAAATCGTCATCGGCCTGCCGGAAGACAAAGTCGATACGCTGCGCCAGGTGCAAGACGTCACCGTTCGCCTGTGGGCCAACCCCAACGTCGTCATTCCCGGCAAGGTGCGCGAAGTCTCGCCCGTGGCCGATGCCGCGACGCGCACGTATGCGGTTAAGGTGGCGATTCCCGACAGCGCGCTGGACGTCAAGCTGGGCATGACGGCGCTGGTGCAGTTTGCCTCGAGCACGGCGGCGCCCATGATCCGCGTGCCGCTTACGGCCCTGTTCCATGAAAAGGCGACGACCTCGGTGTGGCTGGTCGAAAACGGCGCCGTCAAGCTGGTGCCGGTGCAGATCGGCGGCACCGCCGGCAATGAAGTGGTCCTGGTGGGCGGCGTCACGGCTGGCCAGACGGTGGTGACGGCGGGCGTGAACCTGCTCAAGGCGGGGCAAAAGGTCAAGATTTTGGCGGCCGAACAGCCGGCGTCGGGCGGGATCGCGCAATGAAGGGCGGCTTCAATCTGTCGCGCTGGGCCCTCGAACACATCGCACTGACGCGCTACCTGATGGCCGCGCTGCTGCTGGGCGGCATCATCAGCTACATGAACCTGGGGCAGGATGAAGATCCGCCGTTTACCTTCCGCATCATGGTCGTGCGCGCCATCTGGCCGGGTGCCACCGCCGTGCAGATGGCCGAACAGGTGACCGACAAGCTCGAAAAAAAGCTGCAGGAGACGCCTTACATCGACAAGATCAGGAGCTACTCCAAGCCGGGCGAAACCATCATCCTGGTGCAGCTGCGCGAGTCGACGCCGCCCAAGGAAACGGCCACCTCGTGGTACCAGGTGCGCAAGAAAATGGGCGATATCCGGCCCACGCTGCCCCCGGGCGTGATCGGGCCGTTTTTCAATGACGAATTTGGCGACACCTTCGGCTCCATCTTCGCCATTTCGGGCGACGGCTTTACCTACGCCGAGATGAAGCAGTACGCCGACTTCGTGCGCCAGCAACTGCTGCGCGTGCCGCTGGTGTCCAAAGTGGAGCAGTTTGGCGTACAGGACGAGAAGATCAACATCGAGTTCTCGCATAAAAAATTCGCGCAGCTGGGCGTGCCCTTTGAAGTCATCGCCAACCAGATCGCCACCCAGAACACGGTGGAGTCGAGCGGCGTGCTGGTCACGCCCACCGACGACCTGCAGGTGCGCGTGACGGGCGCCTTGATGACGGTAAAAGACCTGGAAAACCTGGAGCTCAGGGCAGGGCAGACCACGATCCGGCTGGGCGACTTTGCCACCATCAAGCGCGAGTACCAGGATCCGCCGATCGACAAGATGCGCTTTAACGGCAAGGAAGTCATCGGCCTTGGCGTGTCGATGGAAAAGGGCGGCAATATCATCGTGCTGGGCAAGGAGCTGGACAAGACGGTGGCGGCAATCAAAGCCAAGCTGCCGGTCGGGATCGAACTTGCCCGCGTGTCGGACCAGCCGCGCGCCGTCACCGCCTCGGTCAGCGAATTTATCCACACGCTCATCGAGGCGATCGCCATTGTGCTCATTGTGAGCTTCGTCGCGCTCGGACTGCACACCAAGCCGCTGCGGCTCGACATGCGCCCCGGCCTGGTGGTGGCGCTGACCATTCCGCTGGTGCTGGCCATTACGTTTTTGTTCATGCGCCTGTTCGATATCGACCTGCATAAAATTTCGCTCGGCGCGCTGATCATTGCGCTCGGCCTGCTGGTCGACGACGCCATCATTGCCGTTGAAATGATGGTGCGCAAAATGGAGGAGGGCATGTCGCGCTTTGACGCGGCCACTTTTGCCTACACCTCCACCGCCATGCCGATGCTGACCGGGACCCTGATCACGGCGGCCGGCTTTTTGCCGATCGGGCTGGCCAAGTCGGCCGCCGGCGAATATACGTTCTCGATGTTTTCGGTGAACGCGCTGGCCTTGATCATCTCCTGGTTGGTGGCGGTGTACTTCACGCCCTACATCGGCTTTTTGATATTGAAGGTCAAGCCGCACGCCGGCGGCGAAGCGGGGCACGACATGTTCGACACGCCGGGTTTTCAGCGCTTTCGCAATGTCGTCACCTGGTGCGTGGAGTGGCGCAAGACGACCATTGCCCTCAGCCTGGCGGTGTTTTTTCTCGGCGTGTTTGGCTTTACTTTCATCGAGAAACAGTTCTTCCCCGATTCGAGCAGGCCTGAGCTGATGGTCGAGATGTGGATGCCCGAAGGGACCACGTTCAAGGCCAACGAAGCGCAGGCAAAAAAATTCGAAGCGTACATGCAAAAGCAGCCAAACGTGGAAAGCGTGACCAGCTATGTGGGCAATGGCAGTCCGCGCTTTTATCTGCCGCTGGACCAGATTTTTCCGCAGTCGAACGTGTCGCAAATCGTGGTGCTGGCCAAGGATGTGAAGAGCCGCGAACAGCTGCGCTTGAGCATCGTTGACGTCTTCAAGAACGATTTTCCCGACGTGCGCGGGCGCGTCAAGCTGCTGCCGAACGGGCCGCCGGTGCCGTATCCGGTGCAGTTTCGCGTCTCGGGGCCGGAGATTGCCACCACGCGCGAATTGGCCGACAAGGTCAAGGAAATCATGCGCGCAAATAAAAACACGGCCGGCGTGAACGACAACTGGAACGAGTCGGTCAAAGTGCTGCGGCTTGACCTGGACCAGGACAAGTTGCGCGCTTTGGGCGTGACGTCGCAAACGGTGATGCGCGCGGCGAACACGATTTTGTCGGGCACCACGATCGGCCAGTTCCGCGAAGAGAACCGGCTGATCGACATCGTGGTGCGCCAGCCGCTCGAGGAGCGCGACACCATCTCGGTGCTCAACGACACCAACATTCCTACCGCGTCGGGCAAGTCGGTGACCATCTCGCAGATCGCGCGCGCGCACTTTGTGTGGGAGCCGGGCGTGGTGTGGCGCGAAGGGCGCGAGTGGGCCATTACCGCGCAGTGCGACGTGATCGACGGCATCCAGGGGCCAACCGTGTCGGCGCAGGTGAGCGACGCCTTGAGCGCCTTGCGCAAGACGCTGCCCAACGGCTACACCATCAACCTGGAAGGCGCCGAAGCGGACAGCAAGGCGGCCGAAGCGTCGATTGCCGCCAATGTGCCGCTGGTGCTGTTCATCGTGTTCACGTTGCTGATGCTGCAGCTTCACAGTTTTTCGCGCGCGTTGATGGTGTTTCTGACCGGGCCGCTGGGCATTGCGGGCGCGGCGATGGCGCTGTTAATGTTGGGGCGCCCGTTCGGTTTTGTCGCCAACCTGGGCGTGATCGCGCTGTTTGGCATGATCATCCGTAACTCGGTGATTCTGGTCGACCAGATCGAAGCCGATATTGCCAACGGCACGCCGCCGTGGCATGCCGTGATCGAGGCGGCGGTGCGGCGCTGCCGGCCGATCATCCTGACGGCGGCAGCTGCCGCGCTGGCGATGATTCCGCTGTCGCGATCGGTTTTCTGGGGGCCGATGGCGGTGGCGATCATGGGCGGGCTAGTGGTGGCAACGGCGCTCACGCTGCTGTTCTTGCCGGCGCTGTACGCCGCCTGGTTCCGGGTCAAGAAACCGCTGCCGGGCATCTCGGCGCTCGACCAGAACTCCGTGTTCATGACCTGAACGCAGAAGGCAGCCGGGGTCAGACCACTTTTGCTTGAAAACCAGGGTCAGACCACTTGTTCCAGATGTAAATCGCAAGGTGGCAAAAGTGGTCTGACCCTGGTTGTAAGGAAAAAGTGGTCTGACCCCGGTGTTTCGCGGTGTTTCGGGACGGTTTGGAAAAATCCCTATATGGTCAGAAAATCCAGTAAAATACCGGGTTGATGTTGTAGCCCCTAACAAAGGCAGTGCAGGGCGGCCGGTCTCATCATCGGGCGCCCTTTGTGTTTTCATGACGGACACAGGCAGTGCAAGCTGCGATCCCGCGAGGATGGCGAAATTGGTAGACGCACCAGGTTTAGGTCCTGACGCCAGCAATGGTGTGGGGGTTCGAGTCCCCCTCCTCGCACCACGAATTTAATTCATTTTTTTTTGGACGATTTTTACAATGGCAACTGCAGTCGAAACCCTGGGTAAACTCGAACGTCGCTTGACGATCTCTTTTCCGCTGACTGACGTCCGTACGGAAGTCGAAAAGCGCCTGAAACAACAGGCCAAAACGGCCAAAGCGCCGGGATTTCGTCCAGGTAAAGTTCCTCTGAAGATGGTCGCCGCGCAGTACGGCTACCAGATCGAGTCCGACGTCCTGAACGACAAGGTTGGCCGCGCTTTCAGCGAAGCTGCCAACACCAATCAGTTGCGCGTGGCCGGCTACCCAAATATCGTACCAAAGGAAGACAGTCCTGAAGGCGTGCTCTCCTTTGACGCCACCTTCGAAGTCTATCCGGACGTCGTCATCTCCGACCTCTCGAGCGTCGAGATCGAAACCGTCAAGGCCGACGTTTCCGAAGCCGAAATCGAAAAAACCATCGACATCCTGCGCAAGCAGCGCGTTCACTACCACCCCAAGGGCGTGGCTGGCGAACACGGCGACGGCGGCGAGCCGATCGCAGCTGCTGCCGACCGCGTCACGGTTGACTTTACCGGCGTCATCGACGGCGTTGAATTCCCGGGCGGCAAAGCGGAAGACTATGCATTCGTGCTGGGCGAAGGGCGCATGCTGCCGGAATTCGAAGCGGCCACCATCGGCCTTAAAGTTGGCGAGAGCAAGACGTTCCCGCTGGCTTTTCCTGAGGACTACCATGGCAAGGACGTGGCCGGCAAAACTGCCGACTTCACCATCACCCTGAAGCAGCTCGAGTGGGCGCACCTGCCGGCAGTCGATGCAGAATTTGCAAAAACGTTGGGCATGGAAGACGGCGACCTGGAAAAGATGCGCGCGGATATCAAGGTCAACCTTGAGCGCGAAGTCGCCGGCCGCGTCAAGGCGCGCAACAAGGAAGCCGTCATGGACGCGCTCGTGGCTGTCGTCGACATGGAAGTGCCGAAGGCGATGATCGCCCAGGACGCCGAGCGTCTGGCCGAAATGACCCGCCAGGACATGGCGCAGCGCGGCATGGAGGTGAAAAACATGCCATTCCCGCAAGAATTATTCGCCGCCAAGGCCGAGCGCCGCGTGCGCCTGGGCCTGATCTTGTCGCAGTTGGTTGCAGACAACAAGCTGCAGGCTACCGCCGAGCAGGTCAAGGCGCAAATCGAAGATTTCGCGCAAAGTTACGAAGACCCGCGCGAAGTGCTCAAGTACTACTACAGCGATCGTCGCCGCCTGTCAGAAGTCGAAGCCCTTGTATTAGAAGAAAACGTCGTCAACTATGTGCTCAGCCGTTCGAAAGTCACCACCAAAGATGTGGCTTTCGACGAATTGATGGGAAGCCAGGCACAAGCTTAAGCCCCGGTACATGCCCGGGCCAGCCCTTACTAAAGGAAATGACAGCAATGAACCATAATCCGGCATTGGATACCCACGCTCTCGGCCTCGTGCCGATGGTGGTGGAGCAGAGTGGTCGTGGCGAGCGCGCCTATGACATTTATTCGCGCCTGCTCAAGGAGCGCGTGATTTTCATGGTCGGCCCGGTCAACGACCAGATGGCCAACCTGATCGTGGCCCAGCTGCTGTTCCTCGAGAGCGAAAATCCCGACAAGGACATTTCGCTCTACATCAACTCGCCCGGCGGATCGGTTTCGGCCGGCCTGGCGATCTTTGATACGATGAACTTCATCAAACCTGATGTGTCTACGTTATGTACGGGCCTGGCCGCGTCCATGGGTGCTTTCCTGCTTGCAGCGGGCACCAAGGGCAAGCGTTTCTCGCTGCCGAACTCGCGCATCATGATTCACCAGCCGTCGGGCGGCTCGCAAGGGCAAGCTTCCGACATTGAAATTCAGGCCAAGGAAATCCTGTACCTGCGCGAGCGTCTCAACCAGATCCTGGCTGAGCGCACCGGCAAGACGATGGAGCAGATCCACAAGGATACCGATCGCGACCGCTTCATGTCCGGCGACGAAGCGGCCGAATATGGCCTGATCGACAAAGTACTGACCAGCCGCGCTTGATGCATTCAACAAAGTGTTGCTGAAAAAACGCCCGGGCGCGACAACGTTCGGGCGTTTGCTTTTTATTTCGGGTAGCATGGCAATTCACAGCCCATCGCTCTGACGCCCGTCTTAGTCTTATTTTCATCGCAATCCAATAGAAACCTGCCCATGTCTGACAAAAAATCCTCCAGCGGCGAAAAACTCCTTTACTGCTCGTTCTGCGGCAAGAGCCAGCACGAGGTGAAGAAACTCATCGCGGGACCGTCCGTGTTCATCTGCGACGAGTGCATCGACCTGTGCAACGACATCATCCGCGACGAAACCTCGAACGTGGAATCGGTCGCCGGCGCCAAGTCGGACCTGCCAACGCCCAATGAAATCAAGGAACTGCTCGACCAGTATGTAATCGGCCAGCAAAAGGCCAAGCGCATCCTGTCGGTGGCGGTGTACAACCATTACAAGCGCTTGAAGCACCTCGGCAAGAAAGATGACGTCGAACTGGCCAAGAGCAACATCTTGCTGGTCGGTCCTACCGGCTCGGGCAAGACGCTGCTGGCGCAAACGCTGGCGCGTATGCTCAACGTCCCGTTCGTCATCGCTGACGCCACCACGCTGACCGAAGCCGGTTATGTGGGCGAAGACGTCGAAAACATTATCCAGAAGCTGCTGCAAAGCTGCAATTACGAAGTCGACAAGGCCCAGCGCGGCATTGTTTACATCGATGAGATCGATAAAATTTCGCGCAAGTCGGATAATCCCTCGATCACGCGCGACGTCTCCGGCGAAGGCGTGCAGCAAGCGCTGCTCAAACTGATCGAAGGCACCATGGCATCGGTGCCGCCGCAGGGCGGGCGCAAGCACCCGAACCAGGACTTCGTCCAGATCGACACGACCAACATCATGTTCATCTGCGGCGGCGCGTTTGACGGCCTGGTCAAGATCATCCAGAACCGCTCCGAAAAGAGCGGCATCGGCTTCTCGGCCAACGTCAAGAGCCAGGTGCAGCGCGATAGCAGCGACGTGCTGCTTGAAGCTGAACCGGAAGACTTGATCAAGTTCGGTCTGATTCCCGAGCTGGTGGGCCGTTTGCCGGTCGTTGCCGCCTTGAGCGAGCTGACGGAAGAGGCACTGATCCAGATTTTGATCGAGCCGAAGAATGCCTTGATCAAACAGTATTCCAAGTTGCTTGAAATGGAAGGGGCCGAATTGGAAATTCGCCCGGCCGCTTTGCATGCTATTGCCCGTAAAGCATTGGCGCGCAAAACCGGTGCGCGCGGTTTGCGTTCGATTCTTGAACACGCCTTGTTGGATGTTATGTATGAACTGCCGAATCAGCAGAATGTCGTGAAGGTCGTTATCGATGAAAATTCGATCACGAACGGCGCAAAACCTTTACTGATTTACAGCGAAACAGCCAAGGCGTCCGGCGAAAACTGAAATTGTGCCGCGCGCACACAACAAAAGGGTTTGAATCCCTAATTCTTGGCGGTACAATTTACCTCAATAAAAGAATCAGGCTTCAATCGAAAAGCCACTCGCAGCGCCTCGCTGCGCAGTGGTTTTTTTAATTGACGTTCATTAAATTCTTTTAGTTTATTCCGGTGTATTTGAATCAAGTTATTAACTGTTTAAACGACTTGTAGAAAATATTTTTATTCGCCGGTCTTGTGTTTCGGCAGTGAGTGCCAACATCGTAAACACGCTTTCTATAAGGTATGCCATGACAACTTCCAAATTAACCGAGCAAACGACGCTGCCGTTACTGCCGTTGCGCGACGTGGTCGTCTTCCCGCATATGGTGATACCACTGTTCGTCGGCCGTCCGAAGTCGATCAAGGCGCTTGAGGCCGCGATGGAGCAAGGCAAGAGCATCATGCTTGCCGCCCAAAAGGCAGCCGCCAAGGATGAGCCATCCGCCTCCGATATCTACGAAATCGGTTGCGTGGCCAACATTCTCCAGATGCTCAAGCTTCCCGACGGCACCGTCAAGGTGCTGGTCGAGGGCGCCCAGCGCGCGCGTATCAATCACATCAGCGATACGTCGGCGCACTTCATTGCGGACCTGACCCCGCTCGAATCGGAAATCGGCGACGATTCCGAAGTCGAAGCGATGCGCCGGGCCATCGTTCAACAGTTTGACCAGTACGTCAAACTGAATAAAAAAATCCCACCCGAGATTCTCGCATCGCTCGCCGGTATTGACGACGCAGGCCGCCTGGCCGATACGGTCGCCGCGCACCTGCCGCTCAAGCTCGAGCAAAAGCAAGTGATCCTGGAAATCTTTAACGTCGCCAAGCGCCTCGAGCATCTGCTCGGCCAGCTGGAAGGCGAACTCGATATCTTGCAGGTTGAAAAGCGCATCCGCGGCCGCGTCAAGCGCCAGATGGAAAAGTCGCAGCGCGAGTACTACCTGAACGAGCAGGTCAAGGCCATCCAGAAGGAATTGGGCGAGGGCGAAGACGGCGCCGACATCGACGAACTCGAGAAGAAAGTGATTGCCGCCAAGATGCCGAAAGAGGCACTCGACAAGGCAACCAACGAACTCAAGAAGTTGAAGCTGATGTCGCCGATGTCCGCCGAAGCGACCGTCGTGCGCAACTACATCGACACCCTGGTCAATCTGCCGTGGAAGAAAAAGTCCAAGGTCAACAACGACCTGGAAAACGCAGAGAAAGTCCTCGAGGGCGATCACTACGGCCTCGACAAGGTGAAAGAACGCATTCTGGAATACCTCGCGGTCCAGCAACGCGTCGACAAGCTCAAAGCACCGATCCTGTGCTTTGTGGGGCCTCCCGGCGTGGGTAAAACCTCGCTTGGTCAGTCCATCGCGCGTGCCACGAACCGCAAGTTCGTGCGCATGGCGCTGGGCGGCGTGCGCGACGAAGCCGAGATCCGGGGCCACCGCCGTACCTATATCGGCTCGATGCCGGGCAAGGTATTGCAGTCGCTGTCGAAAGTTGGCGTACGCAACCCGTTGTTCCTGTTAGATGAGATCGACAAGATGGGCGCGGACTTCCGCGGCGATCCTTCGTCGGCCCTGCTTGAAGTGCTGGACCCGGAACAGAACCATACGTTCTCGGACCATTACATCGAAGTGGACTTCGACTTGTCGGACGTAATGTTCGTGGCGACCTCGAACTCGTACAACATTCCGCCGGCGCTGCTGGACCGGATGGAAGTGATCCGCCTGTCGGGTTACACCGAGGATGAAAAGACCAGCATTGCGCAGCGTTACTTGCTGCCCAAGCAGATCAAGGCCAACGGTCTGAAGGAAGAAGAGATCAAGGTCGAGGAAGTCGCCATTCGCGACATCATCCGTTACTACACCCGGGAAGCCGGCGTGCGTTCACTCGAGCGTGAAATCTCGAAGATCTGCCGCAAGGTCGTCAAGATGCTGCTGACTAAAAAGGCCGACAAAAAGGTCCTCGTCAATGGCAAGAACATCGACAAGTTCCTTGGCGTGCGCCGTTACGACTTTGGCGTGGCGGAAAAGGAAAACCAGGTGGGCCAGGTGGTCGGCCTTGCATGGACCGAAGTGGGCGGCGACTTGCTGACCATCGAGGCGGTCCAAATGCCGGGCAAGGGCGGCGTGATTCGCACCGGTACCCTGGGCGACGTGATGAAAGAGTCGATCGAAGCGGCCCGTACGGTGGTGCGTTCGCGCGCCAATCGCCTGGGTATCCGTAACGACGTGTTTGAGAAATCCGACATTCACATCCACGTGCCGGAAGGCGCGACACCGAAGGACGGTCCGTCCGCCGGTATCGCCATGACCACCGCGCTGGTGTCGGTCTTTACGGGCATTCCGGTACGCGCCGACGTGGCGATGACGGGCGAAATCACGCTGCGCGGCGAAGTATTGCCGATCGGCGGACTGAAAGAGAAGCTGCTGGCGGCGCATCGCGGCGGCATCAAAACAGTCTTGATTCCCGAGCAAAACGTCAAGGACCTGGCCGATATTCCGGACAACGTCAAGAACAAGCTCGAAATCGTTCCGGTACGCTGGATCGACAAGGTGCTTGAAATTGCTCTGGAACGCATGCCGACGCCCGTGGTTGATTTGCCGGCCGTGGCCGTGGCACCGGCCGCAGCAGCCGCCGACGGTGCTGCCGCAGCAAGTACCGATGTCGTCAAGCACTAACTGCTAATTGTTGGTCAACGACAAGCGCCTTCGGGCGCTTGTTTGTTTTTGGCTTGACACATCTGTGGGCGGCTTGTTTAATACGCTGCTGCGGTATTTCCTGCCGCAATTTCAAGCAATGGGGCACACGTGAATAAAACAGAATTAATCGAAGAAATCGCCAAGTCGGCAGACATTACCAAGGCTTCGGCCACGCGCGCGCTCGACGCCGTGATCGAAGCGGTCACCAAGAGCTTGCGCGAGAACGACAGCGTGACCCTGGTCGGCTTTGGTACCTTCTCGGTCGGCGAGCGGGCGGCGCGCGAAGGGCGCAACCCGCGCACCAAGGAAGCGATCCAGATCGCTGCCGCCAAAGTCCCGAAATTTAAAGCTGGCAAAGCGCTCAAGGATGCAGTAAACTAATGTCCTTCAGCGAGGTGACAATCGCTGGAAAATGTTTGGAGGCACCCAAGTAAGTCGTTGATGCTTGGGCGCTTAGCTCAGTTGGTAGAGCGGAGCCCTTACAAGGCTTAGGTCGGGAGTTCGAGCCTCTCAGCGCCCACCACCAGACATGCAATACCCGTATTTTGAGGAGTGGTAGTTCAGTTGGTTAGAATACCGGCCTGTCACGTCGGGGGTCGCGGGTTCGAGTCCCGTCCGCTCCGCCAACAAAATGCACAGATTCAGGAGTGGTAGTTCAGTTGGTTAGAATACCGGCCTGTCACGTCGGGGGTCGCGGGTTCGAGTCCCGTCCGCTCCGCCAGCTTAAAGAAAAAGGGCGAACGAGAGTTCGCCTTTTTTTTCGTTTGCGTTTTAATTGCTGCTTTTTGCTTACCTTTTCGAATTGGCTCACATGTTTGAATTTATTCGCACGCACAAAAAATGGATGCAGGTACTGCTGGCATTGCTGATCATTCCGTCGTTCGTTGTCGTCGGTGTCAGCAGCTACGGTGGCGGCGGTGGCCCGGCGATGGAAGAAGTGGCCAATGTGGGCGGCCAGAAGGTCACCCAGCTGGATCTGGACGAAGCCCAGCGCCAGCAGCTCGACCGCGCGCGCTCCGCGATGGGCGAGCGTTTCAACGCCAAGGAATTCGAAACGCCTGAAGCGAAGCAGGCAGTGCTGGACAACCTGGTGTCCCAGCGTGCGCTCGACGCCGAACTGCGCGCCAGCCACATGACGGTCAGCGATGAAGTCTTGATGAAGGAAATCGGCAAGATCGAGGCCTTCAAGAAGCCCGACGGCAGCTTTGACCTCGATGGCTACAAGGCTTTGCTGGCAGCGCAGGGCATGCGTCCTACCCAGTTTCAAGAGCAGATGCGGCGCGACCTCGCGCTGCAGCAGCTCAACACCGCCATTCAGAGCAGTGCTTTTGCGCCGCGCGCCGTTGCCGCGCGCCTGTCGGAAATCGCCGACCAGGAACGCGAAGTACAAGAGCTGGTGTTCCCGGCCTCCGATTTTGTCGCGCAGGTTCAGGTCACGCCCGCGATGGTCAAGGCTTACTACGACAAGAATGCGCCGCTGTTTCAGATTCCCGAGCAGGTCAAGGCCGAGTACGTCGTGTTTGATGCCGCCGCCGTCGAGAAGCAGGTCACGGTCAGCGACGATGACGTTGCCGCGTACTACAAGGCCGAGCAGAAAAAGTTCACCACGCCGGAAGAGCGTCTTGCCAGTCATATCCTGATCAATGTGAAAGCGGGCGACGCGGCCCAAAACAGCGCCGCCAAGGCGAAAGCGGACGCCGTGCTGGCCGAAGTGCGCGCCGCGCCCGCCAACTTTGCCGCAATTGCCAAAACCCGTTCGGAAGACATCGCGTCGGCAGAACTGGGCGGCGACCTGGGTAATGTCGCCAGCGTCGACCCGCAACTGGCCGCCCCACTGCAAAAACTCAAGCAGGGCGAGGTTTCCTTGGTCGAAACCAGCTACGGTTACCACATCATCACCGTGACCAAGGTCACGCCCGCGGTCATCAAGCCGCTGGACGAAGTCAAGCTTGCGGTGGCTGCCGAACTCAAAAAGCAAAAGATGTCGAAGAAGTATTCGGAACTGGTCGAGACGTTCAATAATACCGTTGACGAGCAGAGCGAGAGCTTGAAGCCGGTGGCCGACAAGCTGGGCCTGACGGTCCAGGTGATCGAGCACCTGACGCGCACGCCATCGGCTGCACTGGGCGCCGTCCCGGCGAACAATGCCAAGTTCCTCAAGGCGCTGTTCTCGGCGGACTCGCTGAAGAACAAGCGCAACGTTGAAGCGGTGGAAGTGGCGCCTAGCGTGCTCGTCGCCGGCCGCGTGCTGGAGTACAAGCCGGCAGCAGCGCGGCCGCTGGCCGAAGTGGAAGCCGTCATCCGCCAGCGCGTAGCGCAGGAAGAAGCGACCAAGCTGGCGCAAAAAGCGGGCGCCGCCAAAATCGCTGCGGCCAAGCTGTCGGGCGACGCTGCAGGTTTCGGCGCGGCCAAAGTCGTCACGCGCAACAAGCCGCCAACGATTGCCCCTGCGGCGATGCTGGCGGTGCTCAAGGCCGATGTGACCAAGCTGCCAGCCTATGTCGGCGTCGATGTGCCGGGTGTGGGCTACGGCGTGTACCGCATTGGCAAGGTGACGCAGCCGGCGCAGGTTGATGTGGCACGCCGCAAGGCCGAGCAGGAGCAGATCGGCGGCGTCATCGCGCAGCAGGAAATGTACAGCTATATTGATGCGCTCAAGGTCAAGGCCAAGTCGAAGATCAAGCTCAAGCCAACCACGGTTGCCGACGCCAAGTAACCGGCACGGCACCATGAAAAAAACCCGGAAGCGAAAGCTGTCCGGGTTTTTTTATCGGTGCGACGAATGCGATATGAACAAAAGGCTTGCCGGCGGTGAAGCGCGCCCTGGCACCACATGAAGGTGTTGCCAAACGTTTTAGCAATAACCGGCAACCCAAAAATCGCGATATTTGATAGCCCGAAAACCAAACCGACATCGTCCTCGCGCAGGCGGGGACGATGTGGGGTGAGGTCACACTATTGGTGCTGCTGGATGTAAATAGCGCGCGGCGGCCATGAAATCATCGACCCCGATATCGTTCAACGCCAATATCTCCGCCTGGCCAAACTGCACAAAATTGCGGTCAATCGACTTCACATACGCCGGATCATAATGGTCCACCAAAAGATGGTCGACCAGCGCCGGCATCTGGCCGCCATTGGCCATCGACTTCCAGTCATCGATCTTGGCGCGTCCGTGCAGCTTGACCAGGCATTCAAGCTGCGTATTGAGCGTGTCCGGACTGTCGGTAAAATGATGGTAATCCTCCATCAGCAGGCGCACCCGGTTTGGCCGCGACAGCGTCAACGACACGCACGGCGAGAGCCGCATCTTGTCCATCACCGCGTCCGGCACGCGCAGGTTGCCCACCTTTTTGCTTTCCGACTCCACGAACACCGGCAGCGCCGGATCGAAACTGCGCATCTTGGCCCAGATCAGCGTCTCGAACATCTTTTGCGATGGCTGCGGCTGGCTGGGCAAATTGCCCAGCACCGAGCCGCGGTGCGCGGCCAGCTGTTCCAGGTCGAGCACCTGCGCGCCGATCGCGTCGAGCACTTCGAGCAGGCGGCTCTTGCCGCTGCCGGTGGTGCCGCAGATCACGCGGAACTGCTGCGCCGGCACCTCGGCCAGATCGCTGCTCACATGCGCGCGGTAGGCCTTGTAGCCGCCGTCAAGCTGGATCGCGGGCCAGCCGACTTTGGCCAGGATATGCGCCAGCGAACCGCTGCGGTTGCCCCCGCGCCAGCAGTAAATCAAGGGCTTCCAGTCGCGCGGCTTGTCCAGCCACAGCTCCTCAATGTGGCGCGCGATGTTCTTGGCCACCAGCGCCGCGCCCACTTTTTTCGCTTCGAAGGCGTTCACTTGCTTGTACAGCGTGCCGACGCGGACCCGCTCTTCGTCATGCAGCACGGGGCAATTGACCGCACCGGGAATGTGATCGAGCGCGTACTCGGACTCGCTGCGCGCGTCGATGATGCAGTCGAACTGGTCGAGCTGCGGAAGAATCTGGGTGAAATCGATCAGTGCCGGGTATTTCATTTCGCGTTGACCAATGCCAGAAATTGCGGCCAGATGTTGGCCAGGATGATCGGATGCGCCGTCGCGTTGGGGTGAAGCCGGTCGGCCTGGAACATGGCAGGGGTGTCGGCCACGCCTTCGAGCATGAACGGCACCAGCGCCGCCTTCGATTGCGTCGACAGCTTTTTGTACATGCCATAAAAGCTCTCGGTGTAGCTGCGCCCATAGTTGGGCGGTACCCGAATGCCGACCAGCAGCACGCGCGCGCGGCTCTTCTGCGACTGCTCGATCATCGTGCGCAGGTTCGCTTCGGCTGCGGCCACGGGCTGGCCGCGCAGACCATCGTTGGCGCCCAGTTCAATGATGACCAGGTCGGGATGGTGCTGCGTGAGCAGCGCAGGCAGGCGCGCACGACCGCCGCTGGTGGTCTCGCCGCTGATGCTGGCGTTGACGATGCGCGCATCGATCTTTTCCTTCCTGAGTCTTTGTTCGAGCAATGCGACCCAGCCGCTACCCCGGCTCAGACCGTATTCGGCAGACAGGCTGTCGCCGAGCACGAGCACGGTTTTTGGTGCAGAATAGGCGCTGCTTGATGCGGCCAGCAGCAGCCAGCCGCAGAGCGACCATTTATTGAGATAACTACGCATGCGTGACATTCCTGAAGCTTCCCATCGTTACGTGAACCAGACCGGCCAGGCGGCAGCCGCCATTGAAGTGATCGACCTCTCAAAACGGGTGGCCGACACCAGCGGCGAACTGACCATCCTGCACAGCGTGGATTTTACAGTGCAACCGGCCGAGACGCTCGCCATCGTTGGCGCGTCCGGGTCTGGCAAGTCCACCTTGCTCGGTTTGCTGGCCGGTCTCGATACGCCTTCCAGCGGCAAGGTGCTGCTGGGCGGGCAGGATATTTTCGCGCTGGACGAGGATGGGCGGGCGGGCCTGCGCAAGGCCAGGCTGGGATTCGTGTTCCAGTCGTTCCAGCTGCTGGCGCATTTGAGCGCGCTTGAAAACGTGATGCTGCCGCTCGAATTGCGTGGCGAGAGCGACGCCAAGGAGCGCGCGACGGCGATGCTGGGCAGGGTGGGGCTGTCGAGCCGGCTAAAGCACTATCCCAAGTATCTGTCGGGTGGCGAGCAGCAGCGCGTGGCGCTGGCGCGCGCGTTTGTCACGGAGCCGCCGCTGCTGTTTGCCGATGAACCTACCGGCAGCCTGGATGCGGCGACCGGCGAAGCGGTGATCCAGCTGATGTTCGAATTGAACCGCGAGCGCGGATCGACCTTGGTGCTGGTGACGCACGATCCGTCAATTGCTGCGCGCTGCGGGCGCACCATTACCATTGCGGCGGGCCGGTTGGTGTAGATGGCGTCGTCGGCGGCGCTTGGCGCAATGCACTGCGTTTTTCCGCCCTACGAAAATTGCCCGTTGCGTCGGGGTGTTTGGTGTAGATGGCGTCGTCGGCAGTGGATTTGGCCGGCCGCAGCGTCACCGTAGGGCGGAAAAACGCAGTGCATTCCGCCAACCGCGGTGTCACCGTAGGGCGGAAAAACGCAGTGCATTCCGCCAACCGCGGCGTCACCCTAACAACTGATTAAACACCGTCCGTACCGCCGCCGGCAGCTCGCCCGCCGTCATCCCGACCGGCCCCACGCCTTGCTGCACCAGCCAGTCGGCTGCGGCGCCGTGCATCCACACCGCCCCCAGCGCCGCTTCCCACGCCGGCCAGCCCTGCGCCAGCAAACTGCCGCACACACCCGCCAGCACGTCACCTGTGCCGCCTGTGGCCAAGCCAGGATTGCCGGTCGGGTTAATGACGGCAATCCCGCGCGCATCCGCAATCACGCTGCCCGATCCCTTGAGCACGACCACCGCGCCAAAACGCGCCGCAATCTCGCGCGCCGCGGCCAGCCGGTCACCCTGGACTACGCCGGCCGTCACGCCCAGCAGGCGCGCTGCCTCCAGCGGATGGGGCGTCATGATCGTGTCCGCCGCGCGGCTCGATAAATGCCCCTGCAAATCGGGACTGGCCGCAATCAGGTTGAGCGCGTCGGCATCGAGCACCAGCGGGGAGGGGCCGTCCAGCGCCTTGACCAACGCGCGGATGGCCGCGGCCGAGTCGCCCATGCCCGGCCCGAGCACCAGCGTGCTGGCCGCGCCGTTGAACGCGGCAGCGCTGCGAAACATGATCTCGGGCTGCATGCTGTCGTACGCCGACCCGGGGTCGAGACTGGCCACGAACACCCGCCCGGCGCCGGCGAACAGCGCCCCGCGCGCGGCCAGCACCGCCGCACCGGTCATGCCTGCCGCGCCGCCCACAATGGCAACGTCGCCAAAACTGCCCTTGTGCGAATTGTGCGAGCGCGGCGTCAACTGGGCCGCAAAGCAGGATGGGTCGTTGATGCCGGCGCTGGCCAGCGGCAGCGCGGCAATCTCCAGCGACGCTACCGTCACGACGCCGGCGTGATCGCGCCCTGAATTGGTATGCAGCCCCGGCTTGTCGCCAATAAAAGTGATGGTGCGCGTGGCGCGGATGGCAACGCCGTCTGGCCCGATCACGGCGCCAGTGTCGGCATCGAGTCCGCTCGGCACATCAAGCGCCAGCACGGCCACACCGAGTCGATTGACGGCCAGCGCAAGCTCGCGCGCGGCGCCCGTCAGCGCCCGCGCCAGGCCAATGCCAAACAGGCCGTCGAGCACCAGATCGCAATGCGCGGGAAGCTCGTCAATGAAAACGGCGTCGCCGTCGCGCGCCCGCTTGAGTGCGTGCGCCGTCTCCGGCGCGAGCTCGCCAGTGCCTGCCAGGTACAGCACGCTCACGTCAATGCCGGCCAGCGCCAGGTTGGCGGCAGCTTCCAGCGCGTCGCCGCCGTTGTTGCCAGGGCCGGCCAGCACCAGCACCGTACTGCCGGCGAGCATCGCCAGCGCGCAGTCGGCTGCGGCGCGGCCGGCGCGCTCCATCAGAACGCCGGCCGGGAGGCCCGCTGCGGCGGCCCGTTCAATGTCGCGAATCTCGGCAACGCTGTAAAGTGGTGTCATGTCGTTATTTTCCACACAAAGTTTCAGTTCGTTCGCTCTACAATAGCGCACACATTTCTACACGAGGCAGAACATGGATTGGCAATTCTGGATCGACCGCGGCGGCACCTTTACCGACATCGTGGCGCGCCGGCCCGACGGCAGCCTGCTGACCCACAAGCTGCTGTCCGAAAATCCGGAACAGTACCGCGACGCCGCCGTCGCCGGCATCCGCCACCTGCTCGGCATCGCCCCCGACGCGCCGATTCCCGTGCAAGCGATCGAAGCGGTCAAGATGGGCACCACGGTGGCCACCAACGCGCTGCTCGAGCGCAAGGGCGAACCGACCGCGCTGGCCATCACGCGCGGCTTTCGCGACGCGCTGCGCATAGCCTACCAGAACCGCCCGCGTTTGTTCGAGCGCCATATCGTGCTCCCCGAACTGCTCTACAGCCACGTGGTGGAAATCGATGAGCGCATCGGCGCCCACGGCGACGTCGTCACCGCCTTTGACGCTGTTGCCACGCGCGCCTCCTTGCAAGCGCTGTTCGACCAGGGCTTGCGCTCGCTGGCCATCGTCTTCATGCACGGCTACCGCTACACGCAGCATGAAGCGGCGGCGGCGGCCATTGCGCGCGCCATTGGTTTTACCCAGGTCTCGGTCTCGCATGAAGTCAGTCCCATGATGAAACTGGTCGCGCGCGGCGACACCACCGTGGTCGACGCCTATCTCTCGCCGATCTTGCGCCGCTACGTCGACCAGATCGCCGAACAGCTGCCCAACGTAAACCTGCAGTTCATGCAGTCCAATGGCGGGCTGACCAATGCGCGCACGTTCCAGGGCAAGGATAGTATTTTGTCCGGCCCGGCCGGCGGGATTGTCGGCATGGTGCGCGCCAGCGCCCTGGCCGGGTTCGAGCGCGTGATCGGCTTTGACATGGGCGGCACCTCCACCGACGTTTCGCATTTTTCCGGCGAATTTGAACGCGTGTTCGAGACCCAGGTCGCCGGCGTGCGCATGCGCGCGCCGATGATGAGCATCCATACCGTGGCCGCGGGCGGCGGCTCGATCCTGCATTTTGACGGCAGCCGCTATCGGGTGGGCCCCGACAGCGCGGGCGCCAACCCGGGGCCGGCCAGCTACCGGCGCGGCGGCCCGCTGGCGGTCACGGACTGCAACGTCATGCTGGGCAAAGTCCAGCCTGCGCATTTCCCGACGCTGTTCGGTCCCCAGGCCAATCAAACGCTCGACGCCGGCGCCGTGCGCGAACAATTTGCCGCGCTGGCCGCGCGGATCGGCCAGGCCACGGGCGCCACGCCCAGCCCGGAGCAGGTGGCCGACGGCTTCATCCAGATCGCGGTGGGCAATATGGCCAATGCGATCAAGCAGATCTCGGTGCAGCGCGGGCACGACGTGACGCACTACGCGCTCACCAGTTTTGGCGGCGCCGGCGGCCAGCATGCTTGCCTGGTGGCGGACGCTCTGGGCATGAAGACGGTGTTCGTCCATTCGCTCGCCGGCGTGATGTCGGCCTACGGCATGGGCCTGGCCGACCAGAGCGCGATGCGTGAGGCGGCTGTCGAAACGCGCCTTGATGATACGCCGTACGAGGCGCTGGCCGAGCGCTTGCGCGTGCTGGGAAACAGCGTGGTGCAGGAGCTTGAAAACCAGGGCGTGGCCATCGAGCGCATTGCGTTGGTGCGCCGCGTCCATCTGCGTTACGAAGGGACCGACTCGGCCATCATCGTACTCTTTGACGCTGCCGCGCAAATGACGCTGCAGTTTGAAGCCGCCTATAAAAAGCGCTTTTCCTTCCTGATGCCGGGCAAGGCACTGGTGGTTGAAGCGGTGTCGGTGGAAGCGATCGGCGCGTCCGACGCGCCACCCGAAACCGTGGCCGCCCCCGCTCCACGCCACGGTCCCTTGACGGAGCACGAAACGGTGCGCATGTACAGCGCCGGCGCCTGGCACCAGACAGCACTCTACAAACGCGCGGACATGCGCGTGGGCGACGTGCTTGCCGGCCCCGCCATCGTCGCCGAGGACAATGCGACCACCGTTATCGAACCAGGCTGGCAGGCAGCGGTCACGCCGCACAACCACCTGGTGCTCACGCGCGTCGCCGCGCTGCCCGAACGGCGGGCGATCGGCAGCACGGCCGACCCGGTGATGCTGGAGATTTTCAACAACCTGTTCATGTCGATTGCCGAGCAAATGGGCCTGCGGCTGCAGAACACCGCTTATTCGGTCAACATCAAAGAGCGGCTCGACTTTAGCTGCGCGCTGTTCGACGCGGCCGGCAACCTGATCGCCAACGCCCCGCACATGCCGGTGCACCTGGGTTCCATGGGCGAGAGCATCAAGACCGTGATGCTGGAAAACGCGGGCAAGATGCGCGCGGGGGACGTTTTCATGCTCAACGACCCGTACCACGGCGGCACCCACCTGCCCGACGTGACGGTCATTTCGCCCGTGTTCGATGAAGCGGGGCAGGTCATCCTGTTTTATGTCGGCTCGCGCGGCCACCACGCCGACATCGGCGGCACGACACCCGGTTCCATGCCGCCGGACTCGGTGACGATTGACCAGGAAGGCGTCTTGATCGACAACTTCAAGCTCGTTGACGGTGCCGATGGCTTGCTGCGCGACGCCCAGGCCCGTGCCTTGCTGGGCGCGGCGCGCTACCCGGCGCGCAATCCGGACCAGAACATGGCGGACTTGCGCGCTCAGGTTGCGGCCAACCAGAAGGGCGTTGACGAATTGCGCAAGATGGTGGCGCACTTCGGGCTGGACGTGGTGCAGGCCTACATGGGCCACGTGCAGGACAATGCCGAGGAAGCGGTGCGGCGCGTGATCACGGCGCTCAAAGATGGCAAGTTTACGGTCGAGCTCGATAATGGCGCCCGCATCCAGGTCGCGATCCGGGTCGACCGGGCAGAACGCAGCGCCGAGATCGACTTCACCGGCACTTCCGGCCAGCTGCCCAACAATTTCAACGCGCCGTCGGCCGTGTGCATGGCGGCCGTGCTGTACGTGTTTCGCACCCTGGTTGACGACGATATTCCGCTTAACGCCGGTTGCCTCAAACCGCTGCGCGTGATCATTCCGTCCGGCTCGATGCTCAATCCCCATTACCCGGCCTCGGTTGTCTCTGGCAATGTGGAAACGTCGACCTGCATCACCAACGCCTTATACGGCGCGCTCGGCGTGATGGCGGCGTCGCAGGGAACGATGAACAACTTTACCTTTGGCAACGCCAAATACCAGTATTACGAAACGATTTCCGGCGGCTCGGGCGCGGGGAAAGGCTTCGATGGCACCGACGTGGTGCAAACCAATATGACCAACTCGCGCCTGACCGATCCGGAAATCCTGGAATTTCGCTTTCCGGTCCGTCTGGAAAGCTATGCCATCCGCCATGGGTCCGGCGGGGCAGGGCGCTGGGCCGGCGGCAATGGTGGCGTGCGCAAGCTGCGCTTTCTGGAACCCATGATGGCGGCCATCTTGTCGAACAACCGGGTGCACGCGCCGTTCGGCATGGCCGGCGGCGAAGCGGGCGCCACGGGCGTGAACACGGTGCTGCGCGCCGATGGCAGCACCGAGCACCTGCCTCATATCGGCAAGACCGAGATGGCGGCCGGCGACACGTTTATCGTGGAAACACCAGGCGGCGGCGGTTACGGTTTCGCAGAGAAATAGCGCATTCGTGCACTGTAGCTTTGTATTATTGGCTACACTTGGGCCTGCACGACTAAACATAGGCGATTATTTTGGACCATAGCGAACATCCCCACGCTCACAAGCACGAGCCAACCCTTGCGCCGCAAGCGAACGTGCAGCCGGCGATCGATGCCGGCGAGATGCCGGCCTGGCTGAGTAATCAGAGCGCCGCGCCCACGGCGGGACAGCGCTGGGGCCGGCGCGTCATCTTCCTGGGCATCGCGCTGGTGACGATTGCCGTGGCGGCGGGCGCGACCATGCTCGCGCTCGATTTGTACGAGTCGAACAGTCCCATGGAAGTGGTGGCCGCCAATGCGTCGGCGCCGGCGCCAGCGCCGCCCTTGCTTGAAAAACGCGTGTCGAGCCTGCCGCCGCTGGTGATGTTGCCGCAAGAGGCAGTGCCCGCGCACAAGAAAGAAGAAACTGCCGCCGTGGCGCACCCGCAAGCGGTGGCCGAAACGCCCAAGCCGGCAGCACCAAGCGCTCCAGCGCCCGTTACGGCAAAGAAAGTGGAGAAGCCGGCCGCGCCGAGCGTGCATGCGCCAGCACCGGTTGTGGCAAAGAAAGTCGAAAAACCGGCCGCGCCGGCTGTTGTCGCCGCCAAGCCGGCCAAGAAAGTGGTGCCCAAGCCCACCATCGCGGCCGTGGCCAAAAAAGCAGCCATCATTGCAAAACGGGTAGCGACGCCCGCAGTGGCAAAGGTTCAGCCGCGCGCCAGGCCCATCAAGGGAACGATGCTGCAGCCGCCGCGCGAACGGGGGCTCGATCCTGCGTTCCAGGAGCCGCCGCGCCAGGCGGTGGACCGGCGCTGCCGCCCGGGGGAACTTGCGCGCGAGTGCGAGGAACGCACCCGCTGATCAGCGCGCTGCAGCGCGGCGGCAAGTTCAGCTCGATATGCCGTATTTGCGCTTGAGCCCGTTGTACTCGTCGAGCAAGGGCCCCACTTTCGGGTGGCGCGCATCGAGTTCGCGGATCGTGTCGATCTGGGTCCGGCCCACCTCCGCCAGACTGTGATCCCAGCCCAGCTCAGCAATCTGGCGCAAAATGCCGGCAGCCAGCGCGATCATCACTTCCAGGTTGCCCGGCGACTTGTGTAGTGCCTCGAGCAAGGTTTGCACCGCGCCCTTCAAGTCGCCCATATTCGCCTTTTCGGTCGCCACGCTGAGCAATTCTTGGGACTGCTGCTTGAGCTGAGCGCCCAGGCCCTCGGCAAGATCCTGGCGCCCGGCCTTGGCGAACACGGCCATGGCCTGCGGCAGCGTGATGTCGCTGTTGAAGTCGTTCATCACCGCCAGCATCACGTCCGACGCTTCCTTGTCCAGTTTGCTGGCAAGGCAGCTGCGCGCCAGTCCGATTTTTAGCGCGCTCGACAGACTGGCCGCGCTGCGCACGCCGCCGACGGCACTGGTCAGTTCGGTTTTCATGGCATCGTTGTTGCCGGCCGCTTCGTGCAGCATGGCGGTGGTGATCGCGCGGCAGATATCGGTGGTGGGGTTGCCGCGCAGTGATTTTTCCATGTCGCGGATGACCGCGCTGGCCTGCGCCGCATCGCCTTTTTTGATCAAGGTCTTGACCAGGTTGACGTGGTCTTCCGGATTGCGAAATTCCGAATACTTGGCTTTGGCCACCACCAGCTTGAACGATTTTTCGGCCGCCGCCATGTCGCCCGCTTCCATCGCCACCTCGCCCAGCGTGCGCAAGCGCCGCACCACGTGGGGCGAAATGGCGACCGCATTTTCGAGAATGCGCTGGGCGCCGGCGACGTCGCCCTCGGCCTGGCGGCAGCGCGCCAGCAGGTCGTAGGCCGCCATCAGCTTGGGATTGTCGACCACGAGCTTGCCCAGTACTTGCTCGGCGTCTTCTGTCTTGCCCTGGGCGAACAGCGTGCGTCCCAGCCCCAGTTGCGCCCAGCCGTAGGGCTTGATGGCCAGCACCGCACTGTACAGCTGCTCGGCTTCGGCCAGTTCGTTCAGGCTCACGTGCAACTCGGCGCGCAAGCGTATGAAGTCCGCGCCGTAGCGCGGGTTGGCCGTTTCGCCGCCCGCGCATGCCTTGATCGCTTCGCGCGGGTTGCCCTGGCCGATGGCCTGGTAGGCCGGCAAAAACGCATTGCGCCGCTCGATGGCGCGCGTGATGCGGTTGCTCAGCACGTCAACCGTGAACGGTTTCAGGATGTAATCGGTCGGCGTGAGTTCGGCCGCGCTGACCACCTTGCTGTAAATGCCTTCGGAGGTAATCATGATGAAGATGGTCAACAGGCCAATGAGCTTGTGGTGGCGCAGGTCTTCGAGCAACTGCTGGCCGTCCTGGCCGTCGGTGCCCCCGCCCAGATCGTATTCGCACAGGATGATGTCGTACGAGCGCCGGCCCAGCTGCTTGATGGCGGTGCCCGAGTTGACGGCGAATTCGACTTTGGAAATGTTGGCCTGCACCAGCATGTTTTGCAGGCTGCCCCGCATGCCGGGGTTGGGGTCGATCACCAATACCGACAAGTTGCTGTTATCTTGCATCGTTTTTTCCACTCTCGTATCCCCGTTGCCGGGGCGTTACCATCATTAACGGTTGGCATGCCAAAGTCTTGAAACTGTACGATACGCTATTGTCGCCGCCATCGGCAACAGGATGCTTCGCTGTCCATTGTGCAACGCGGTATAATGCCGCCCTAAAGGTTTCCACTTTAACCCGCAGCCACGCTGCATCAACCACCTCCCAACCATGTTGATTCTGCCGGGTTCTAACGCCCTGTCCGCATTTCGTAGCCATCGTCTCCTCGCCCAGCTGCAAGCCGTCAAGCCTGCAATCGTGGCCATCCAGGCGCGCTTTTATCATTTCATTGATTCCAGCGCAGCGCTGTCCAACGCCGACACAGGCCGCTTGACTGCCTTGTTGACCTATGGCGAAGCGGCCATCGAGACGGCGCACGACGGCGCCGTCGAGGCGTTTTTCGTCATACCCCGTTTCGGCACCATTTCGCCGTGGGCCTCGAAAGCGACCGACATCGCCCACAACTGCGGCATGGCGCACGTGCACCGCATCGAGCGCGGCGTCGCCTTTACGGTGGTGCTCAAGGGCGGCATTTTGGGCACCAGCATCGGCGCGGCCAAGCACTTCACGGCAGAAGAAACCGAGGCCGTGGCCGCGCTGCTGCACGACCGGATGACCGAAAGCGTGCTACGCAATGCAGACGACGCGGTGCATCTGTTTCGCGAACTGCAAGCCAAGCCGTTCGAGTCGATCGACGTGCTGGCCGCCGGCAAGCACGCGCTGGAAAAAGCCAATACCGACCTTGGCCTGGCCCTGTCGGACGATGAAATCGATTACCTGCTCGAAGCCTTCACCCGCGCCCAGCGCAACCCGACCGACGTTGAACTGATGATGTTCGCGCAGGCGAACAGCGAGCATTGCCGCCACAAGATCTTCAACGCCGACTTCATCGTCGACGGCGTGGCGCAGGACAAGTCGCTGTTCCAGATGATCAAGAACACCCACCAGTTGCAGCCGAAGGGGACCATCGTCGCCTACAGCGACAACTCGTCGATCATGGAAGGGGCCACCGTCACGCGCTTTTATCCGCGCGGCGAACAGCACGAATACGCGAGTTCGACCGAACTGACGCACACGCTGATGAAGGTCGAAACGCACAATCACCCGACCGCGATTTCCCCGTTCCCGGGTGCCTCTACCGGCGCCGGCGGTGAAATTCGCGACGAAGGCGCCACCGGCCGCGGCGCCAAGCCGAAAGCTGGCCTGGCCGGCTTTACGGTGTCGAACCTGATGATTCCCGGCTTTGTGCAGCCATGGGAAAACGCGGCCAGCGTCACCGCGCCGTTGCAGGAACGCGCCACTGCCACGACCACCCCGGCCTACGGCAAGCCGGACCGCATCGCCTCGCCCTTGCAGATCATGATCGAAGGCCCGCTTGGCGGCGCCGCGTTCAGCAACGAATTTGGCCGTCCTGTGTTGGGCGGGTACTTCCGCACCTATGAACAGAACGTCGGGCGTCTGGTTGCCGGCACGCCGGACACCGTGTACGGCTACCACAAGCCGATCATGATTGCCGGCGGCATTGGCAATATCTCGGGCCAGCACACGCACAAGAACGATATTCCCGTCGGCAGCCTGCTGGTGCAGCTGGGTGGGCCGGGCATGCGCATCGGCATGGGCGGCAGCGCCGCGTCGTCGATGGCGACCGGTACCAACACGGCCGACCTGGACTTCGACTCGGTCCAGCGCGGCAATCCTGAAATGGAACGGCGCGCGCAGGAAGTGATCAACCGCTGCTGGCAGATGGGCGCGGACAATCCGATCATCTCGATCCACGACGTGGGTGCCGGCGGCTTGTCGAACGCGTTCCCGGAAATTACCAACGACGCCAAGCGCGGCGCGATTTTCGACCTGCGCAAGATTCCGCTTGAAGAAAGCGGCATGGCGCCCAAGGAAATCTGGAGCAACGAGTCGCAGGAACGCTACGTGCTGGCCATCGCACCGGAAAGCCTGCTCTTGTTTACCGCCATGTGCGAGCGCGAACGCTGCCTGTTTGCCGCCGTCGGCGTGGCCACTGAAGAACGCCAGTTGAAACTGATCGATCCGGAACAGGGCAACTGCCCGGTCGACATGCCGATGGACGTTTTGCTGGGCAAGCCGCCCAAGATGTCGCGCGACGCCCACCATGTGCACAACGATTTCCCCGCCATCGACCTGACCGGCCTTGAGCTGGCCGATGTCGCCAAGCGCGTGCTGCTGCTGCCCACCGTGGCCGACAAATCATTCTTGATCACCATTGGCGACCGCACTGTCGGCGGCACTACCGTGCGCGACCAGATGGTTGGCCCGTGGCAGGTGCCGGTGGCCGACTGCGCCGTCACCGCCATGAGTTTTGAAGGCTACCTGGGCGAAGCGATGGCGATGGGCGAGCGCACGCCGCTGGCCGTCATCAACGCCGCCGCGTCGGGCCGCATGGCGGTGGGCGAAGCGGTGACCAACATCGCCGCCGCAGCGATTAACGATATCTCGGACATCAAGCTGTCCGCCAACTGGATGGCCGCCTGCGGCCAGCCGGGGCAGGATGCTGCCTTGTTCGACACCGTCAAGGCGATCGGCATGGAACTGTGCCCGGCGCTGGGCATCAGCATCCCGGTGGGCAAAGACTCGCTGTCGATGCGCACCACCTGGAAGGATGACGGCGACGCCAAGGCTGTTACGTCGCCCGTGTCGCTGATCGTCTCGTCGTTCGCGCCGGTGGCCGATATTCGCCGTTCGCTCACGCCGCAGATCAGGCAAGACGCGGGCGACACGGTGCTGATCGTGATCGACCTTGGGCGCGGCAAGAACCGCCTGGGCGCATCGGCCCTGTCGCTGGTGACCCAGCAGCTGGGCAACGAAGTACCGGACGTTGACAGCGCGGACGACCTGAAAGGTTTTTTTGCCGCGATCCAGAAGCTCAATATCGACGGCAAGCTGCTGGCGTATCACGACCGCTCCGACGGCGGCCTGTTCGCCACGCTGTGCGAGATGGCCTTTGCGGGCCGCAGCGGCCTGACCGTCAACCTGGACATCCTTACGCTCGAAGGCGAACATGCGGCCGACTGGGGCGACGCCAAGAACTGGACCGGCCAGGTGGCCGAGCGGCGCAACGACATGACGTTGCGCGCCTTGTTCAGCGAAGAACTGGGCGCCGTGATCCAGGTGCGCGCCGCCGACAAGACGCCCGTAATGAACGTGCTGCGCGAGTTCAACCTCGGCGCCTGCAGCCACATCATCGGCAAACCGAACGAGCGCGGCATGATTGAATTTACGCGCGACGCCAAGGTGATCTACAGCGAACAGCGCAGCGCCTTGCACCGCCTGTGGAGCGAGACGAGCTGGCGCATCGCGCGCCTGCGCGACAACCCGGCCTGCGCCGACGCCGAATACGATCGCCTGCAGGACGACACCGATCCTGGTATTTCGCCGGTGCTCACGTTCGACCCGAGCATCAATGTGGCAGCGCCGTTCGTCGCGAGCGGCGTGCGTCCGCGCGTGGCGATCCTGCGCGAGCAGGGCGTCAATTCGCATATCGAAACGGCGTGGGTCATGCACCAGGCCGGCTTTACGGCCGTTGACGTGCACATGAGCGACTTGATCGCCGGACGCGCCAGGCTGGACGACTTCCAGGGCGTGATCGCCGTGGGCGGTTTTTCGTATGGCGACGTACTGGGCGCGGGCGAAGGCTGGGCCAAGACCATCCTGTTCAACGACAAGCTGGTCGACCAGTTCGCGCGCTTTTTTGCCCGCAGCGACAGCTTTGGCCTGGGTGTGTGCAACGGTTGCCAGATGATGAGCAATTTGAAGTCCATCATTCCGGGCGCGCAGGCATGGCCCAAGTTCACGCGCAATAAATCGGAGCAGTTCGAGGCGCGCTTCGCAATGGTGGAAGTGCTCGACTCGCCATCGATTTTCTTTAGCGGCATGAGCGGGACCAAGACCGCGATCGCGATCGCGCACGGTGAAGGCTTTGCCGACTTCTCGCAAACCGGCGACATCGATGCCGCCGTCAAGGCGCTGCGCTATGTGGACAACCGGGGCGAGGCGACCGAAGCTTACCCCTACAATCCGAATGGTTCGCCGGCCGGTTTGACCGCGGTGACCACTGCCGACGGACGTTTTACAGTCATGATGCCGCATGCCGAGCGTGTATGTCGTTCAGTGCAGCAGTCGTGGCACCCCGAGTCGTGGGGCGAGGATTCGCCATGGATGCGCATGTTCCAGAACGCGCGCAAGTGGGTTGGCTAAACGCCGGCGCAGCAAATACGCTGGTGCTGGCGGCGTTGGCTGCCAGCAGCGGCGCCGCCGTTGCCGCCAATACGCTGTGCACGCCGCTGCTGGTGGCCAGCACGGCGTCGAAGTTTAAGCATGATCCGCCCCGGACAGAGATGCAGGCGTGCCGCGCCTTGCCGGCCATGCCGGGCCACGCCGTCGTTGCGCTGGCATTTCGCCGCGCCGACTCGGTGGGCGAGGGTGATGACGGTAGCTACGATATCGACCTGGCGATCGTCAAGGCAGATGGGACCGTGGTAAGGCGCATGCGCCATGACAGTGCTTTCGAGTCCGATGCCTTGCGTTTTTCAGGGCTCTCAATCGACACTGGGCGCTACGACCTGGCGCCGCGCGTTCGCGCCTTTGGCGTGCGCATCAATCATGCGTCGTCGTCGCGCGCCAATCCTGGTTCGTACCAGGCGCTGTCTTTGTACATTGATACCGGCAAGGAGCTGCGCCAGGTTCTTGGCCCGCTGCAGACGCAGGCGAACCAGGGCGAATGGGACACGCAGTGCGCGGGGAGTTTTTCGACCAGCGCGGCGACGATTGATCTTGCGCTCACTTCCACCAAAGGTTTTCGTGACCTGGTGGTGACTTCCAGGGAAAGCGTCGAGGCGGCGCGCCAGAGTGCCGGCGAGTGCCTGCAGACGACAGGCAAGCCGACAAGCGGCAAGCTCGTCTTGCGCTATAACGGTCGGCACTACCCAAGCCCAGCGCCACGCGGGTTCTGAGGTGCAGTGGAACGTTTAGGTGCAGCTGAGCGTAACGGTTCTTATGGGGACCGTGTGCCGTCGAGTACAATCGACCGGGACTGGTGGGCCGCCGCTCACCCCTTCGAATCCGAGATATGAAAATATTATTTGTCCATGGTATGGGCGCCACACCTTTTGACTGCTTTCCTACCTTCGTGCGCTTAAGGAGGCTTGGGTACAAAACGGCTACATTTTCTTATTTTTTGTCTTTTCAAAACCTGGATTCAATCAAAAGCCGGCTGTTGAACTGCTTTGCCGAGACAGCGGCCGAAGGGGAATATGCGGTGATAGGTCATTCCTTGGGCGGGATACTCGTGCGGGATATTTTGATGAAGCTACCCGCTGCAATTAAAAAACCAAAATACCTTTTTTTGCTTGGCTCGCCAATGATCGCGACACAGGTGAATAAACGCTTCAGCAGGTATGGGGTCTACAAACTTCTTTTTGGCCAACGTGGCCAACTCGTGCCCTCCGATGAGCGCATGCAAGTGATCGGCACACCGCCAATCCCCACGACCTGTGTCGTGGGTACCAAAGGATTCAGCGGTCGCCGCTCGCCGTTCCCCCTGTGTCAGACTACTTGTCGGGTGTGTTTTTTGAACAAATTATGTCCTGATCTTGGTTGTTGTGGTGGAATTTAGGGTTCGTTCTTGTGCTTTATTTCTAACATCGTTTCCGGG